>DAOUAQ010000111.1:0-7784 GCA_034433375.1 Anaerolineae bacterium | reverse complement strand
CCCGTGAGGATCGACGTGGGCAGTCCGGACGGGCTGAACGCCCACTGTCCCGCCTGGAGGATGCCGGGGATGGGGGTGCGGACGGCCGTGGCGATCTTCGGCAGCCGGTGTTCCGCCGGGATGCTCGCGTTGGTGAAGGCCCAGCCGGTGATCGCGCCATCCGCGTTGCCGGTGAGTCTGGCGAGTGAGAGCGGCGTGGCGGAGAATCGATCCAGAACGGCGGCCTTGATCCCCGGAAATATCGAGGCGTCCAGCGTGTCGAGGATGTGCGCTTCGCTGAGGGCTTTGAAGTCGTCGTACCATCCCATCTCCTGGATGTGCTTTGTGAGTTGGTAATCGAACAACATACTGACGATGAGGCCCGTTTTGCCAGGGGGAGCCAGGGTCTCGTCGCGCATCACCGGGCATGAGATTTCGTAGGTCGTGAGGGCGAAGAACTGTTCTAACCAGCGTTCGATGGTCTCGCGGCTCTCACCGCCAGGCCACGGCCCGGCTTTGGATTGCCCATCGCGCCGCGGCGTGTAAAAGAAGTGCGCGCTGGCCCGGCTCTCGAAGTAGCTTTTATCCAGGTCCAGCGCGAGGTAGACCGTGAGGACCGAATCCCCGCCGGATTTATCGGCGACGGCGGCCTGGCGTTCCACGACGGCGCGCTGCATGGCTGCGTCCTCGATCGTTTCCGGGTCGATGATCCGGTAGAGCGTTTTCGCATCGGCGGCCCAGATGAGTCCCCGGTAGCCGTGCGTCTGACCCTGCGCGTCGGTCACGCGCCGCTTCTCCGGATCGACCGAGACGATTTCTGTATCTGTGCTGATCGCGCCGCCGTTGTCCTCGATGAAGCGCGCCAGTTTCTCAGGCAAGGTTCCGGTGCCGCCGCGCGGATAGTTGTAGTCCAGGTACAGTTTGAAGTAGCTGAGGGCGAAAAACGCCGGCGTGTCCTGGAAGAAGTGCTGCGCGATGATGTCCAGCAGGCTCTGGTTCTGCGTGTAGCGGCGCAGGTAATCGACGACCGGCTCGCTCAGCGCAGAGATTTTGCGGATGGTGAGCGCGTACTTTGGCATCCAGGGCAGGATGACCTTGAGCAGATAATCGCGGTCTTTCTTCATATCCAGGAACAGGGGGTTGTCGATCCCGTAGAGCACATCCAGGTAGCCTATGATCACCCGGATGCGGTCGATGATTGCGGCGATCTCCTCGCGGTTCTCCGGGAACATGTCGGCAAGCAGTGCCTGGTATGCCTCGATGTCCTCGACGGACGCGAACCGGATCACGCGATCCTCGATCCCGACCGAAACCTGGCTTCTGACGAAGTCGATGTCCACGCCGAGTTGTCTGAGCATCGGCATCACGATACCGGAGTTCTCTATCGCCCGGATGCCGCCGTCGAAGACGAACCCGTTGCGCTCGAAGCTGTTGACAAGGCCGCCGCAATGGCTCTCCTTCTCGCAGAGCAGCGTTTTGTACCCCGCTTTCGCCAGATAAGCCGTTGCCGTCAATCCGGCGATCCCGCCGCCAACGATAATCACGTCGTAGTCCATATTTACCCCCAAATCGTCAGATCAATAAATGGCGCCAGGCAATCAGCCGTCAGCTTTCAGCTTTTTCTCTCGCTGATGACTGACTGCTGACCGCTGATAGCTGATTGCTAATCGCCCACACCCGCTTGCCGAGATCTCGATCCAGCGCGTGCGCGGCCGGCTTTTCCTCGATCGTCAAATTGAAGAACTTCCCGCTCACCTCGGCCATTTCCGGCGCTGCCGCCAGATAATAGATCGCGTCGCCGGAGAGCGCGGGGTCTTTCAAGAACGGGCGGATCACGATGCGGTTGTACAGCCGGTAGAGCAGGCCGTTGTTCATCCCGATGTTGCTCTTCACCGCGCCGGGATGCATCGCGTTGATCGTGACCCCGCTCCCCGCCAGCCGCTCTGCCAGCTCCCAGACCGTGAGCAACTGCGCCGTCTTGGCCGCTCCGTAGCCTTGCAGCCCCTTGTAACGCCGCCGCGCCCAGGTGAGGTCGTCCAGGTTCAGCCCGCCGAAGCGATGTCCCTGGGAGTTCACCTGGATGATGCGAGCCGGAGCGCTGACCCTGAGCCGGTCGAGCAGCAGCCGGGTGAGGAGGAACGGGGCCAGATGGTTGACGGCAAACGCGGTTTCGTGCCCATCCACAGTCAACGCGCGGTGCGTCATGTGGACGCCGGCGTTGTTGATGAGCACGTCGATGCGGGGATACCGTTCGAGGATCGTCTTAGCAGCGTCACGCACGTCCGCGAGCCGCGCGAAATCCGCCAGCACCACATCCGTCTGGACGCCGTACTCGCGCGCCAGTTCCGCTTGCACCGCGGCCGCCTTCTCGCCGTTGCGGCAGACGAGCACGAGATGCGCCCCGCCGCGCGCCAACCGCTGCGCCGCTGCGAGTCCCACGCCCGACGTCGCGCCGGTGACGATGCAGACGCGCCCGTCCATACGCGCGTCCGTCGTCTTCTGCGGCATCCGCGCGTTGGCGATGAACTGCAACTCCTCCGGTAGTTTCATTGGCTACCCCGAAAATCGATCACGAATTTACACGAATGTCACGATTGAAATATACCATATTCGTGGAGATTTGTGAAGATTCGTGGTCGTCATCAAGGCGGTTTTGCAATCAAAGATTGAAGAATTGCACGCGGATTTCACGGATATTTTCAGGGAATAAATCCGTGTTTTCCGTGTTCATCCGCGTACCAGAGGGGTAATTTTAGCCGAAGTACTTGCGCATGAACCACCGGTAGAGCCGGCGGAATCCGGGGATGCCGTTGGCAATGTCGCCCCACAGATCGAAGTAGTCGCGTTGTTCGATGATCCTGCCGTCGTCGCCGAGGGTGAGCTTGGTGCAGCCATAGACAGGGGAACTGGGCCACCGCCTGAACTTCATCTGCATCTTCCACTGCAAGAAGATGTCGCGGCCTTCCATCACCACCGAGCGGATGTCCATGTCAATCTGCTCGCAGCGCCGGGTGAGCCGGTCGCACAGGGCCTTGAAGGCTTCGATGCCTTCGATGCGTTGGATGCTGTCCTGGAAGACGACGTCCTCGTGGTAGTAGGGGAAGATGTGCGACCAGTCGGGCTTGCCCGCGCGGTTATAGGTCTGCGACCAGAGTTCGCGCACAAGGTCGGCGGTGAGGGGTGCTATAGCGGTTTTGTTCGACCAGTTCATAAAGGGCAACTCAATTGCGGGCCGACCGCGTTGCATCTGATGCTTTCGCCATCTTCGAGCGCGCTCTCGATCCAGGCGCGTTTGGCATCTTCGATCATCTCGCCGAGTTCATCGAAAGTATCGGCTTGTGTCATGCACCCCGGCAATTCTTCCACCCTGGCAAACTGGCTGGTGTAGCCTTCACTTTCATCTTGCGTTACCTGTATAGTATACGGCAGTTTCAAATAGTCTGCGACGCTCATTTTGCTTTTTCCGCTCACCATTGTACTCATAATGCCCCAACCTCTTCTAGCAACTGTGGTTGTAAACCTCGATTGGGTGCGCAGGCCGGCCACGAATCCAAAACGAATGAACGAATGGGCATCTGGCTGACGCGAGTCTTTGGTCTGGCCGAAGCCTGAATTCGTTGATTCGTTGCCTCATTCGTGGTCGGCGAATTCCCCCGCCACCGCCGCCAACAAATTCAGCGCCTCGATGATGCTCTCCCGCTGGAAGCACACCTTGTCCCCGAACATAAACGTGCGGTAGCCCAACCTGGTTGGAAGAGCTGGCGGACGCATAGTCGCGTTGAAACTCCTGCTGCCTGGCCAGGGTCAACTCGACCGGATAGCCCAATCTCTCCTAATGCTGAAAGATGCGATTCCCAAATCGCTCATGGATTCTTTTGCCCTAGTTCCTCGCCTGCCTGGCAGCTATACTTTGCAGAAATCTGATAAGAAGCTATACAGTTCGCGGAAAAGCGGACATTTTTGGGCGATGACTTCTGGTCGCGCTTCTTGTAATAACGCCGGCGTGTGGAGCGCTTTGGAATAGTGCAAGTTGCTGTATTCTTGCGTGGCCTCGATAATCGCTTGGGAAAGCTTTTCAGCGCAGGTGGATTTGGACGGATCGTAGTGGCTGAATGTTTCCGGCGCGTCGAAAGGCACGTGTTTCTCGTGGCTCAACCACCATTGCATTCCGGCGTGATTTTTACGGAAATCTACGTGCTTGCCGAATGTGGCGCTCCAATCTGCGATTATCCATGTCTCTAATTCTGGCGCGGCAAAGCCGACAAATTTTGAGATATCGGCGATGCCTTCAATCTGCTCCAACATCGTATAGAAAAGTTGTTTTTGTTGATCTACGTCGCGGCAATCCAGGTCGTCAATAACCAAGACAAGCGCACACGTCTCACCGCGCAACAAAGCGGCGCGGAGTTGTTGCTCAATCTGTCGCGCCAGACTTTTGTCAGTTTTGCCATACCCTTGTTGAGTGGGGCGAGGGCCGGGTTTTTGACGGGCAGGTGTCTTGCGTGTGAAAGTACAGGGGAAGTGTTGCTTGAGAAAATCAACTAGCCCTTTGACCTCTGCTTCCCCGCCGCCCGCGCAGAGCCAGACTACCACGGCCACCCTCCGACGCTCGGATCGCCCACGCCATATAGGTCGCCGAGTTGCCAGCCCTCTTCCAGCCAGGGCGCAACCATCGCTGGCGAGAGTTGCTTGATCGCAAAATGCGCCTGATCGCCCTCCGCCGGGTGGAAAACGTAGACGCTATCTATCCGGTCAGTAAAGTAGTCCAACAGATCGGGGCTATGGGTACTGATGATGATCTGCGTCTTCTGACTCGCGGCTTTGATCCACTCAGCCAACACACGCAACCAGGCCACGTGCAGACCAATTTCCGGCTCTTCGATGACCAACAGTGAGGGCAAAATTGGGGAATGTAGAATTGTGGCCCAGCACAACATCCTCACCGTGCCATCCGACATTTCATCCAGGTAGAAAGGCGTTTTAACGTCAGCAAAGTGCCATTCGGTGGTCACAGAGAGGCGACCAGAAGCTATCGCGCGAACCCGGCGCGTAGTGGGGAGAATCGCGCGCATCGCGTTGTTGATCTGCTCCTCGAAATCCAGGCTCTCTTGGGTCAAATTGTACAGCACCAACGATAAATTATTCCCTGAAGCCGAAACGAATTTGTCGCTGGGACCAAGTTTGGGTTCGGAATGACGAATGTCGCTCAGGTTCATATCGTTGGCGTTGTAGAAGCGCCATTGCGCCAGGGTCTCTAAAAGCTGGCGACGCACTTTGTATGTTACAAGTTCTTCAGGAGAGACAGCGCCATTTGCGCGCGGGGTGGGCATCGTTACCAGAATCAAATCATTTTCTGGTGGTTGCAACGGGGTTATTTTATCCCTATCTGGCAAGAAATGGACAGTATTATCCTCTCCCCTATAATAGAGGATAGGAGGCGCGGCTCTATAAGGCGCATTCAGTCTTTCTCCGGTTACGCTAACACGTTTACCTTGCACAAGAAGAGATAAACTAAAATAGATATCCTCATCCACATCAGGCGAAGAAAATTGATAGGCAAAATCGACTTTGGCCGGCGCTTCGACGGTTGCATCCAGTATTTTGTATCCACCCAGTTTGAACACCGCATCTTCAAACCCGGTCACCCCCCTGGTTTCATCGGCAGGCGCGGTCGTTGCATCTTTCAGAAAGCGCAAAACATTGAGCAGATTGCTTTTGCCTGACCCATTCGGGCCAATGAACAGATTGAGCGCCTGGAGTGGCAGCTCATCTTCCAGCCGTAAGTTCTTGTAATTCTGCGTGGTCAGTTTTGAAATGCGAGTGATCATATAACCTCCATATTGCACCATACGCTTTTGCCATGCGGATGGCTTTTTGAATGGAATTGGCATTCATTTTTATCTCATTCCTCGAGTCTCCAATTTGCGCGGCAGCGGGATTTCTATGCCGTCTTCAAGCGCACTCTTAATCCAGGCGCGTTTGGCATCTTCGATCATCTCGCCGAGTTCATCGAAAGTATCGGCTTGTGTCATGCATCCCGGCAATTCCTCGACTTTGGCAAACCAGCCGGTGTAGCCATCGCTTTCATCCTGTGTTATCTCGATGGTATATGGCAGTTTCAAATAGTCCTCAACACCCATCATCGTTTATTCGCTGCCTCATTCGTGGTCGGAAAATTCTCCCGCCACCGCCTCCAACAAATTCAACGCCTCGATGATGCTATCCCGCCGGAAGCAGACCTTGTCCCCGAACATGAACGTGCGGTAACCCAACCCAATCAAGAAACCTACATCGCCGATGTCGGCGCTTTCGGGAATGGCCTGGTAGGCGAGGGAATCGCAGATGCGGCTGGCGACGATGGCGTCCGGGTCGGCGGTGACGATGTCGCGCAGCGCGCTCACGATGCGGTGCGGGCGCAGCACTTCGATGTAGAGGTCGCCGCGCGCTGCCATCAGGTGTCCGTATGCCGCTTTATGCCGCCGGGCGAAGGTCAGCCCTCGTTCTGACTCGATTTTCAGGACGATCTCCGCGCCCGGCAGCAGTTCACGCACTTCCTCCACGTCGGCTGGCGACTCGACATAAGAGAGCATCACGCGCGTGAGGCCCATCTCGCGCATTGCCGCCAGATAGGCGCGATCCGTCTCCGTGAGCGTGCCTTCGACGCGCAGGGTGGGGTGGACGATGTTCACGCCTTCGCCCGGCCCGATGAGCCGGCGCGGGCCGTCTTCGAGGATCAGGCGTGTTTTGTCGACGGCGGCGACGCGCACGCACTCCGTCCCATCGGAGAAGAAGGCGTCCACCGGCGTCTTGACGCGGATAGGATGGCTGAGATGCACTTCTGTGTACGGCGGAATCGCCGCGCCGACCACGCGCAATTGCCGCCCCTTGAGGTCTACCCACAGCGGTTGTCCGAGCGCGCTCAGCCGCTCCAGCGCCTCGCGCGGCCCCTCCTTGAGCGGCATCACCGTATTCAGCCGCAGCCCGCCCACCACCGGATGCCGCGCCACCTCCTCGAGAAACGGCGCATAGGGTGGGGCCGTCACAATCGCGTGAACTTTCATAGCTTTCAGCCCTCAGCGATCAGCTTTCAGCAGTTGGTAATCGGTAACTGGTAATCGGTAACTGGTAACTGGTAATCGGTAATTGGTAATGGGTAATGGGGGTATTAGTTCTCTCCCCAATCCCTGGTTACTGATTCCTGATTACCAATCCCCAATCACAACTTCAACGTCGTACTACAATACCGGCACTTGAACATCCCCGCCGCGTCCACGGGAATGGGCGCGCCGCAGTTGGGGCATTTCATCTCGATGGGCTTGCTCACGGCCTGCACGGTGTCCTCGCTCTGGCGGGCGCGCATGTTGTCCTGGAAGTCGCCGAAGTGACCCCAGGAGCGGGCGATCAGGCCCATGGCGTAGTCCACAGCGCGCTGTTCGTCCTCGATGTGGAGGATTTTCTGCTCGGTGATGGCCTGGCCCCATTGCTTATCCACTTCGTCGCCCGGCTTGCCGGTGGGACGGCGCAGGAACCACGTGTTCCACTTTTCGCTGACCTGTTGCCAGGCCTCGATGGCGTCCACGTCCTTTGCCCCGTCCTCACCCAGATAGTGGGCGATTTGGCCTTTGGGGACGGTGGGGTGCATCGGCGCGTCGCCAAACACGATGAGGAAGGGTTTGTCTCCGGCCTTGGGGATGCTGACGTGGGTGTTGACCCAGTGCGCGAACAGCCCGTAACTTTCGGGCGCGTCCCCGCCGCCGCCCTCGCCGTAGAGCGAGCCAAGCAGTTGTTCGAGGTCGTAGCCGCTG
>DAOUAQ010000110.1:0-8126 GCA_034433375.1 Anaerolineae bacterium | reverse complement strand
GGGCGGATGTCACGCCCTGACGGTAGATACGTTGTAGTTTAGCCGTGGCTAGGATCCCAAGCGGAAAGTTTATGACTTTCCAAGGCTCGGTTTTGGGAATATCGTTGGACTTGGTAAGCTGAAGAGCACAGATGATGTCGCGTGCCAACCTTAGCTGTTGGCGGTGCTTGGCGGCGTACCTGTCTCACATTCGTTTAGCTGATCAGGCGGCTATGGCGTGTTCTGCCATGGCCGTTTTTTGTTATATGGAAGGGCAAATGGCTGGACGGATTACGGCGCTGGAGCCTCAGAAACATTCCAGTGACCGGGTTAACGTTTATCTGGATGATGTTTTTGCCTTTGGGCTGGCCGTGCTGCTCGCGGCGAACTTGCGCGTGGGGATGGCGCTCACGGATGACGAGATCGCGGCGCTGCGGCTGGCTGACGAAGTGGAACGCGCGCGTGAGAAGGCGTTGAACTATCTCTCTTACCGTCCACGCAGCGAGGCCGAAGTGCAGAGTTACTTGTTGGAAAGTGACTTTGCCGAGGCGACGGTCGCCGAAGTGCTGCGCCGTCTGCGGGAAGTCGGTCTGGTGGATGATGAGGCTTTCGCGCGTTATTGGGCGGACAATCGCGCCCGCTTTCGTCCCCGAGGCAAGCGGATGTTGGTGCAGGAATTGCGTCAGAAAGATGTGGCGTCGAGCGTGATCGAGACGACGCTGACGGAATACGACGAGGTCGCCGCCGCACAGCAGGTCGCGGAAGAGCAGGCCCGCCGTCTGGCGCATCTACCCCCTGATCAGTTTCGCCGCCGTCTCTGGGATCGCCTGATGCGGCGCGGATTCTCACCGGACATCATCCATGAAGTTCTCGCTACACAGCCCTTCTTTCACCTTGATACCGAAGAAAGCGAGGAACACTGGATATGGACTGGGTAATTGGCATCGTTTTGTTGCTCCTTGGGTTGGCTGTAGGCGGCTTTGTCGGCTACAGAATGCGCCAGGCGAATTACCAGAAAGAAATGGGAAACCTGGAGGCGATGCGCGCCCGGCTGTTGGAAGAAGCCGAGAAGCAAGCGCGCGATACCGTCCTCAACGCAAAGGACGAGGCGCTCAAACTGCGCACCGAACTCGAAGCGGAGATGGACCGGCGCGGGGAGAAGCTGCGGCGTGAGGAAGAACGGTTGCAGGGCCGCCGCGATCAACTGGACGCCCGGCAAGATCGTATCGACAAGCGCGAGCAAGTGCTCAATAAGCGCCAAAGCGCGCTGGACAAGCGGACGAATGACCTGGAGAAGCTGGAAGAGGAGCAGCGCGAGGCATTGGAGCGCGTGGCGAATCTCTCCACAGACGAAGCGCGCGAAGTGCTTTTGGAGCGGGTGGCCGAAGAGAGCCGCCAGGATATGGCCCGCGTGATCCGTGAAGAAGAAGTGCGCGCGCACGAAGAGGCCGAGCGGCGCGCCCGCGAGATCGTGACCGTAGTGGTGCAGCGCATTGCCACCGAGCAGGTCGCCGAATTGACGACCAAGACGCTGGAAATCCCCAACGACGAACTCAAGGGCCGCATCATTGGGCGCGGTGGGCGCAACATCCGCGTCTTCGAGCAGAAAGCCGGCGTCGATATCATTGTGGACGATAGCCCCGAAATGATCACCATTTCCTCTTTCAACCCCATTATGCGCGAAGTGGCGGCCCGCGCGATGCACAAGCTCGTAGCCGATGGCCGTATCCACCCGGCGCGCATCGAGAAGCTACTGGAAAAGGCCCGCGAAGAAGTCGATCAGATCATGAAAGAGCAGGCTGAACACGCGGTCTACGAGGCCGAAATCCCGCCGCTGCATCCTGAGTTGATGAAGCTCCTGGGCAAACTGCACTTCCGCACCAGTTACGGGCAGAACCAATTGTCGCACGCGGTGGAGACGGCCAAGCTCGCCAGCCTCCTGGCGGCGGAGTTGGGCGCGAACACCGATGTGGCGCGTTTGGGCGGTCTGCTGCACGACATCGGCAAGGCCGTGGACTTCGAGGTCGAAGGCACGCACGCGACCATCGGCGCGGAACTGGCGACGCGGTACGGCGTCCCGGCGGCCGTCGTCAACACGATCGAGGCGCACCACCACGAAGCCGAGCAGCGAAGCCTGGAAGCCATCATCGTGGAAACCGCCGACGCGATTTCCGGCGCGCGGCCCGGCGCGCGGCGCGAAAGCCTGGAGCACTACATCAAGCGCATCCGCGCATTGGAAGATATCGCGCATTCCTTCACCGGCGTCGAAGAGGCCTACGCGATCCAGGCCGGGCGTGAAATGCGCATCGTCGTCCGTCCCGGCGACGTGGACGATCTGGCAGCCCTGCGCCTGTCCCGTGACGTGGCCCGCAAGATCGAGGATACGATGGAGTATCCCGGGCAGATCAAGGTGACGGTCATCCGCGAGACGCGAGCAGTGGAATACGCCAAGTAGGGTCAACGGATCGAACGGATTTTAACGGATTGTCAAACCCCCCAAATTTTGCGCAAAATCAGGGTGACAGGTCTTCCGAGACCTGTCAGGTTTGTTTTATCCAGAGGTCAACAGTGGTTTGGTAGTCCAGCTTGAACGTGGTTCGCAACTCGGGCAGGCTGTCTTCGGGCAGCAGGAGATCGACGGCGCTGTAGCCTTCTTGCGCCGCCAACGAGCGTAGCGCAGCAACGATGGGGATCAGAGCGGCGGATGGCGGCAGCCAGGCGTAGCCGTCGGCCTGCGTCGGGGTGCGGAATTGCTCGCGCAATCCGAGCACGACCGATGTGCCGTCGAGTTCACCGCGCCAGACATTGCGGCGCAGCGCCCTCAGTTCGGGGATTGCCAACGAGGGCCAGAGTGTTTCCCAGCCTTGCGCCCCGCATTGATACCGTCCGATGCGCAGCGCGAGATGTGCCGGGCGGCCACTATTTTCGGATATTTGTGTGAGGGTTGGGGATGTCCCTCCAATCGTAGTTTGCATTTCTTTGGCGCGCATCCACGGTTGAAAATCCAACCGCCGGTAGAAGCCGGTCATCTCCGGTTCTGGCTGTGTGGTCAACGCGGTGCAGCCGAGCGCGCGCGCGTGTTCTACGCCAGCCTCGATCAATGCCCGCCCGACCCCCTGCCCTTGCCAATCCTGGTGGATGTAGAGCACAGAGAGATGCAGGTGCGGTCCGAAGGGCGCGGGTTCGCGGTTGACGTAGTACTCCGCTTCGCCGATGATGCCGCCATTAGCCTCCGCCACAAGCGGCAGATGGCCGTGCAGCAGCAGTCCGTTGAGGTGGATCGCGCACGTCTCGACGCTCATCCAGTCGCCGCCGTTGTACCAGCGCCCGAAGAGATTGAGCGTGGCTTCGTCTGCCGGCTGGCGGGTGTATGGATCGCGCCACTCGTCCACGGTGCTACAGTGGACAATGCTGATCGCAGCGGCGTCAGCCAGGGTTGCAGGGCGAATCGTAATCATGCAGCGCATTGTAGGGATGGACAGGGAAATGTCAATTTGATGCTATAATTCTGCCAGACCTGTTTCATCGGACGCTGATTTCCGCAGATTGACGCAGATTTTCCATTTCATCGATGTAATCGTGGTGAAGGTGGTACACATCTTGAGAAAACTGGCGGTTTTACTTTTGACCGGCGCTCTGGTCGTTTCAGTCGTTGCCGGCTGTTCGCGTGGCGCAATTCAAGAACCATTGGTGGAGCCGGCTACGGCGACTGTGGAAAGTGTAGCCGTGTCGCCTGTCCCAACCGAAGAGCAAGTGGAGGAGGTGGATATGGTATCGTCGCAACCTACAGCCGTGCTGCCCGCTCATGCCCTGGCGATCAGGGGCGTGGATATATCGAGCCTTCCCCAGGTGGAAGATAAGGGTGGCGTCTTCTACAATGCCGAAGGGCAGGCGCAAGACATCTTGGAGATTCTGGCCGATCACGGCGTCAACTACGTCCGTCTCAAGCTGTGGCACACCCCCAAAAACGGCTACAACAACCTGGAGAAGGTTGAAGCGATGGCGACGCGGATCGAGCAGGCCGGGATGGGGTTCTTGTTGGACTTTCATTATTCCGATACGTGGGCAGATCCCGGGAAGCAGTACAAGCCCCTGGCGTGGTGGGACTATGACTACGAGCAGCTCAGGGCAGCGGTGCACGATTACACGAAAGAAACCATTGTCGCATTGCGCGAGCAGGGCACGGCGCCTGACATCGTGCAGATCGGCAACGAGATCACTAACGGGATGCTCTGGGATCACGGTAAATTGGATGCTTCCGTTGACCAGTTCGCGCGGCTGGTTGGATTGCTCAAGGCCGGTATCGCTGGCGTGAAGGATGCCGGATGTGATGCTAAAATTATGCTGCACCTGGACAAAGGCGGAGATAACGATCTCTACCGCTGGTGGTTCGACAACATCATTGCGGAGGGCGTCGAATTCGACGTCATCGGCTTGTCATTCTACGGCTACTGGCACGGCGATTTGAGCGACCTCTCCGCCAACCTCGCCGATCTGGCGCAGCGGTACGACAAAGAATTGGTTGTGGTGGAAACGGCGTATGCTTACACGCTGGACAATCAGGATGGCTACGGCAACATCATCAGCCAAGAAGATCAGCTCATCGACGGGTATCCGGCGACGGTGGAAGGTCAATCCGCCTGGCTCAGAGACGTGATGCAGGTGGTGAAAGACGCGCCGGGCGGTCTGGCTACAGGGATATTCTATTGGGAACCGGCGTGGCTGGGGCTGAAGGGCTGTGGGTGGAATCCGGCAGACCCGCAGTCCGGCAATGCCTGGGAGAACCAGGCGCTCTTCGATTTCGACGGCCACGTGTTGCCCTCGCTGGCCGTGTTCCGCGAGTTTGCTGAGTAGGTTGGGAGCTTTCAGCTATCAGCTATCAGCTGTCAGCGTTCAGCTTTAGGGCGTCTGCAAGTATCGTGATAGTGCAATGCCACATCATTTGTCACACCTATGTTTTCGGCCTCTTTTCTGATAGCTGAAAGCTGATGGCTGAACGCTACTAGCTATATGCCACCCTTTGTCATATTCTCCCGCTACACTAGAGCTGTAGAAACTTTGTTCTATTCTAAACTTGTGGTATAATCGCTCGTTACTCGTTACTCGTTACTCGTTACTCGTTACTCGTTACTCGTTACTCGTTATTGGAAGCTGGATACTCGATGCTGGATACTTCTGTTCACGCATTACGCATGACCCACTTCTCATTTCTCATTTCTTGTTTTCCGGGGGAACTATGGAGCCTGGTTTTATCGTTATTCGCGGCGCGCAGCAGCACAATCTGAAACACATCGACGTGACGATTCCGCGCAATAAGCTGGTGGTGCTCACCGGCGTCAGTGGCAGCGGGAAGTCGTCGCTGGCCTTCGATACGATCTACGCGGAGGGACAGCGCCGTTACGTGGAGAGTCTGTCGTCGTTCGCGCGGCAGTTTTTGGGGCAGATGGAGAAGCCGAAGGTGGACTTCATCGGCGGTCTCAGCCCTGCTATTGCGATCCAGCAGAAGGCGGTGAGCAAGAACCCGCGTTCGACCGTGGGCACCGTCACCGAGGTGATGGACTACTTGCGCGTGCTCTTTGCGCGCGTGGGCGAACCGCATTGCCCGCAGTGCGGGCGCAAGGTGGCTTCGCAGAACGCGCAGCAGATCGCCGATCAGCTTGCGGCGCTGCCGAGCGGGACGCGCTTCCAACTGCTTGCCCCCGTCGTCCGCCAGCGCAAGGGGACGCATGTGGATGTGCTGGCGCAGGCGAAGCAGGAAGGCTACGAACGCGCGCGCATCGACGGCGTGCCCACGGAGCTGAACCGCGAGATCAAGCTGGCGAAGACGAAGAATCACACGATTGAGCTGATCGTGGACCGGCTGGCGGTTCCGGCGCACGTAAACGGCTCCGGCGACGATCTGTGGCGCGATTTCACGACGCGGTTGATGGATTCGGTGGAGACGGCGCTGCGCGCGGGCGAGGGGATGGTCGTGGTGGATGTCGTAGATGGCGAAGAACTGCTCCTCAGCGAGCAGCACGCCTGCGCCCATTGCGGGATCAGCTTCCCGGAACTCAGTCCGCAACTGTTCAGTTTCAACTCGCCGCTGGGAATGTGCCCGGAGTGCAACGGCCTGGGGACGAAGCTGGAAGTCGATCCTGCCCTGATTATCGGCGATCCCACGCTTTCGATCATGGACGGCGCGCTGCGGTGGTATGGCAACATCCGCAAGAAGAACAGCAAATGGCAGATTCACCAGTTGCAGTCTATCGCTCGGCACTATGGTGTGGATTTGGAGACGCCGTGGCAGGACTTGCCGCAGACGTTCCGCGATGTGTTGATCTACGGCTCTGGCGACGAGAAGATCCACTTCGAGTTTCACGCTGAAAACGGCGACAGTTCGTGGTCGGGCGAGAGCCACCGTCCTTCGAAGGGCATTGTCTACAACATCAATCGCCTGTTTCACCAAACCAGGTCTGACTACACCCAGCGCTGGTATGGCAGCTTCATGAGCGAGCAGCCGTGTACGGCGTGCGGCGGTGCGCGTCTGCGTTCGGAGGCGCGCGGGGTGCTGGTGGGCGGCAAGTCCATTATGGACGTCAGCGCGATGCCCATCGACGAAGCGCACGCCTGGGTGCAATCGCTTTACGAGCAGTTCGACGATGAGCAGTTCGCTATCGGCGGCGAGGTGCTCAAGGAGATCCGCGACCGCTTGCAGTTCATGCTCAACGTGGGATTGCACTACCTCACGCTCGACCGGTCCGCGCCGTCGCTTTCGGGTGGGGAATCGCAGCGCATCCGGCTGGCGAGCCAGATCGGGTGCGGGCTGGTGGGCGTGCTCTACATCCTCGATGAACCGTCCATTGGCCTGCACGCCCGCGACAATCGCGCGCTGCTCGACACGCTGTTGCAGTTGCGCGATATGGGCAACACCGTGCTCGTAGTGGAGCACGATCACGAGACGATGATGGACGCCGACTGGATTCTCGACCTGGGGCCGGGCGCGGGCGTGCTGGGCGGGCGTGTAGTGGCAGATGGGACACCGCAAGACATCGTCGCGCAGACGCGATCCGCCGCGAATCCGCAATCCCTCACCGGGCGCTATTTGAGCGGCGAACTGGCGGTGGTCTCGCCGAACGGCGGGCGGCGGACGCCGCAGAACGGCAGTCTGACCTTGCGCGGCGCGACGCTGCACAACCTCAAAAGCGTGGACGCGCGCTTCCCGCTCGGCGTGTTTACCTGCGTCACCGGTGTGAGCGGCAGCGGCAAGAGCAGCCTTGTCGCCGAGACGCTGTACCCGGCGCTGGCCCGCGATCTCAACCGCGCCGAGACGCGCCCCGGTCCTTATGATCGTCTGGAGGGCCTGGAGCATCTGGACAAAGTCATCGACATTACGCAAGACCCGATTGGGCGCACACCGCGCTCGAATCCGGCGACTTACGTGGGCGTGTTCGACGAGATCCGGCAGGTGTTCGCGTCCACCCCGGAGGCGAAAATGCGCGGCTACGGCTCGGGGCGGTTCAGCTTCAACGTGAAGGGCGGGCGTTGCGAGGCGTGCAAAGGGCACGGCCTGCGCCGCATCGAGATGCACTTCCTGCCCGACGTGTGGGTGACGTGCAAGGAGTGTAAGGGCACGCGCTTCAACCGCGAGACGTTGCAGATCCGCTACAAGGGCAAGAACATCGCCGAGGTGCTGGATATGGATGTGCAGGAGGCGCTGGACTTCTTTGCCAACCACCCGAAGCTCTCGCGCCAGTTGCAGACGTTGCACGATGTGGGTCTGGACTACATCAAGCTAGGGCAGGCGGCGACGACGTTGAGCGGCGGCGAGGCGCAGCGCGTGAAACTGGCGAAGGAGCTGAGCCGCGTCGCCACCGGGCGCACCGTCTACATCCTCGACGAGCCGACGACGGGCTTGCACTTCGCCGACATCCAGAAGCTGCTGGACGTGCTGCACCGGCTCACCGACGCCGGCAACACCGTCGTCGTCATCGAGCACAATATGGATGTGGTCAAGACCGCCGACTGGCTCATCGACCTCGGCCCGGAGGGTGGGGAGGCGGGCGGCTACATCATCGCCGAAGGGCCGCCGGAGGCCGTCGCGCAGGTGGAGGAGAGCTACACGGGGCAGTTCTTGCGGAGGGTGTTGGCGCCGGCGATGGCGTGAA
>DAOUAQ010000109.1:0-17899 GCA_034433375.1 Anaerolineae bacterium | reverse complement strand
GCGACTTTGACCGCCTGCACCGCGCCGAAAAACTCGGCGATAAAGCCGGTGACGATGCCCGTCGTTTTGCGGCTGGCCCGGCGATACATCTCGATGCGCTCGGTGGCGCTGTTAGCAATGATGCCGACTACGATGAAGGGGATGATCGCCAGGCCGGTGATGACCGGGTTGATGGTGAGCATGGCGATGGTTGCAATCACGCCAAAGGTCAACATTCCAATGATGTCATTGATCCACAGGGCAAAGAGCGAAATTTCGAAGACGTCGCCCCGGAAGCGACTGATGGCCTCGCCGGGCGAATCCGGCAGCGCGGACGCGCCGGGCCGGCGCAGGATGTGCATCAGCAAGTTCTTGCGCAGCAGCGTCATCGTCGTGGCGAAAAACGGCACGTTGGTGCTGATCAAGCCAAAATAGCCTAGCGCGCGCCCCACTTCACTTGCCAGGAGCAGCGCCGCCAGCGTCGCCACATTCCAACCAACAGCATCGCCCGTGAGCATGTCAAAGAATTCCCGCATTATGAAGCCCGGTGTCTGCCAGAAGATCGTCAACACAAGCATCGCCGCCAGGTTTCCCAGCCACAACTTCCGCCCATAGCGGACCACGTCAATGATGACCCGCCAGGTGGGCAGTGTGGGGACTTTCTTCTCGTCGGTTTGTGTTTCTTCAGTCATCATTTCCCTCCTTAAGGAAAGAAGCAAGAGGCAAGAGGAAAGAGGCAAGAGGCAAGATTCCTGCATCCTGTATCTTGCATCCTGTATCTTGCATCCTTTTTCATGCCAAAACCTCTTCCAACCCCGTCTGCAACAAACCGTAAAACCGCGAGTCGGTGTCCGCCGCCAGTTGCGCCCGGCCACCGTGCTCGATCACCTGACCGTCCTGCAAGATCATGATCTCGTCGGCGCGGTGAATGGTGCCCAGACGATGCGCGATGATGATGGCGGTGCGGTTTTGCAGCAGCTTGCCCACCGCGCGTTCGATCAACTGTTCCGTCGCCGGGTCGAGGCGCGACGACGCCTCATCCAAAATGACCAGTCCCGGATCGCGCAGGAACACGCGCGTAAAGGCCAACAACTGCGCCTCACCCGCCGAAAGACCGCGCCCGCCGGTTTCGAGTTTGGTGTCCAGTCCCTGCGGCAGGTGATCGTACCACTCCGTCAATTCCAGTTGCTCGATCACCGCGCGAATGGCCTCATCCGGGATGCTGCGGTCGAAGAAGGTGAGATTGTCACGCACGGTCGCCTGGAAGAGCTGCACGTCCTGCGTCACCATCGCCACGCGCTGGCGGAGCGGCTTGAGGTGGGGTTGGCGAATATCCACGTCACCCAGACGGATGGCGCCCGCCGTCGGGTCGTACAGACGGAAGACCAAACGCGCCAGGGTCGTTTTACCGCTGCCGGTGCGCCCCAGCAGGCCCAAAACCTTACCGGGCGCGAGTTCGAACGTCACCTCCTGCAAAACCGGCTCGCCCGCTTGATAGGCAAACGACACGGCGTCAAAGTCCAGGGATAGCGAACCGGGCACAATATCCGCGCCGGGGCCGTCCAGGACTTTGCTCTCAATAGCGCGCAATTCTGCCAACCGTTCGGTCGCCGCGCCGATGTTCTGGATGCTTTCCGCCTGACGTGTCAGTTCCCAGATCGGACGTCCCAACAGGTTGACGTAGTGAACGATTAGAAAAGCCGTGCCGATAGTGATGAGATTCCCACGGACGAGATAATAGCCACTGACCAGGGCCATCACATTAGCCAGCATCATCAGCACACCACCGACTGTCTCGATGACAAACATCATCCGCCAGCTTTTTTTCCAGTGCCCCAGGTTAACGAAAGCCAGTTTATAGAGACCGCGCAGCACAAAATCCACCGCGCCACTGGAGCGGATGTCCTCCGTGCCGGAAAGGCGCTCCTCGATATAGCCAAATAACTCGGCGGTGGATTCGCGGAACGCTTTTTGGTGGGGAATCGCCAACCCGCGCACGCGGTTCAGCGCATACAGCGCCAACAGGGCGAATGCGCTAAACGCGACGCCGAGCCGCCAATCCTCAAGGAAAAGCGCGCCGATCACGCCCACCAGCAGCAGCAAGTTTCCCACCACGCGGATGACCAGTTGCGAGAAGAAGTTGGATAATTCCATCACGTCGCCGTCAATGCGTTCGATGAGCTTGCCCGGCGGCGTGTCATTGTGAAACGTCATGTCCAGGTAGATACAATGCCGCGCCAGCTCGCCGCGCAGCGCATTGGTCGCCGTCCAGGCTACCGTCTCGCCGAAATACGACGCGCCGATGGCAATCAACTGCTGCGCCACAGCCAGCGCCAGAAATAGGCCGGCCAGCGTTAGCAATGAGCGGATTTCCACCCCGGTCTGCGCCGCGTCAATAAAACGGCGCATAATCTGCGGGTTGAAGATCTGCAAGCCGATGCTGCTCAACAGAAGGGCCGTCAAAATGGCGAAGCGCAACTTCTGGGGCTTGATGTGATGCGCGAGCAAATCCCAGTAATTTTTCAAAGGGATGTTCATACACACTCCTTGAATGATACCTGCGTCAAACGCGACAGAGAAGCGGAACGTCTATGGAGTCTTATGCGATCAGCGCACGACGTGTCATTATACCACAATCGAGCAACTTTTAGGCTTGTCATCGGGCTGTTGTGTGTTAGAATTCTCTTTTGGAGTTTTAATCTATGGCGACGATTTTCCCACTTTTATTGTATACTGCCCTGGGCGGCGGCCTGCTGCTGCTAGGGATGGCAGCTATTCCCCGTTTGCGCCTTTTGCACAAGCCCGTGATCGCCGGATGGTTGACGCTCTTATCTTTCCTCTGGCTGATGCTGCCGCAGCAAGGGCGGTTACTGCTTTCTGTATGGTCGCCCGGCTCCGTTCTGGGTGGGCAGATATTGCTGGATATGACCCCCGCGACGTGGTGGTTAGGACTCAGTCTGGTGGCCGTTTTTTGCGGTGTGGCGTGGGCTGAAGTCGCGCAGCGCCGGGATACACCGCTGTTATCAGGGGCGTTGGTATTGGCGATGCTTGCCGTGACATGGCTGACGTTAGCCAGCGGTTCATTGCTCACGACGCTGGCGATGTGGGCGGTTTTCGATTTGATCTGGGGTATCGCCGGGCTGATGTCCGGCGCCGACACGAATCGAGTCGTTTTCGGCGTGGCGATGCATGGCGTGTCGTCTTTGCTCCTGTGGATCGTGTCACTGTTCCTGCTGCAAAGTGGGATCAGTGAATTGTGGTGGTTGATGTGGCCGAGCGCGCCGATGTTGGGTTTGCTTCTGGTCGCTGCATTGATACGGATAGGCTTTTACCCCTTCCAGATCGTCTTCCCGGACGCGATGGGCAATGCCCGTTCGCTGAGTTTGCTCTATTTTATGGGACCGGTGACGGGCGTCGCGCTGCTCTATCGCATTATGATGCTGCCGGGTCTACAGCAACCGCCTGCCTGGGTAGCCGCGTGGGGTATTGTGTCGCTGTTGTGGGGCGGATGGATGGCCTGGATCGGCCATCGGCAGCCAACCGGAATCGGAGCCTGCCATGCTCTGTTTGTCGGACTGGTCGCCGGGGCCTGGGTGATGAAATCAGCCTCTCTGTTGCTACTGGTATCGGGGGTGTGGGCCGCGGCCGGCGCTCTCTTAGCCTTAGCGCGGGGGCGCGACCGCCGCGCGCTTGGCTGGATCTGGCCGGTGTGGTTTGCCATGTTGTTCCTTCTGGGTACGCCGCCTTCGCCTGTGGGCATGGCGCTGTGGAACCTGTTCGACGTTCTGCCGTGGACTTTGCGACTTGCTCTGTGGCTTGGTATGATTCTGATTGCCGCAGTCTTCCTCCAACACGTAACCCAACCGGCGCTTGGCGCATCGGCGTTTCCGGCGATGTGGCAGCGTGTCGCGTTTGGGGTGGGCGTGGGCGTGATCACAGTGATACTGATCACCCCTGTGGTACTTGTCGAAGCGCATCCCTTCTCGTGGGCGGGCTTCGGCCTGTGGTTTTTAGCCATTATCGGGGCAGTGGCGTTGATGCGCTGGGGCAAGGTGATACGCGAACGCTTGAGCTACAGTCAACCGCTGCTAGAGTTCCTGGATTTGCAGTGGATCTACCGGTCAACGTGGCGCGGCAGCGAACATCTTTTGGGTATTCTGCGCGTCTCCGCCGATGTCGTGGAAGGCAGCGGCGCGCTGTTGTGGTCTTTGTTGATTTTGCTCCTGATTTTGCTGGTGGTTGGAAACCGATGAATCCATTCATTGCCTGGTTAAGCCAACTCTCGTCGTTTGCCGCGACCCCGGCGGCGTGGGGCATATTTCTGACCGGCGCCGGCATCTATTTGATCCACGAATGGCGCGTCCGCTTTCTGATTCTGGTCACGCAATACTTTTTCATTGGGATTCTTTTTGCGCGCGTCTTCGATACCCGCCCGGAGATGGCCCTGCTGAAGATTCTGGTGGGCTGGCTGATCTGTGGCGCTTTCCTGATCAGCGCGCACGTCCGAGGACGAACGACCCGGCGGGAAGACTTACGCTTTCACTGGTCGTCCAACCTGGCGTTTCGCATCCTTTCTCTGACGGTGATGACGGTGGTGGCTTATCTGGCTTCCCAGAGGTATCCTTTGCCCTTTGTCTCCACTGATCTGGCGCTGGCTTGTTTCATCTTGATCGTCCTGGCGGTTCTCTTCATCGGCACAGAGGAGAACGACGCGATGGTGATGGGGGTGGGGATCCTCAACTTGCTGGCCGCGCTCGATATTTTCTACTCGTCGCAAGACCCAGGCTTGCTGGTCACGGGATTATTGGTGATGGTTAACCTGCTCATCGGCCTGGCAGCGTCGTATCTTACCGTGGTTGAGGTGGGCGAATGACGATCCCCGGCCCGGTCATATTGATAGGCGCGCCGCTGGTCGTGGCGGCGGTGCTCCAGACCCTATTGCGTCGCTGGACACTCTTGATGGCGCTCCTGGCGACCCTCACCGCCTTGTTTTGCGGATTATTGGTATCGTCTGCCCCATTACGCGAAATGGTTCCATCCGACGCATTTCAGATTGCGATGGAACAACCATTGAGCATCTTAGGCCGCGTGTTGGTGATCGAGCCAGTTGATCGGCTGCCGTTGACCTTCATCTTCGGCACTGCGGCAGTCCTCTTCGTCATCGCATGGCGTTTGCTGCCTCATTCCAACTTCTTCCCGGCGGGATTGGCGATGGTTGCGCTGTTGGCCGGCGCGTTGATGGTCAAGCAGGTCGTCTATACCGCCCTTTTGGTCGAGATGGCTGCGATCCTTGCTGTTTTTCCCCTGCACGAACCGGTAGACGCACATTACGGGCGGCACGCGAAGGGAGGAGCGCGTTACATTGCGTATGTCACCCTGGCGCTTCCCGGCCTGATGGTGACGCAACTGTTGTTGGAACTCTTCGCCATCTTTCCTAATGACACGGCTTTGCTCCAAGCCGCGACTGTGTTGTTAGGGTTGTCTTTTGCCATTTTACTAGGTGCGGTTCCTTTCCAGGCATGGCTCTCAACGGTAGCCACTGACGGTTCCCCGCCGGTAGTCACTTTTCTCTTCACCGTCAACTTGGGTACGGTGTGGTTCATGTTGCTGGCTTATCTGGAATCCTATCCCTGGTTGGGGGCGCAGGCATCCTTTAAGCCCCTCTTCACCACAGTAGGGCTGTTGATGATGATTGTCGGCGGATCGCTGGCCGCTTCACAGCGACGCCTGGGGCGTCTGGTGGGCTATGCGACCCTGGTGGATAACGGCGCGATGTTTGTGGCGTTGGGAACATGGCAGGTCTCCGGCGTGGTGCTCGCGGTGATGATGCTGCTGGCTCGCCCTTTGGCGTTAGGCTTGATGACGATGGGGCTGGATGGTTTGCGGCGTCTGGGCAGTGGTGATGATACCATCGAAACGTTGGAAGGCGCCGCATGGCGCGCTCCCTGGCGCACGATAGCCTTTGTCGTCGGCGGCATCGCCATGGCGGGTTTTCCGCTATCGTTGGGTTTTGCCGCGCGCTGGGGACTGTACCGCATCGTATCCGCTACGAGCGTCTTCCAGGCTATCGTGGCGCTGGCAGGCTGCGCCGGCGTGATGATGGGCGTCATCGGAGTCGTGCGCGTGTTACTCACGCCGCTCCCCAAGTCTGCGTCTCAGGGACGTCAGAAGGAAGATAGGGTGGTCTTGATCCTGATTATGCTGTTGATCGGCGCTACGTTGTTATTGGGCATCTTCCCACAGTCGGTCAGCCAAATTGTATCGGAAATGGCCGAAGGATTTACTTTCTTCACCTCCTAAAGGGTCGTGGTATGGCGTTAAACCTGCTGGACGTCCGCATTCGACAACGCGATTACCTGTTGAGCATTGCTCAGGCGATGATCTCGCGCCTGAACGTGCGCGCAGTCTTGCGTTTGATTCTCCAGGCCTCGGTGGACATGTTGCAAGGCCAGTCGGGTTTGATCGCATTGCACAACGAGGATGCGCCCTTTGCCTTTTGGGCCAGCTATGGGTTGCCGCCGGCCCTGGTGGATGCGTTTCAGCCGTTGGTCGAAGATGTACCCAGCGTGGAGAACGTCGAAGATTTCACCATCCCCGATCTCTCCGACAAGCTCGCCCAGATCGCCGAAGAGACGGGCCTGCTGCTGCGCCAGGTTGTGGCGCTGCCGATGGTCGTGGATCAGGATTTCCTGGGCGTGCTCTTCATCTTCCGCTCGCACAGCTTGAGCTTCTCACAGGATGACTACCAAATCCTCAAGAGTTTTGCCGATTACGCCGCCATTGCCGTCAACAACGCGCAGTTATACGAAGCCGCCGTCACCGAGCGCGGACGGCTGGATGCGCTGCTCGAATCCAGCGCCGACGGCATCATGGTCTTGCGCCCCGACCTGAGCATCGAACGGCTCAACCGCGCGTTGGCCTCGCTCACCGGCTGGCCGGCCGAGGAGGCTGCCGGACGGCAACACGATGATGTTATCGTCTGGGCGCGGCAAAGCTCCGAGGTAACGTTGAGCCAGGCCATCGCGCGGGGTTGGCCGACGCGGGAAAGCCGCACGCTCTACGTCGAGGGCGAAATACGACGGCGCAACGGCAGCGTGGTCTCGGTTGGCGTCACCTACGCGCCGCTGCTCGCGCGCAACGGGCGGATGCTCAACATCATCAGCACGGTGCGCGATATCACCCGCTTCCGCGAAGCCGACGTGCTCAAGGACACATTCATCTCGGTCGTCTCGCACGAACTAAAAACGCCCGTGGCGATCATCAAGGGCTACGCCGAAACGCTGCGCCGCCCGGAAGCGCGCCGTAATCCGGCCCTGGTCGAAGAGATGCTGGCGTCTATCACCGAGGAATCGGATCGCCTGGCGCGTCTGGTGGATGACCTGCTGGATGCCTCGCGGTTGCAGGCCGGCGGGCTACCCTTCCGCGACGTGGAAGACGTGGATTTACGCTTCATCGCCCGCCGCGTGATCGAGCGGTATAGTCCGCAGTCTGCCAAGCACACCTTGACGCTGGACTTCGCGGACAGCCCATCGGGCGAATTCCCCGTCATCCGCGGCGACCCGCAACGCCTGGAGCAAGTGCTCGATAACCTGGTCTCGAACGCCATCAAGTATTCCCCGCGCGGCGGCGAGGTGCGGATTAAGGGCGAGGCTACGCCGGTTGAGGTGATCATCTCCGTAAGCGATCAGGGGGTGGGCATCCCTCTGGAAGATCAGGAGCGCATCTTCGACCGTTTCTACCGCGTCGAAAACCCGGAGACGCGCGCCGTCTCAGGAACGGGTCTGGGCCTTTATCTGACCCGCGCGATTGTGCGCGCGCACGGCGGGCGTTGTTGGGTGGATAGCGTTCCCGGCCAGGGCGCGACGTTTTATGTCGCCTTGCCCAGAGAGACGGGGTTGGCGCTGTGGCGCGCCACAGAATGGGATGGCACCGTATCGGACGGCCACTCAAACCGTTGAGGCGGCTGCAACGCAACCATTGATTTTTGATGTATGATGTCGGAATACCCTACACTGACGATCAGACTATTGGACTAAAGACTACAAGACTACATTTTGAGGAGTGAAGACAATGCAACAAAGGTATTATGCTAATGTCGCCTGCCCGGCGTGTGGAACCCGTTTCCAGACGCCGATTGAGCAAATTCTGGACGTGCGCGTGAATCCAGAAGCAAAGAACCGCCTGTTGAGCGGCTCGGTCAACGTCGCTATGTGCCCAAACTGTGGGATGGGCGGCGCATTGAGCCTGCCGTTCATTTACCACGACCCGGAGAAGGAAATCGCGCTGCTCTTTCTTCCCGTCGAAGTTGGCAACACCGAAGTTCAGCGCCAGCAGGCAGCCGGTCGCTTGACCCGTCAGTTGATGGACGCAATGCCGCAAGAAGAGCGCAAAGGCTATCTTTTCCAGCCGGAGGTGTTCCTCACGCTGGAGAACATTGTCAAGCGCGTCCTGGAATTGGAAGGCGTGACCGAAGAGGACATGGCGCGCAACCAAAAACAGCGCGCGTTCCTGGATCAGTTTATGTCGGCATTGGAAGAAGATTGGCCGCAGTTGGTCGCCGACAACGAGGCGTTGGTGGACGAAGGCTTCTTCAGTCTGCTGCAATACATGATGCAGGTCGTTGCGATGGCCGGGACAGACGGCGGTGATTTTGCCAAAGTGCAGAAAGCCTACGCCTATTTCGTGGAAAATACAGCCATCGGCAAACTGTTGAGCCGGCGCAGTGAAGTCCTGCAGACCTTCGCCGACAATCCCGATCAGAATTCTCTGCTTGAGGCGATGATCGCTGCGCCAGATGACGATACGGTCGCGGTTTTGGTGCAGTCGGGCATTTCGCTGATGAACTACACATTCTTCCAGATGTTTGTCCAGCGGATGGAATCCACCGAAGACCCGCAGGAAAAGGCGCGTTTGACCGAATTGCGCCGCACCGTCCTGGAAATCCGCGACACGATGACGCAAGCCAGCGAAGAGGTAGCCCGCGCGCGGGCGGAACTTCTGGAGAAGCTGCTCAACACCGAAGACCCGCTCAAGATGGCGCGCAGCTATCTCTCCGAGTTGGATGATATGTTTATGATGGTTCTGCGCTCTGAGATGACGGCGGCGCGCAATCGCGGCGACAAGCCGGCCGTCGAAGCCTTACAACGTGTGGCCGGGGTCATCAACCAGGTGACCGAAGAGAATATGCCGCCGGAAATCGTGCTGGTGCGGCGCTTGCTGATGGTAACTTCCGAGGAGCAGATGCTCGAAATCTTGCAGAAGAACCAGCGTTTGCTTCAGCCGACGTTCTTCCAATTCATGCACAACATCGAAGCGACGACGCGCGAGCAGGGTGACACGCAAGCGGCGGATCAGTTAGCGCGCATCCGCGCGCTGGCGCAACGGTGCGCGCCGCAAGCCGAAGCCGCGCCGGCCGCCGCCGCCCCGCAGCCTCCCGCACCGCCGCAAGCGCCTCCGCCGGCGGAAAACCGCACCGCCTCCGGTTTGATCATCGCCAAGCGGTAATCTCGCCGCATTGTGCTACAATCAGGGATGGGAGCAAAATTCTCATCCCTGATTTACTTTCCCATCGTCTATTGCCGTGCAAAGGGGGATTTATGACGCAGAAACTCGTTCTGGTAGACGGTCATTCGCTGGCGTACCGCGCCTTCCACGCGCTGCCGGCGGATATGAAAACTTCCACGGGTGAACTGACCAACGCTTCTTACGGCTTCGCCTCGATGTTGTTCAGCGTGCTGGCGGACGAGCATCCCGACTACGTCATCGTCACCTTCGACAAAGGCCCCTCCTTCCGCGTGCGCGATTATGCGGAGTACAAGGCGAATCGCGCGCAGATGCCCCCCGAAATGCGTGTGCAGATGAAGCGCGTCCGTGAAATCGTCACCACGCTTGGCATCCCTATGCTCGAACTGGACGACTACGAAGCCGACGACCTCCTGGGCACGCTCTCTCGCCAGGCTGCCGACGCGGGACTGGATGTGGTCATCGTCACCGGCGACCGCGATGCGTTGCAGTTGGTGGACGAGCGCACGACCGTTTTGACCTCCGGGCGGCGCTTTTCCGACACGCTGCGCTACACGCCGGACGCCGTGCGCGAGAAGTACGGTCTGGAACCTCAACAACTCATTGACCTCAAGGCGCTCATGGGCGACACCTCCGACAACATCCCCGGCGTGCGCGGGGTGGGGGAGAAGGGCGGGATCGCGCTGCTGCAAAAGTACGACTCGCTGGATGGCATCTACGCGCACCTCGACGAGTTGGCGGCGCGTTATCAGACCGCGTTGACCGAGAACCGCGACCTGGCCTACCTCAGCCAACGCCTGGGGCGCATCGTGCGCGACGCGCCGGTCACACTGGACCTGGCGGCGGCGCGCGCGGCCTGGGATTACGACCGCGCGCGGATGCTGGCGCTCTTGCAACAACTGGAATTCCGCTCGCTGCTCGGGCGGCTGCCGGGTGCAGAAGCGGCGGTGAGCATCCCCCCTGTCGCGCCGGCCGCGGGCCAGCAACTTTCGCTCTTTGGCGAACCGGCGCCAGCGCAGCCACAACCGCCTGTTGTCGTCCCTGGCCTCGGCGACTACCGGCTGGCGGCGGATGAGGCCGAACTGGCGCGACTGGCGGCGCAGCTTGCCGCAGCTTCCGTCGTGGCGGTGGACACCGAAACCACGGCGACCGACGCGATGCTGGCGGATCTGGTGGGCATCTCCATCACCGACCGTGAAGGCGCAGCATGGTATGTGCCCGTGCGCGCGCCCGCCGACGAACCGGTGATCCGCCTGGAAACCGTCGCGCAGCACCTCGGTCCGCTCCTGGCGAACCCGGCCATTGCCAAGCTGGGACACAATCTCAAATATGACGTTGAAGTGCTCAAACGGCACGGCTTTGACATCGCCGGGCCGCTCTTCGACACGATGATCGCCGAATGGGTGCTCAACCCCGATTCGGGTAACCTGGGCCTCAAAAATCAGGCCTGGGCGCGCCTGGGGCTGCGGATGACCGAAATCAGCGCCTTGATCGGTACGGGCCGCGACCAGAAGACGATGGATCAGGTTCCGCTGGCGCAGGCCGTCCCCTACGCCTGCGCCGACGCCGACGTGACCTTCCGCCTCGCGGGGGTGCTGCGGCCTGAACTGGAGAGCCGCCAGCAGACGCAACTCCTCAATGACCTGGAGATGCCCCTGTTGCCGGTGTTGGTGGATATGGAAATGGCCGGCGTCAAGCTGGATGTGGATTGGCTGAAGCGACTGTCCGCCGAACTGACCGAGCGCCTGGCAAGCCACGAGCAGGAAATTTACCACCACGCCGGCGTCGAATTCAACATCAACTCCACCCAGCAGCTCTCCGACGTGCTCTTCAAGCGCCTGGGCCTGCCCACGCGCGGCATCAGCAAGACCAAATCCGGTCACTATTCCACCCGCGCCGACGTTTTGGAAGATTTGCAGGGCGCGCATCCCGTCGTGGATGCGATTCTGGCGCACCGCGAACTGTCCAAACTCAAATCCACTTACGTGGACGCGCTGTCGCTGTTGGTCAACCCGCACACCGGGCGCGTGCATACCTCCTACAACCAGACCGGCGCGGTCACAGGCCGGCTGTCATCCTCCAACCCCAACTTGCAGAACATCCCCATCCGCTCGCCGGAGGGACGGCGCGTGCGGCGGGCCTTCATCGCCGAAAAAGACTGCCTCTTGATCGGCGCGGACTACTCGCAGGTTGAACTGCGGGTGATGGCGCACGTTTCCAGAGACGAGGGCTTGATCGGCGCATTCGCGCGCGGCGAAGACATCCACGCGACGACGGCAGCGGCGGTCTACGGCGTGCCGCTGAACGAGGTCACGTATGACCAACGGCGCATCGCCAAAGCCGTCAACTTCGGTCTCATCTACGGGCAGAGCGCCTACGGCCTTTCGCGGCAGATCGGCATCAGTGTAGAAGACGCCGATACGTTCATCAAGCGTTACTTCGAGCGCTTCCCGCGCGCGCGCGCGTATATGGATCGCGTGCAGCGTGAGGTCGTGGAACAGGGCTTTGTGGAGACGCTGCTCCACCGGCGGCGCTTCTTCCCTGAACTCGCGCCCGACAGCCAGCTTTCGGCGCAAGCCCGCCAGGCCGCGCAGCGCATGGCGATCAACACGCCGATTCAGGGCAGCGCGGCGGACATCATGAAGCTGGCGATGCTGCGCACGCACCGGATGTTGCGCGAGCAAAAGCTGCGCGCGCGGATGATCCTTCAGGTTCACGACGAGTTGGTGCTGGAAGCGCCCGAAGACGAGCGTGATGCCGTCATTGCTTTACTGCGCGAGGCGATGGGCGAAGCCTTTCAGATGATCGTCCCGCTGAAAGTGGATGTAGAGGTTGGGCCTAATTGGGAGGAGATGGCATAACGGCCGCTTTCCCGATATTCACGGTAGACGGACGAATCCCATCTGTTCAAAATGGTGATCGAAAGCGAATGCTTCGTACACGCCGAGGCGTTGCATCACAACATAGGACACGCAATCTGTAAACGACCAGAACTTATCCACATTGAACTGCTCGAATAGCGCCCAGGCTTCTGCCTCGATTTCTTTTGAGACCCAGACGATTTCAAGAATTCTGTCTCTGATAAGGGTGTCGAGCTGCCGCCTGAAGTGGATCGTTTGTTGGTATCCCAGATTCATGAGCAGTAGAGTGTATAGCTCGTCCAGAATGTAATTTGTGACCAGTAACCGGCAGCTTCCTGTGACCTCGTTTCTGAATTGCAGCGCCGCTCCATGATGAGGATCACCGGCATCTGCAAGTGCATCCCATGCGCTGGTATCAACGAAAAGGCGACGCATAGCTACCTTACTGGTCTTTCCCGTATAAGTAGCGATCGTGTTCAGCAGCGGCGTCTGCCAGACGACCAACCGGCGCATCGTCACCTAGACGGCGGAAAATCTCCCATCCTTTGACAGTTTCTCTGGGGAATTCCGCGCTTTCTGGCGCAGGTAGGATACGGATTTCGCCAGGGCTGATGAGGACGCGCAATTGTGGGCCTAATCCTGCCTCGCGGATCCATTGTTCGTCAATCCATACACCTTGTTGTACAACTAATCGCTGTTGTTCCTGCATGGCGTGCTCCTTTTATAAAGCTATGCTTCCAGTATAGCACAAAATGTCCAGGTAGATGTAATTTTTGACAATCGGCTCAGTGGACTGCGATCGCACTTAAAAAAAGCCGGTCTGTCCCGGCGACAGGGAAACGCGGGCCGTCCGGTGGGTGATAGAGACCGATTTGCAACGGGTATGCGCCGCTCGGCGTGTCGGCCGGCAGGGTCAGGGGATGTTCCAGCACGATGATATCGCCCTTCTCCAATCCGGTTGTGGCGACGGGCCAACCATCCCACTGCGCGATGGGACGCCCGTCCGGATTGACGATGTGAACGAAGACAGACAGTGGCGGGGTCAGCGTTCCGGCGATTTGCCAGTACGTGATCAACCGCAGCGTTTCACCAGGCGCGGCCTGCGCGTCGTTCAGCTCCCACCCAGCGAGCGCCAGCGCATCCCCAAACATGGCCGGTAGGACGACCGCCTGACCTTCTGGCGTGGCGGCTGTTCCAGCGGGGATGTTCGTCAGCAGCGGACGCGCATCTCCGGCGGCGATGGCGGCGCGAACGAGCGCCGTCTCCGGGACGGCGGCCTCCACGACAAAGCGCGCCGGCCCGTTAGCGGGCAGCACACACGCGCCCTCGCCCGTCCATTTGGCGATAAGCCGCCGTCCTTCAATCACCTCTAATGATTCCGGCGTGCGCCGCCACACCGGCGTCCCGCTGACGACGACCCGCTCAACGGGCGTCTCCGGCGGATACGCCACCCGGTAGATCAGAATCGAACGTCCGGCGCGCGCGTCCGGCGCGCGGGCGCGGAAGTAGGCGTACATATCCTGGCCTTCGTAGAGCAGACCCAGGTGCAGGCTGGTGACGCTGATGGCATACGTCCCCGGCTCCGGCGTGTACGGGTTGAAGCCGGCGTATTCCGGCCCGGCGAGCATCCGCGAGAAGCCGGGCAGCAGGCGCGCTTTCACCCCGTAAGCTGAGGGGTACGCGCTGCCAAAGTAGGACAGGCGCACGTCTTCCTCTGGATGCGCGGCGATAGAGTCGCGCAGCGCCACGAGGTCCATTCCCCAATCCACGTTCATATCGGCGAAGCGCCGCCAGGTATTATCGGGGCCGCCGGCGAGCGCATTGCTGTACGCCAGATGATCGGGGAAGACATAGGCGGCGTCAACGGCGAGCCACAGGCCGAGCGCCGCCAACGCCGCGTGCTGCCAACGCGCGCGGGGCCACTCGCGGAAGCCGCTTGCTGCCAGCGCGATCCCGAAAAGCAGCACCGGCAGGATGTAGCGATAGCCAATCTGCAGCGTGCTCGCCGACGCGACCAGCAGATACAGCCCGGCCGGCAGCCACCACAGCGCCGTCTCTCGCCAGTTGCGAAGCGCGCGCGCCAGCCCGATCCCCAGCAGAATCAGCGTCGGCAGCGGCGTCTTGAGCAAAAACGTGACGCTGAAGTAGTACCACCAACCGGTGTCACTGGCGCGGCCCAGCAGGAACGTGGGCGTGCCGCGCGCGACGCGCTGGAACATCCGCGGCAAGCCGCGCAGATACGTGGGCGCGGGCACAGGCAGACCGCCTTCGACCAGCGGCCCAACCTCGAACCCGAACACCGCCCACACCGTCAGCGCCGCGACAAAAGCCATCCCCGCCATCGCCAACAGACGCCTGCTGAACGTTGCCTGCGTAACTCGCAAAACGCAAAACGTAAAACGTGAAACGTTGTAACTCCCCGACTCTGGACCTTCGACTTTAGACTTTCGACTTTGGACTTTGGACTTTGGACTTTGGACTTCGGACTTCGGACTTGCCGGGTAGATGAGCGCGAGGAGCAGGAAAACCGGGCCGAGGAAGGCGGCGGTGAGTTTGCTGGCGATGGCTAACCCGGCGGCGATGCCGGTGACGATCAGATTGGCTGGCGTGGGCCGCCGGAAGTATGCGCCCAGCCGCCACACCGCGATAAACATAAATCCCGCTACCGCCATATCGTTGCCGATGATACGCCCGTTGGCGATGATGTTGGGATCGAGCGCGAACAGCGTCAGCCCGATCCACGCGGCGGGTTCGCCGACCAGCGTGAACAGCGCGGCGAACAGCGCCAGCCCAAAACCCACCGTCAACAGCATCAGCGGGACGCGCCCGGCCCAGATCAAGTCTGGCGCGCTTGCGGCGTTATCCACCCAGAGGTAATCATCCACAAATGCCTCGGCGTTACCCTCCTGCCAGCCGGGATGCGCGGTGGGGAAGGGAGCCAGCGTCTTCGTCAGCAGGGGGAGCGCCGCCAGCAGTTGCGGCACGGGCGGATGCTCCCAACTCAGACGCGGGCTGCCGGTATGCAGATAAGCATAGCCGGAAACAAGGTGGTACGTTTCGTCGAACGCAGCGGACTGGCGCATGCTGCTCAACGCCATCTGCGCCAGGCAAAGCGCCAGCAAAAGCGCGATGCCCACGGCGCGCGCCCCAATGTCCCGCAGCGTATATCGTCGTGTGTCCATAGCTGGCTATCATACCGTTGATGAGCGAAATCGCAATAATCCAATTTGCTGTTGTAGTCTGTCGCGCGCTTTCGGCTATAATAGGGGGTGTGAATTGTGTGGCTTTTAACGGATTCTCAAGACTTTGGACATTGGACTTGTGACTTTCGACTATTCTCAGGAGAGTCTCTATGCTGGTCATCTTTTTGGCGCTCTTGACGATGGCTTTGCCCGTTTTCCTCTACGGGACCTACTACGTGGCACGGGGAATTTTGCGAGGACTGCGTAGTACGACGTGGGCCGAAACCTCCGGCGAAATTTTGTTCTCGAAAGTGGAGCAGTATTATCGCGGCAAGGACGTCGCCAAAGAATTGCTCCAGCTATCGTACTGTTACACCGTTGATGGCGTCGTCCGCGAGGGACACGACGTCGGGTTCAGGAGTTTCACGTGGTTTTTTGGCAATCTGAACAAGTTGGCGGCGAAATATCCGCAGCACCAACCGGTTCCCGTCTATTATGATCCGCAGAAGCCGGAGAACGTTGTGCTCGAAAAAGGGACAACCCGCGCCGACGTTATCCTGCTGTGCGTCTTGGCGTTGGTGGACGCCGGTATTTTGTTGATTTGGATTCCGCTGTGGCCCGTATTGATTATCCTCGGCGTCGCGTTGATCGCTTATCTCATCATCCTCTTCCGTGTGCGGCAACAGTTGAAGCGCGCTAACGTTGAAACGTTCCAACCTTCCAACGGCCCCACTCTTTCCCAGGAGTGACATGGCGACAAAACCTGAACCGGCGGTGATTGTGATTTTCGGTGCGTCTGGCGACCTGGCGCGGCGCAAACTCGGCCCGGCGCTGCACAGCCTGGCCTGCGATGGCCTGCTGCCCGCGCAGACGCACATCGTCGGTGTGGCGCGTTCTCCCCTGTCCGATGCGGCGTTCCGCGAACAGATTTACGAGGGGGTGGAGGCTTACTCGCGCCTCAAACCGGCGCAGTGTTCGCTGTGGGAGAATTCCGCCGAGCATTACACGTATCTCGCCGGCGACTACGACGACGCTGAAACGTACCGGCGTCTGGCGGAGCATTTGTCGCAGCTCGAACAACAATCCGGCGCGCCGGAGAACCGCCTCTTTTACCTCTCTACCCCGCCGTTTCTCTACCCCATTATCGTGGAGCAGCTGCGCCAGGCGGGTCTTAACCGCCGCGCGCGCGGCTGGACGCGCATCATCATCGAGAAGCCCTTCGGGCGCGACCTCGCCAGCGCCCAGGCGCTCAACGCGCAAGTCCACGCCGCCTTCGACGAGGCGCAAGTTTACCGCATTGATCACTACCTGGGCAAAGAGACCGTGCAAAACATCCTGGCGTTCCGTTTCGCCAACGCCATCTTCGAGCCGTTGTGGAATCGCAACTATGTCGCCCACGTGCAAATCACCGTGGCGGAAACCGGTCTGGTGGGACAACGGGCCGGCTATTACGACCAATCGGGCGTGCTGCGCGACATGTTCCAGAACCATCTGCTGCAACTGCTTTCGTTGATGGCGATGGAGCCGCCCTCCGCTTTCGACGCGCGGGCGCTGCGCGATGAAAAGGTCAAGGTTCTCCAGGCCGTGCGTCCTCCGCAGTTGGCGGACGGGGTGGTGGGACAATACGACGGCTATCAGCAAGAAAAGGGCGTCGCGCCGGATTCGGCGACGCCGACTTATGGGGCGCTGCGGCTGTACGTGGATAACTGGCGCTGGCAGGGCGTCCCGTTCTACCTGCGTTCCGGCAAGGGCCTGGCGCGTGCGCTGACCGAAATCACGATGGAATTCAAGCGCGTCCCGCACCTGCTTTTCGCGGAGAACGTCAATGTGTTGCCCAACCACCTCTCTTTGTGCATCCAACCCGATGAGGCTATCCACTTGAACTTTGCGACCAAGACACCCGGCGCGGGGATGCGCGTCAAGCCGGTGGATATGGAGTTCCACTACGGCGCGCATTTCGGCGCGACGGCGTTGCCCGAAGCCTACGAGCGCCTGCTGCTCGACGCGCTGCAAGGCGACGCCTCGCTCTTCATCCGCGCTGATGAAATCGAGCTGGCCTGGCGCATCATTGACCCGTTGACAGAAGCCGGGCGGCCCCTGCCGTATCCGGTGGGTAGTTGGGGGCCGGCGGCTGCCGATGCCCTCATCGCGCAAGAACGCAGCGCCTGGCACGTCGGCTGCGCGCAGCGGAGGTCACCAGATGGCGATTAACATCTTCATTTTCCTTTTCGTCGGTTTTTTGTGGGGACTGCTCTACTACTTTCCACTGCGCCGCGCGACGACACGGGCGGATTTCAAACCGCTGCGCTACTTCCTGATCGCGTTTGGCGTGGTTTTCGTGGGGAACGCCTTCCT
>DAOUAQ010000108.1:0-4073 GCA_034433375.1 Anaerolineae bacterium | reverse complement strand
GCTGTCATCTAGCCGGGTGATGGCGCAATCCCTCCAGCAAGATATGGATACTATCCCCAACGACGTGCGCCCAATCTGCCCCTTCGGGGTCGAGCAACCCCTGCAGAATCAAGCCCGCCCCCAGGGAGACGATAGCCTGGGCGGCTGCATCGGCTTTGATGGTGGGCGCAATTGAGCCTTCGGCGATCCCATCCGCAATCATCGCCGTAAAGAGCGCGTGATAATGACGATAATGCCCGACGGTGACACTCCAGGCTTCGGGGTCGCGGGCGGCCTGCATCCAAAACGCGAGGAAAATCGGCAAGCGTCCACCGCCGGCCTCGAACACCTGTTGCACCATCCCCGCAATCGTGACCAACGCGGCGAGCACATCGGGGGCGTTTTGCCGCGCCCGCGCGATTTGCGTGTCCAGCCCCTCCAGCCAACGACTGAGCAATTCGAGGAATATCGCCTGCTTGGTCGAAAAATGATGGTAGAATGCGCCTTTACTCACCCCCGCGCGGCGACAAATCTCGGCGACGCCCGCGCCGTCATAGCCCGACTCGGAAAAACATGCTTCAGCCGCTTCCAGAAGTTGCGCGCGGGTTTCCTCGCTGCGGTGTTGTATGCGCATAAGTTCACCTTTCATAAAACGGGCTGCGTAAAACGGAAAGCGTAAACGGATGCTTGCGTTTTAAGCTTTATGCTTTAATCTGACGTTAGCACGAATCTGCATGATTGTCAATGTAATTTGGATTTTTTGACTTCAAAGCCATATACGCTTATACTTAGGGTATGTGAACCCTGGTAGTTCTTAGAATCGGTCATTTCTCAAGAAAGGAGACTAACCATGGCATTTCGTATGCGTTGGCCTACAGAATATGGAACGATTACCCAAGCATTTGGCGCAAACCCCCAAGTCTACAATAAATTCGGACTGCCCGGCCACGAAGGTATTGACTTTATGGCCCCGCACGGCAGCGAAATCTACGCCGTCGCCGACGGATTTGTGAGTGATGTGCGGCTCGATGGCAGCGTTGATCCGGTTGGCAAGCCGTATGGCAACCAGGTCCGCATTCAGCACGATGAAGGGTTCGAGTCCATCTACGCGCACCTGGCACAGGCGGTCGTCACACGCGGGCAGTTCGTGAAAGCGAAGCAGCTCATCGGCCTGGCCGACAACACCGGCAACTCCGACGGCTCGCATCTGCACTTGAGCCTGAAAAAGCAGGGGGCGACTGCCGCGGGACAGACCAACTATCCTCACGATCTCATTGATCCTACCCCCTACCTGGAACCGTTCTCCGGCGGTGGGGGAACGTCGCCGCAACCGCCCGCGAACACCACGATCAACGTTCAGGTTGATAGCCCAGACGCCGGTTTCGTCAATATCCGGCAAGCGCCCTACGTCGGCGCTTCAGTCGTTGACACAGCCAAACACAACGCTATCCTCGGCGCGTTGGAAGATGCCGCCGTGGCGCGCAACAAGGTCGGGAAAACCGGCCAATGGCTGTGGGTGAGATTGCCCAACGGGAAAGTGGGCTATGTGGCGGCCTGGTATCTCAAGTTCCCGCCACCCGCACCTGTAGAAGAACCGGCGACGGTCGTGTTCGTCGTCGTCGAAAGCCCGACCGAACCACTCAAGCTACGTCAGGGGCCGGGCGTGGGATTCGCGCAGATTGCGCTGCTGCCGCACGGGACGGTGCTCAAGGCGCTCGAAAAAGAGGCGGTGGTCAAGCAGAAGATCGGCCAGATGAACCAGTGGCTCAATGTGCAGACGCCTGCCGGCGTGGCGGGGTACACTGCCGCGTGGTACGTCAAATTGCAGACCGGCGACAGCCAGCCCGTGATCCCCCAACCCGTCGTAGGCGCACCGACCAGCTACGTGATCGTCGAGAGCCCGGAGTTCGGGCTGAAAGTGCGCGCGGGCGCCAGCGCGACCACCCAACAGGTCTGGTGGGTGTCGCACAAAACGGTGCTGGAATCACTGGAAGATCCCGCCACAACCGGCAAAAAGGTCGGCCAAATGGATCAGTGGATCAGGGTACGCACACCTGCCCGTTATGAAGGGTACGTCGCCGCCTGGTACGTCCGCCGGCCTACCCAGGACGACACCCGCAAGCCCGCGAGTGAGGTCAATGTGCCCATCGGCGTCTCGCCGCACGTCTTCGGCATCCACGCCGTGGATATTGTGGACGATCCGCACACAAAAGGCGCCATCCGCGGGCTGTACCAGGGCAAGGGGAAGAAGGGGTGGATCTTCTTCACGCAGGTCTGCGGCAAGAACGCGGCTGCCATCCAGCCCAACAATGACATCCGCGCCTTCTTCTGGGAATGGGCCAGCCAGGGATACGGCGTCATCGTGCGGCTCAACCACGGCTACGAACCCGGCGGCACGCTGCCCCAGGCGAAAGACTACGACGCTTTCGCCGCCGCCGCTGCGCGTTGGGTGGAATTGTTCCTCAAGCGCACCGACGTCCCCGCCGCCGATTACACATGGACTATCCAGATCGCCAACGAGCAAAACAACCCGCGCGAGCATCCCGGCGGCTTCGAGCATCCCACCGAGCACATCACGCCGGAACGCTACGCGGAAGCTTTCAACAAGACGTATACGAAGATCAAGGCGGTGCTGCCCAACGCGATCGTCTGTCCTGGCGCCATCGATCCTTACAACTACATGCCGTGGAAAGCGCAGAATAACGCGCAGTGGCGGCCGCTGGATTACTACGAAAAGATGATGGCGAACATCCAGTCACTCGACGGCATCATCCTGCACGCCTACACGCACGGACCCGACCTCAGCACCGTCACCAGCCTCAAACGGTTTGGGGAAGGAACGGGGCCATTGTGGGATCACTACTACGATTTCCAGATTTACCGCCTGTTCATGGAGCGCATCCCGGCGAAATGGCGCGATCTGCCGGTCTACATCACGGAGATGAACCACATCCACCGCCCGGCCGGCGAACACGATCAAGGATGGGTGAACCAAAACACCGGCTGGGTGCGCGAGGTGTACAAGGATATTGACCGCTGGAACAAGACGCCTTACGCCCAGCAGATTCGCTGCGGCCTGCTCTATCGCTGGTTTGGCGACCAGTGGGCGATTGACAACAAGCCCGGCGTCCTGGACGACTTCAAGATGGCGCTCAGCAGCGATTATCGCTGGCGAACCGCCCCAATCGGCGCATTCGACTTCGCGCCGAGCGCCGCCAAACCGGCGCGAGTCGAACGCGCAGCGCCGCCGGAAGAGCGCGCCCTCATCCGTCCCGACGACCTCACGCGCATCTGGGGCGTCGGCGAGAAGACGCAGCAAGTGCTCAATGCCGGCGGCGTCCTGATCTTCGAGCAGTTGGCGCGGCTGACGCCGGAGCAGCTAAAAACGCTGGTGAGCGAGAGCGGCCTGCAAGCGCGCCATCTCTCGACATGGCCGGAGCAGGCGCGGCTGATCGCCAAAGGCAACGAGAAGGCGCTGACCGACTTGCAGACTAAACTGGGAAAGAAGGTGGCGTTGTAACAGCCCCGTTCGGTTGAGAGAATCGGCGCGGCTCACCACCGCGCCGATTTTTACGTCACGGCTGAAGCAGTCGCAGCGCGAGGTAAGCCTTGCGGAAGGCGGCATCCGGACGCAGCAAGCTAAACAGGGCCTCCGGGCGATCCGGTCCCCACGTCACGCTGATGTTCAGGTTCCAGATGAAAAACGGCCCTACCCACGGTCGCTCAACCATCAGGCGCGCCGCTGTCGTCAAATAGTCGGCTTGCTCCTGTTCCGTCAGCCACATCGCGTAAGGATAGGGATGGTCGGCGGTTAAATCGGCGGCGCGGATGCCATCAATAGAGGGCCAGCCGAACTCCGTCGGCCAGAGTTGCGCGTCCACGCCGGCTTCGAGCAGAATGGTGTGGTAATCCTCCAGGGTGTCCAGAAAGAAGAAGCTCGGGTGGTCATTCCAGGCCGAGCGCGTGTGGGTGGCGTCTGCTGCGCGCTCCCACGGTGGATTGGCGTAACCGTAAGGGTGGACACCAATCCCATCGACCCACTGCGCCAGCCCTGCCTGGAGCGCTTCACGCAGGAAGCGACGATCGTCGATAGC
>DAOUAQ010000107.1:0-7185 GCA_034433375.1 Anaerolineae bacterium | reverse complement strand
GGAGAGGGGGGTGTTGGGATACTTCTGCGCTCGCCCGTCAACGCTGACGGCTGACCGCTGACGGCTGATGGCTGCCCGCTGATGGCTGATGGCTGACCGCTGATAGCTGAAAGCTGACCGCTGATCGCTTGCTCCAAATACGCCGCCAGCGACTCATCCACCATATACTCGACGATTTCGCGGGGGGTGTAGAAGCTGCCGGTTTGCTTGCGGGCGGTGGTCTGCGTTTCGGGGTTGTAACTCGCCAGCAGGTTCTCGAAGACGCGGCCCAACAGTTCCGGGTCGAGCGCCACGTCCTCTTCGATGGGCGTGTTTTCGGCGACGGTGAACTTGTACGCGGAGAGGATGTGGATCAGCCCTTTCACCTTCTCGCGGGCCTTCTTGCTGTCGCCGTAGACCGCGCTCAAATCCACCTCGCGCTCGTCGCCGAAGAAGAGGACGTCGGGCACGCGTAGGGGATTATCCGGGCGGTCGGAGAAGCCGTCCACATAGACGATCACATCGCCGCCGTACTTCCCGCGCTTCACCGGATCGGGCGCGTCGAGGCACTCGAACAGCCCGCCGTTCATAAAGGGCACTTTCGCTTCGAGCAGTTCCAGGAACGCCGGCGGGTCTTTGAAATAGCTCTCGTAGCGCAGCAGATTGGTCACATTCATCTGCTGGCCGGTCTGACGAAATCCCCGCTGGCCTGCCGTCTGGTTGAGCGTGGCAAAGAAGAGGTTTTGCAGCACGGCGCGGTAATAGACGCTGCCCTGCGTCCGGCGGTCGAAATCGCGCGTGGGACGCGGATCGAAGCCCTGCAGCAGACGCTCGCGGACGTAGTTTTCGTCGAACAAGACGTCCGGGATCAGATGCTTTTCCTTGACGAACCACACAAACAAGAGGCGGGTGAGCAGGCGGATGAGGTTCTTCGCGTTGTGGACGTCGCGCTCGGTTTGCCCGTCGTCCGGGAAGACGACGACGCCCAGCGCCCAGAAATACCAATTCGATAGCTCGCGGTAGAAGCGCTTGTTGAGTTCCTTCGTGTCCAGCGTCTTCTGCCAGGCCGCGTGCAGCGCCACGAAGTTCGCGCAGGCGTGGACGCGCTGCAACTCCGGCCACGCGAGATCGCAGAGAATGTCCACGTGCGCGCGGTGCGGGCTGGCGATGGCGATGTCTTTGATGACCGTCACCTTTTCGAGCACGTCTTTCTGTTCATCTTTTTTGTTGAGGCGGCGGTTGATCACCGCGAGGGTGGCGTGTGGGCCGTATTTGAACACCAGCATCACCGGCATCGGGAAGACCTTGTTGATCTCGCGGGTGATCTGCGCCAGGGCCGTGCGCGAATACTCCGCGCCGGTCAGTTCGATGGCGAAGAAGAGGTAGGTCTCGATGATGGTGTTATCCACGCGGCGCGTGTCGAACAGCCCCAGTTGACCGGAGAGTTCGGCGGCGGAGAGCTGGAAGAGCAAATCCACGGAGCGCCATTCGGTCACGCGGGCCTTTTCTGTGTCGAAGCGAGCGTCGCCTTCGAGAAAAGCGTCCCGGAACGCGGCAAACGTCGGTTCGGGTAGCGGACTTTGGCGGCGGGTATCGTAGCCGAGCGTCTCGAACAACGCGCGCGCCCGCGCTGCAAACGGCGGTTCCGCGAGCGCGTGAAGCGCGGCCTGGATGGCGAGTTTGGGGGTGGTGTCGGGCATATCTTACTCCGTTTGGTGTAATTTTCGTTCGTAGCAATCTGTTTGTAGCAACCGCTTTAGCGGTCTCTTACGGCTAAAGCCGTTACTACGAACGCAACAAACGTTACGAACGCAACAAACGTTATAAACGCGCCTTGTGTGTTCGTAGTAACCGCTTTAGCGGTCTCTTACGGCTAAAGCCGTTACTACGAACGCAACAAACGCTACGAACGCAACAAACGCTATAAACGCGCCTTGTGTGTTCGTAGTAACCGCTTTAGCGGTCCAAGACGGCTGAAGCCGTTACTACGAACGCTACGAACGCAACAAACGTTATAAACGCGCCTTGTCTGTTCGTAGTAGCCGCTTCGGCGGTTGTTCCCCCAACCTACATCGTGTCCCAAGTTTTACCGTAATCACGCAAGGGATAGCTTAACCAAGTATTGCGCAGCCATTCGCGTCCGTGGTGCTCTACATACCACGGCACGCTGCTCCATGCCCAGTCATACGGCGATGCCGTCAAGCTGTGTTTGACCGGGTTGTAATGAATGTAGTTCAGCGTTGTGTAATAATGTCCGTCTGAACGAATGGCCCGGTCGCTGTAACGATACCAAACCTGGCGTCCCCTCACATTGTCTTCTCGATTCCACTCGTAGGATGTGCGCCCGTGTACGCGCTGAAAAATGTCTCCTAACATCTCAAATTCTGTAACGTGGGCCAACAAATGGTAATGGTTAGCGAGCACAACCCAAGCGCATAGTGCAATCCCGTGTTGTGTGAATTGCTCAAATAACAGATCAAGCAGGCTTTGGCGGCGTTCCGGCGTATGTATATGATGACGGTGTTCGTAGCAGGTTGCCGTTAACAAGTAATAACGCGCTTCTCGAATTGGATGTGGCGGCTGATGTGGTGGAAAGCCTAATGCTTTACGCTCTTCCACAAGTTCTTGGCGCTGTTCCGGTGTGAGTTTGCGATATGTATACATAGGATGACTCCTTTATCTGTAGTAACTGCTTGGTTTGTCGTGCCCATTTTGTTCGTAGTAACCGCTTCAGCGGTCCAGGACGGCTGAAGCGGTTACTACGAACGCAGCAAACGCTATAAACGCGCCTTGTCTGTTCGTAGTAACCGCTTCAGCGGTCCGAGACGGCTGAAGCCGTTACTACGAACGCTACAACACTATAGACACGCCTTGTCTGTTTGTAGTAACCGCTTCAGCGGTCCAAAACGGCTGAAGCCGTTACTACGAACCTATACATTCTATTTTATCACCAACCACGTCACCAGCTCAAAATCCCCGATGTCTTGCGCCTGGTTGACCTGCGGGAGCAGCAGCGCGCCCCGGTCGGTGGTGAGCTTGAGGTGGCTCTTGCGCCGGAACACCTGCACGATCTCGCGCGCGGCTTTTTGCAATAAGCCGGTGTAGCGCGCCATATCCGTCCCGTCCGCCGTCTCCGCGTTGAAGAGATCGCACAGTTCCGCGTAGGGCGTCGCGCGTCCCTGGCAGAGGCGGCGGTAGATTTCCAAGATAGATTTGGCGTGGGTGTAGTTGTAGCGCACCGTGCCGTCGTCGCGGACGTAGACGAGGAAATAGGGGCTGAGCGGATTGACGGCTGCCGCGCCCGCGCCGGCGTCCTTGTGGCGCAGGCAGAAAATCACGCCGGGTTGGATGATCTTCTGTTCCGCCGTCGAAAACGCGCGCCCGCTCAACGTGGCGCGTTCGCTCAACGCGGCGCGCCCGCCGCCCGGCGCGGGGACGACGGCGTACAACCCCTCCGGCGCGTCCACCAGCCGCCGCCGATTGGCTTCGAGGAAGTTCAGCAGCTCCACGCGGAAATCGTCCAGCGTGAAGTCGGTGAGCGACAGGGTCTCGTCCATATCTTCCAGGTCGAGCACCTCGTTTTGCAGCCGCTTCAACTGCTGATTGCGATAGTTCAGGTCATCGGTGATGAGGTCGGTCAACTGTTCGGCGTTGAGCAGATTGTCGTCGCCGGTGGCGGTCACGTCCACCAGCGCCATGCGCGCTTCTACCCGCGTCTTCAGGTTGATGTAGCGATCCAGGTCTTGGGTGGGCCAGAAGTTCACCAACTGGATGACGGCGTTGCGGCTGCCCAGGCGGTCAATCCGCCCGAAGCGTTGGATGATGCGCACGGGGTTCCAGTGGATGTCGTAGTTCACCAGATAATCGCAGTCCTGCAAGTTCTGCCCTTCGCTGATGCAGTCGGTGGCGATGAGCAGGTCAATTTCGGCGGCGGGGGCGGCGTCGGTCAACGCCACATTCGTTAATGCCGCGCGGTTCTTGGCGCGCGGCGCGAAGTTGACCAGGATGCTGTCGTAGTCGTTTTTGCCGAGCGTGGTCTGCGTGACACTGCCGCACACCAGCGCGCAGTGCAGGCCCAATTCGGCGCGCGCCCAGTCGCGCAGTTGCGCGTAGAGGTACTGCGCGGTATCGGCGAAGGCCGTGAAGACGAGGACCTTGCGGTTGTCGCCGTTGAGCGGCTGCGCGACTTTGTGGCGGAGCAGCGCCTTGAGTTCGGCGAGTTTGGCGTCCCGCTCCGGCGTGACGGCCTGCGCGTTGTTCCACAGCGTACTCAGCGCGTCCTTGTCGCGGCGCAGGTCGGCCAACCAGCGTTCCAGGTCGAGGTCGGCCAGGTCGAATCTCAACTTTTCGCCCACCTGCCATTCGTCGGCGTCGGCGCTCTCTTCCAGTTCTGCTTCGTCCGGCGTGTAGTCCGCGAGGGTCGCTTCGCCGCCGGTCGCGTGGCGCGCGAACTGCGCGATCTTCTCTTCCAACCGCTCGATCTTGCCGATGATGCGATCCAGCGTGATCTCGAAGGACTCAATCGAACTTTCCAGCCGCTTGAGGAAGTTGACCTTCATCATCCCGATGAGAAAGTGTTCGCGGTCGGCCTGGGTAAAGTGGAGACCCTGCGCGCCGGCCCGCGCCGCGTATTTCGCCGCGCGCTCCGGGCGGACGTAGGCGGAGGGGTTGAAGATGGAGAGCTTGTAGTCGAGAATCTGCTGGTTGATGGCGTCATAGGATGGGAAACGGTTTTTCACATCCATGGCGGGGTACACCGAGCGCGGCTTGTTGCGCGTGGGGAAGCTGCCGATGGCGGCCACATCGTAAAAATTGACGACGTGCTTGCGCGAACGGGCAATCGTCAGCTCATCGAGCAGCGTGAAGAACGACGAGTCGAGCCGTTCCAACAATTGCTTGACGCTGCGCGCCTCCGTCCTCGGAGTCTCCGTCCTCGGAGTCTCCGTCCTCGGAGTCCCTGTCTTCGACGGATTGGCCCACAGCGTAAACTGTCGCTGCGCCGTTTCGAGCGTCTGCGCGACGCTCTTGATCTTGCATGTCTCCGCCAGCGCATCGTCCTGGCCTTCAGTGATGAGCGCGATTTGATTGCGCAGGTCGCGCAGCGTGTTGTTCACCGGCGTCGCCGAGAGCATCAGCACTTTAGTGCGCACGCCGGCCTTGAGGATTTTCTCCATCAGCCAGCCGGCGCGGTTGAGGCGCGTTTGCCCGTCGGCGGCGACGCTTTCCGTTGGATTGCCACGGAAGTTGTGCGATTCGTCAATCACCACCAAGTCATACGCGCCCCAGTTGAAGTGTTCCAGATCAATAGCGTTGGCCGCGGAGCGCCCCGCGACGCGCCCCATGTCGGTGTGGAAGAGCACGGTATAACCGAAGCGGTCGCGCTTGAAGGGATTGAGCGCGTGATTCTGGCTGGCCTGGTAGATCGTCCAGTTGCCGCTCAGCTTTTTGGGACACAGCACCAGCACGCGCGCGTTGAGCAGCTCGAAGTATTTGATCACCGCCAGCGCCTCGAAGGTTTTGCCCAAACCGACGCTGTCGGCGATGATGCAGCCGTTGTGCTTAAGGATTTTGTTGATCGCGCCGCGCACGCCGTCCTTCTGGAAATCGTAGAGCGCCTGCCAGATTTCGCTGTCGTAGAAGCCGGCGCGCTCGTCCAACAGCCCGCCGCGCGCCTGCTCATCCAGGTACTCCTCGAACAGGTGAAACAGCGTCTTGAAATAGATGAACTGCGGGTCGTTTTCGGCGTACAGTTGCGCCAGATAGCGCAGCACCTGCGCCTTCACGTCTTCCACCAGCCCGGTCTGGTCGTTCCACAGCGCGTCGAACCAGTCGCGCAGGTCTTGCCGGTCGCGGTCGCTGTCGGTGATCAGGTTCAGCTCGATGTTTGCGCTGCCGCCCAAGCCAAGCCCGTTGACCGTGAAATTGGAGCTGCCGGCGATGGCGACATCGCGCCCGTGCGTCGGCTGGATGTAGTACAGCTTGCCGTGCAGGAAATTGGGCTTGACCATCGAGCGGATTTCCGCTTTGGCTGCGAGCCAGGCCGCGCACTCCCGCGCCACGGCGCTCTGCGACAGGCGCTTGTCCGGCGGGACGCTCAAGGCGTCGTCCACGATGGTATATTCGCGCGGGCTGACCTGGTCGGGATTCAATCCCTGGATGAACGTCGGTTCGCCGAAGAGAAAGCGCAAATGGCGGATGGCGTCGAGGTTGGCCTTGAGCTGGTGATAGGCGTAAATCGTGAAGTAGGCCGAAACGATGGCGAGGTCGGCGTCGGGCGTGATGTTGTGCTTCAGAAAATCGCCCACGGTCCCGTGGGCGTGGTTGTCGCGGATGGTGGAGTGGTCCATTAGTGCATCACGTACGCCTGTGCGTGCGGGCCGACGGTGAGAAAAACTACGGTATCGTCCGCCAAGTCCTCGCAGAAACAATAATCACACGCCGGTTCCTGGCGACATTCGGCGCATATCACAAAAATGATACGAAAGTTGCGTCCGACGTGCGCACTCCGGCATCCTTTGAGATTGAAGCCACTTTTGTGCGTCAGGCGCTCGGTGCGTTCGTACGGATTTGCTAGAATTTGCTCAACGACTTTTTCGATGCGTGGTTGCATACTCTGGAACGTCTTGTACCGTTTATCGAAACGCGCCGTGTAAACGCCCAGATAGCTCATTTCCCGAAAACCTCAGCATGGGAAAGTAGGGTAAGTGTTCCACTGCGGCTTTCAGCCCGCAAAGCTTTTAGGTCTTCCCACAGGACGGAATTTTCCTCTATTTCCCATTCCCCTTCTCCCGCGGCGAAACGGTAAAGTTCTTCACGAACCACTTCGCGCACAACATCGCGCAACAGGGATGATAACTCATTCTTTTCGATGGTAAGTGTATTGGCTGTTATCGTTTGTGTCATTTGAAACCCCCAAAAAGTCCACTGCTTGTGTGCTTGTTACTTCAAGTATAGCACAGATTAGCCCGATTTTTTGTTCTCGAGCGCCCGCTCATACGCTGCCAGATACGCCCTGGCGCTTTCCTCCCACGAGAAATCCTGCGCCATGGCCTTCTGAATCATTTTATCGATATGCGGCCTGCGGTCGTAGTAGGTGCTCACGGCCCAGCCGATGGCGTAGTAGACGGCGTGGGCGCTCGGTTCCCAGAATTTGAAGCCGGCGCCTGCGCCGGTGGCTTCGTCGTACTGCTCGACGGTGTCCGCCAG
>DAOUAQ010000106.1:0-3985 GCA_034433375.1 Anaerolineae bacterium | reverse complement strand
CAGCTATCGAAGCCGCCAGACCAGTTTGTCTCGCCGCCGGCCCAGCTATCGTAGCCATCCGCCCAACTGTCGAAGCCACCGCTCCACGTCGTGTACCCATCGGCCCAACTATCGAAGCCGCCGCCGATGATCCTAAACTCGCCCGTTTCGGGGTTAAACGTTGTCCATCCCTGATAGTGGATGAGGCCGGCCAAATCCGCGGCGATGTCCATCCCATGATTTGCCTGGCCGTCAATGTCGGTGAAGACAGCATCCGCGGCCCAAACTCGCCCGGCTCCCTGTTGCCAGATGCTGTACGCGGCAGCGCCGGTAGCTTCGTTAAACTGCGGGCGCGCCGTTTGCATCAGGCGGAACTTCACTTGATCGGGAGTCAATTCGGGATGTTCGCTGAGCATCAGCGCCGCGATGCCCGAAACCACCGCCGTTGACATTGACGTGCCCGTCATCTCAAAATAGTGGCCGGTGAGGCGACGGGCTGGGTAGGTTTTGCTGAGATAGCTGTTGTTGTGCATCATTGAAGCGATATGCGCGCCCGGAGCAATCACATCTGGTTTGACGAAAGCATCCAACGTCGGCCCGGCGGCCGAGAACTCGGGAATATAGTCGTCGCCAAGATCATCCGTTGTGCGGCTGTCGGTGAAGGCGCCCACCGTGATGACGTAGGGTGTATTGCCGGGCACACCGACGCTCATCGGTTGGGGGCCAGTGTTGCCGGCGCTCGCCACGACAACAATGCCGGCGTTCCACGCGGCCATCACGGCACGGTTGTAGGGATCAGCCCAATAAGGCGCGACCGGCACCGCGTACATCGAGATGTTGAGGACGCGGATTCCATAATCGTCTTTGTGCTGAACGATCCAATTGATACCTTGCAGAACGTTCGCATACGATCCCACACCCATCTCGTTGAGCACCCGTACCGCCACCAGATTCGCTGCTGGCGCTACCCCGCGGAATTCGTTATCCCACGGTTCGTAAAAGCGATTGGCGACGATACCGGCGATATGTGTGCCATGCCCGTTGGGGTCGCCCGGAGCGCGCTGAAGACGAGGGGATTCAAATACCCGATTCGAGAACACGTCATAATAGGCCAAGAGCCGGTCGCCGGTTACCGGTCCCGCGGGGGTGCGATTCAAGTCAGCAAATGTAGTAGTGACGCCGCTATCGAGGAAGGCCACCGTCACGCCCGCGCCGAGGTTTCCCGCGTCCCAAACATCCTGCACACCGATGGACTTGGCGAATTCTGCATCAGGCATCTTACCGTTCGCCGCCGCTGTCACTTCACGATCCAAAGTCACCCGTACAACACCGGGGACATTTGCCAAAGCGGTATATGATGCTGGGGGAATGGAAGCCGCTACGGCGTTAATGATGTCAATGACGGCGGTGACATTGCCATGAACTTTCTCAACAGCAGCCTGAGCCGCAGCGACGCTTTCCGCCTCGACAATCACCCGGATTGTTGATGGCTGCACAGATAGCGAATTTACCCAGGAACTGGTCAGTAACACCACAACAACAAGGACAGCAATGATTCTTGATACCGCGGACCTCTTGTTCATGTCCCACCTCCCCACAGCAAGCAAACGTTAGAAATTGGTTATATCATATTGATATTCTAACATATTTCTATCCAAATAACCAATAGTACTTAAGTACTACAAACAGAAAATGCGGGAAGGTTTCCACCATCCCGCATCACTCATCCAGGGAGAGAGTTTATATTCTCAGTTTGTCCTGGGACGTGATTCCCAAAGAAGCTGCTCACGCAACATCAGGTCGGTGTTGCGAATTTTGAAGGCCAAATCACTGGCGATATTCCGCATCAATAGATAGCCAAAATAGTGGTCTTCTTCACAAAGACGCATCAAATCTTCACGCTTGATCGCCTGCAACTTTGCCTCCTCAGACGCAGCCCTGGCAGAAGCCGAGCGCATACCCCGATCAACGAGACCAACTTCGCCGAAGGTTTGTCCAGGCCACAAGTTGGCGATGGTAGCCGGCTGCGCGTTCGAATGAGCGGTACCCAGGAGGCTTGGGTCAATGACAATTTCTACGATGCCTTCAATAATAATGTATAATTCATCGCTAGGTGTGTTCTCTTTGACGATGATTTCGCCCTTTTTGTACGTACATTCATGACAAACAGTCGCAACTTTCTGAAGATTTTGTTTAGAAATCCCGTAGAAAATATCCGCCTGTCGGAGAACGCTCGCTACCTGCATATCCACCTCCTAAAATAAGGCAAATCCTATGCCAAACTACCCAATCAGAAATGTCGAGAGATACCTCGACTTCTCTTAAGCCAAGTATAACGTAATTTGGCAATGAAGCAACCGACGATTTGTCGCAAGACAAGCAGGTAACGCTTAGGCTTTACCTTAGCAGAGGGGAAGCAGGGGACATTCCGCAGAAAACCTCGCTCCCGGCCGTAGTCACCGGGGTAAGCACACCTTTAACTATCAACACAAAAACTGAACATTATTCAATAAAAATTTCAACACGCTCGCCATTGCCAGTGGTATCCTGCATATCGAGGATGTATCCGGTCTCACCACGATTGAGCATTTCTTCCAGTCCCCCGGTGTCCAATCCTTCCATACCCGCGATATTCCCACCCACTCGCAAACCAGCCCGCACCAACCCCACCGGAAGTGTAAGATTCACCCGCACTCTCTTGGCTTCCATATCCGTCACGCGAATACGCACCCAGCGGGGTCTGCGTTTCCGTTGTTGAGCATTTTCCATTTGAGCGCGTAAGGCATCCAATAAACGCGCGGCTTCATCGGCGGTGATTTTTCCTTCCTGAACCATCTGCAGGATTTTGCGACGTTCTTCATGCATCCTTCTCGAATCAGGCAATGGCACAGAGGTCACAAACGGACTCGAAAATGGTGTATGGAAATCCTGACGTCCGAGCGACTTCTGCAATTCTTCCAGACCTTCTTGCAGACGCTCCCGCTTCTCAGCGAGCACTTCCCTCTTCATCTCAAATCTCTCTAGCTGCGCCAATAGCCGTTCTCGTTGAACCTCTAGTCGCGCACGCGCACCTGGCGAAGACTCCTCTCCGCCGCCCAGGCTGGATGCCAGTGCAGTTTCAACTCGCCCCAACTCTAGCTGAATCTCTTTAAGCTGTTGCTGAAGCTCCTCATCATTCGGGAGTTCCTCAAGTTTTCGGCGTATTTTTTCCATATTTTGCTCTACTTTCTCCCTGATCCTCGCACCGACATCTGGTCTTTCTACCATTATCTGCCTCCTGAGCAAAAGCTTGAGTGATTCTTCATTCCGCACACGCGGCCCTTTATCTTTTGAGCGCCTTCAGAACCTCGTCAACTGTAGTTCTTCCCTCAGCCAAATCATCCAGCATTGACTGCATCATTTCTTCCTCAGCCACAGGTTCTCCCACCTCATAACCCATCGCACGAATCACTTCATGTAGACGGTTACGGACAGTGGGATAAGAAAGCCCTAGTTCTTCTTGCAAGCGATTGAGTTTGCCTTCCAGACGCACAAAAAGCTCAACAAAATTCCATTGTTCCGTAGTAAGTTGGGTCAGTCGGTGAGGAACAAAAGTCCCCTCAATGGCAGTGCCACACTGAACACACGATAAACGCTCTACAATAAGATCGTCGCCGCAGACAGGGCATCTGGTAGGAATCGGGTACATCAACCACTCCTTTAAAGTATCATTTAAATATCTTCAACCGAATAACCATATAATTTATTTAATTTTAATATAGGATTAAGATTTGTCAATAGGGGGTTTAATTTCGAGCTGTCACACCAAGGGGATGAAACACCAAACAAAAAACCCAGCTTTTCGCTGGGTTTAATGATAGAGACCAAAAAGAACATTCTACGAAGGGTTGCCTTACACAACAACAGTTCCTTGGCAATGACCTACTCTCCCACCCCGCTACCAGGGCAGTACCATCGGCGCTGACGAGCTTAACTGCCGGGTTCGGGATGGGACCGGGTGTACCCT
>DAOUAQ010000105.1:0-7368 GCA_034433375.1 Anaerolineae bacterium | reverse complement strand
GGCTGGCGGAATCAAGGGGGCCAGAATCGCCCATTCACTGTCTGTCAAATCCGTAGGATATGCTTTGCGCTTCATATCCTACACTATATCACATACTTTTCAGACACGCTCTCAGGGAATAGTCAATTAAGCGCCGCGCACCAGAGCAACACCCAAAGCGCCGGGGCCGACGTGCGCGCCAAAGATCGGCCCCACCTCAACCACCAAAGGCGGTTGTTCCGGCGCATAGGGCGCTAATGCCTCGCGTAAACGCATCACGGCGGCGGGGTCCGTGTGAGCGTGCAAGACAGCCAGCTTCTCCAAAGGGGTCAGCCCTTTAACCAGATCAACCATCTGTTGGAGCGCGCGTTGATGTGTCCGCACACGACCTATCAGCCGGGCTTCACCGTCCGCAAATGAGATCATCGGTTTGATTTGCAGCAGGGTGACGACCTGCGTTGTGGCCCATCCCACGCGCCCACTGCGCCGCAGATATTCCAGCGAGTCTAAAAGGCCAAAAACCTGCGTTCGAGCGCGCGCAGCCTTGACCAGGGTCTCGATCTCGGCCATAGAAGCGCCCCGGGCGGCAGCCTCGGCGGCGATCAACACCAACCAGCCAATCCCCATCGAGATCTGCCCGGTGTCGAGGACGGAGACGCGCGCGCCTGACAATTCCTGCGCGGCAAGCAGCGCGTGGTCATACAAGCTGCTGACGTTGGCTGCCGCGAAGAGGCCGATGATGTCTTCGGCCCCCTCGGCGATTAACTCACGGTAAATGCGCAGAAACTTCTCAGGAGATGGCGCAGCCGTCGTCGGCATCACGGACGACTGCAGCAGTTCACGATAAAACCAGCCGTGATCCGCGACCCCATCCACAAGGTAGCTCTGCTTCCCCATGATGAGGTGGATCGGAACAACTTTGATATGCAACCGCTGGATCAATTCTGGCGGGATGTCGGCAACGCTGTCGGTGATGACGCGGATTCGGGAGCTATTCATTTATCGCCACACGCCCTCGTAGATCACCATCCCGACGCCTTCTGGGCCGATGTGGGAGGCCAGGATAGGGTCGTAGGTGATGATGGGGAAATCCCGATTGGGTATGATTTGCTCTAACCGGGTTTTCAACAGCAGAGCTTCCTCGGTTGGCGTAGCGCCGCTCTGGAAGATCACCAACTGGTTAATCCGCGAAAACTCGGAGGCGAACTCGACCAGTTTGTCAAGCGCCCGCTCGGGTTTGCGGCTTTTTTCCTGGGGGATAATGTCGCCGTCTTCGATCACCAGGAAGGGGTGGATCTTCAGCATAGCGCCCAGGATCGCCTGCATCGCGCTCAGTTTGCCGCTGCTGTAGATGTAATCCAAAGTATGGGAAATCATCACCACGTAGATGCGCGGAATCATCCCGCGAATCAATTTGACGACATCCGGCAGCGGTAAATCGTCCTGGCGCAACAGTTCGCCGGCTTTCTCTACCAGCAGCCCCAATCCCACCGACATGGTCTGCGAATCTAAAATCGTGATGTCGCACCGTCCCATAAAGTCACGGGCGGCTATCCGCGCATTCCGCATCACCGGGCTGAGGTGGCTGGAGGACAGGATCACCAACATTTTGTTGGTTCGATACAGGGTACGCTCGAAAACGGCGCGGAAATCTTCGGGGGAAGGGCCAACGATCTCAACCGGGCTACGGGATTTTTCAAGTTCCTGAAGCAGGTCAAGATGCTCATTCGTTTGCTGGTCGTACATAAAATTCCGGCCACCGGCTTGAGCGATAATAGGTAAAGAAATGATGCCTAATTCGCGCAAACGCGCAGCAGATAGGTAAGCGGTTCCATCGGTTATCAATTGAATGTGATTGCCACTCACTCAATTTCTCCTTAGCATAATGATATAAAAAATAAAACCGTAATTATTCAATCGAGATGATGTAGGGATAATGCGGCTGTCCGCCTGCAACCACTTCGAATTCCAGTTCGGGATAGGTTTCGCTCAGTTTATCAACCAGTTCCTGCGCTTGAGATTCGTTCACACCCTCGCCATAATACAGAGTGACCAACTCGCGATCTTCAAGCTCGACTTCGGCAAGTAACCAGAATACCGCATCATCAAACGAGCGGGTGTCTACCACCAGATCGCCATCCAGTAACCCGATAGCGTCGCCTTCACGTACATCAATGCCGTTCAGTTCCACATCGCGGGTGGCCCAGGTGACCTCGCCGGTGATCACATCTTTCGCGCTGCGCAACATCGCCGCCACATTGCCATCCAACGTCGCCTGTTGATCCAGGGCCAACAAGGCCGAGACGCCTTGGGGGATGCTGCGGGTGGGCACCACGGCAACGCGCTTGCGGCTCACGTCAGCCGCCTGTTGCGCTGCCATCAAAATGTTTTTGTTATTAGGAAGAATAATGACTTGATCCGAAGCTGATTGCTCAATGGCTTCCAGAATTTGGGCCGTGCTAGGATTCATCGTCTGCCCACCCTCGATGAGTCCGGTAGCGCCCAAACTGCGAAACACTTTTTCTAACCCGGCGCCAGCGGCTACAGCGACCACGCCGATATGGGGAACTTCTTCCACCGGCACGAAGAGTGGAACACCAGGAATTGACATTGCGCGTGTTTCGGTCGTTTCACGCCCGGCCATAAACGCCTGGTACTGCGCCTGCATGTCTTCAATGACCACGTCACGTAGAGAGCCGCATTTTGCGCCGTAGCTGATGGGGATGCCTGGGTCAAGGACGTGAACATGGACTTTGATCGTATTGGGGTCTCCCACAATGAGCGCGGAATCCCCCATCGCTTCAATCGTCGCGCGGATCTCTGGGACGTTCATACCGTCGCCGACGAGGATAAACTGTACGTCATAGGGGTAGTTGCTGTCGAAGGACACCGCCTCAGCCCCAAAGTCGTGAGGGGCAATGGCCAGCAATTCCGCCGCGCCCACGACCTTCGCGGGACGGGTGACATCCTCAACCGACAAACCCTGCATGTGGCGCAACATTCCCTCCAGAATCACGAACAATCCCTGGCCGCCGGAATCAACCACGCCGGCTTGTCGCAGCACCGGCAACAACTGGGGTGTACGGGCTACAGCGGATTTGGCTCGTTGGACCATCTGTTCAAACACACGCTGCAGATCAGTGGTTTCTTTGACGATGGCGGCGGCTTCCTCAGCCACTTCACGTACCACGGTGAGTATAGTGCCCTCTACCGGCTTGACAACCCCTTTGTACGCAGTCTCCTTCGCTTCATGCATGGCGATGGGAATGTCGGCGGCGTACAGTTGTGTCTTTGAGTCCAGTCCACGCGCGAAACCGCGCAAGATTTGCGAGAGGATCACGCCCGAGTTTCCTCGCGCGCCCATCAAGGCGCCATGCGCCACTTTTCCCGCTAATCGCCCGATGTTTTCTTCATCCACATCAGCAATCTCATTCCAGGCCGATGTCATCGTCAAAGTCATGTTCGTGCCGGTATCGCCATCCGGCACCGGAAAGACGTTAAGAGCGTTAATCTCCGCTTGATGTTGGCGCAACCAGGAGAGGGCCGCCGCGACCATCAACTTCAAATCGTATCCGCTCAGAGTTTCGATGCCTCTATCCCCCACATGTTCGCCCACGATAAGCCCCCTAATCCGTATCGCTCACGCGCAACGCCTGAATATGCACGTTCACCTTGGCGACCGGCAGCTCCAAAATCTTTTCCACCTGATATTTGACAACATGCTTGATGCTTTCAGCCACACTCGACACACGCGTCCCATATTCTACCACGACATAGAGGTCAACCGTGATCTTGCCATCACGGAACTGAACTTCCACCCCGCGCTTGCGGTCGGCGGAAAGAATATCAACCAGACCCGTCGCGAAGTTTTTCGGCACCGTTCCAACAACGCCATAACACGTTTGAACAGCCTCGCTAATCACAGAAGCAATGGCTGCCGGGGCAACTTCTATTTTCCCCCGAGGTCGTATAGATTCACTCATAAGGCCCTCCTCCCAGTTGCGTCTTTTCCTCTTTGTGGTATTATAACACCCGTCATCGAGACAGAAGAGGTGAAACTATGGCAAAATGCGAAATCTGCGGTAAAGTCCCAATGTATGGGCATAATGTAAGTCACTCTAACCGGGCGACCAATCGGCAATTCCGCCCTAACATCCAGCATAAGCGGGTGTTGGTTGATGGTATGTGGCGGCGTATCTACGTTTGCACCCGTTGTTTACGCACGCTCTCTCGCGGTGATAAGTAACCTACATTCCAATCAAGACTTAAGCGACAGCCCCGTTTATCCAAAACGGGGCTGTCGCGTTGAAAACGCCTAAACAACCCCGCGCAGTGCGCGGATTGCCGAAGCAACGCCTTCAGGTGCGGCAAAAATCGCCGAACCGGCCACTAGATGGTCGGCGCCTTGCGCCACAACCAACGGCGCAGTCGTGTTATTGATTCCCCCATCCACAGACAGCCATGCGCCCCTGCCTGCCGCAGCAAGGATACTCCGCACAGCCGAGATTTTTGGCAACATCTCCGGCAAGAAGTCCTGTCCTCCGAAACCAGGGTTGACGGTCATGACCAAGACCAGGTCGAGCATGTGCGCCACGTAGCGCAAAGCCGACTCTGAAGTCGCCGGGTTCAGCGCCACACCCGGCTGGACGCCGAGAGCACGTATCTGTTGCAAGACCCGATGCAGGTGCGAGGTGGCTTCTGGATGCACCGTCAGCACGTCTGCACCGGCCCGGGCAAAGGATTCCACGTAACGTTCTGGACTGTCAATCATCAGATGCACATCAAGTGGCAACGTGGTGACCTTCCGCAACGCCGCGACAACCAGCGGTCCAATTGTAATGTTGGGCACGAAATGTCCATCCATAACATCAACGTGGATGACATCGGCGCCCGCCGCTTCCGCCATCTCGACAGCCGCGCCGAGATAAGCAAAGTCAGCAGAAAGTATGGATGCTGCGATACGTACACATCTGTCCATGACCTGGCTATGATACAACGGATATGGGAAAAGGCAACCAGGGGCAGTGAACAGGTCAGCCCTGACGCGCCGTTATGTGTAAAAGATGCTGTTTTATGTGCATGTACAGAACATTAAAAAAACGTTACAAAACCATTAACACAAGAAAACAGTATTGACATACATTTAGGGAAATGGTATCATTGAACATAGTTAAGGATTTCGCAAAGTTTAATATAAAATAAGGAGGCTGATAATGTTTCGAGACAGAATCCAAACCAAATACGAAGAACTTTCTCCTCGCTTCCGCATCCTCGCCGATTTCATCCTTGAAAACACCCTGGATGTCGGTTTTTTGACAGCGACAGAACTGGCGCGGCGCGTTGGCGTTGATCCCGCAACTGTCGTGCGTTTCTCTCAAGACCTCGGTTATTCCGGCTATCGCGAGCTTTCCCGCGAGATCAAACGTTACATCAACCAACAATTGGCATTGCGTTACCAAAAGGGAACCGGCGAGACAGAAGGACTTACAGGGCAAATCGCTACGATGATTGACGAGTTAAGCGACCGCATCCTGGATATGAAGGCGGATGCAGGACAAATCGCACAGGTCGTCAGAGCCATCCACACAGCGCAACGGGTCCTCATCACCAGCACCGCCGAAGGGTACAACATTGCCGCCCTATGGAGCACTTACCTCAACCTTCTCGGCATTGAAACGTATCCTGTCCGCGCAGATTACGCCCAGGCCGCCATTCTGCTACGCGATGCAGAGCCGGAAGACCTGTTGATCGCCATTTCGCTAGGGTTGGGACCGGATGCCGAAATCGGGCATTTACTCAGCGCAGCGAAGCAGCAAGGCGCGCACACGATGTCTATCACCACAAGCCCGACGCTGCTACCGGCGCGACAGGCCGACATCAATCTCGTCGTTCCATCGAAGACGCCCGCCGGGTATCCTTCGTTCGATACGCTGATGGCAGTACTTGCGCTGCTCTGGCAAGCCCTCATCGCCGTTGACCCGGAAAAGACCAAAAACAGTGTGAAGGCCACAATGGGAGCGCTCAACGATTTGGTGGCGCAAAAGGACAAGGTGCCCACCTACGACGTAGCCGCTTTGTTGCGCCTCTGGGGACAAGACTAGGGATCGAGATAGAAAAAGGGAGGGACTCAGCGCCCTCCCTTTTGTTTTCCATCGCACCTACGGGGTTGGAGTAACCAGCGGTTCTGGAGGTAGGCGCTCCCAGACAGGCAAAGCCTCGAAAGAATGCGGCCAGGTCAAAGTGTAAAAGGCGATGTAGTCCGCCATACCTTCCTGCCACAACTTGTCAACATGACCACCGTCATGAACCTGATAGGTGACGTCCGCGCCGCGCTCCAGCAGTACTTCATATAGGCGTTCAGTAGAGGCCTTCGCCCAATCCAAATTTCCGGCATCCAGATAAATGCGTATTCCCGACAAATCCCCTTTTATCAAGAGAAAGGGGTCATATTGCGGCATCGGGCGGTTCAAAGCCAACGCCGGGCTATGCCCACCCACAATACTAAAAATGTCCTGATGGCGGAAAGCAATCTCCAAGGCCCACACGCCGCCGCGAGAAACGCCGCCGATGGCCCGTCCGGCCGGGTCACGCCAGGTGTTGTAGGTCTGATCAATCAAAGGTACAAGTTCGCCTACCAGCATACCTTCGAAAGACCAGTCTCCACCACTTGAATTGACATATAATCCATCTGAACTCACGCCGGGCATAACAATAATCGCCGGACCGGCGATCCCACGAATAACCCAATCGTCCAGCAACTCATCCATACCCAACGAGTCCCAATGCCGCTCGTCAAGAGGCCAACCGTGCAGCACGTATAGTACCGGGAAAGCCTTGGCCGGATAATCATCATAGCACGGGGGCAAGTGCACCAGAAAACGCACCTCTTCCCGCATCGCCGTACTCGACAATGAACCGGCTTCGGTTCTGCCGCGCAGATAATTGCAGTAATAAGGCGTGGGGGTAGGTAGAGGTAATACAGTAGGTTGAGGGGTAGGTGTCGTTGTAGGTTGGGGCGTGGGGACAACCGTAGCCGCGGAAGAAGATACTTCTTGAAGCGCCTGGGGCGTCGGTGAAGCAAAGGTCGCCGGCAGACTCGCTGCCCCCTCCACCTCAATACCTTGACAACCTGCCGATAAGAGTCCCACGACCAGGACGACGATAATGACGGAAAATTTACTATACACTTTCAAACCTGCGCTCGCATTTCCGAATATAGTGCATTAGTGTAACACTTCCGGCTTTTTCGTCAAGATTCGAGCAGGATATAGGCGTATACACAACAACAGTTCCTTGGCAATGACCTACTCTCCCACCCCGCTACCAGGGCAGTACCATCGGCGCTGACGAGCTTAACTGCCGGGTTCGGGATGGGACCGGGTGTACCCT
>DAOUAQ010000104.1:0-12310 GCA_034433375.1 Anaerolineae bacterium | reverse complement strand
AGTGGGAGAGGGGGGAAGTGGGAGAGGGGGGGATGGGAGTTTGTCGTCTTTGGGCGCGTCCGTCTTCGGCGCGTCGAGTGCGCCGAAGAGGTCGGAGGGCGGGCGGCGGCGTGCGCGGGGCGCTGGTTCGGCGTCGGCGGACGGCGCATCGGGTTTGGGTGCGTCCGTCTTCGGCGCGTCTGCTTTGGGCGCGTCGAGTGCGGCGAAGAGGTCTGTCGAGCCGATGCGGCGCGGGCGGCGGCCCGTTTCGGCGACCGGCGCAGCCTCGGCGGGTGGCGCTTCTACCGGCGGCGTTTTCGGGACTAACGCCGCGCCAAGTTCCCCTAGCGCGAAGGTCGTCATCGTGCGCCACCAGGGATTATCGGGCTGCGCGGCGAGCTTGCGGATGGCTTCAGCGGCGCTGGGCGGCTCCATATCCCAAGTTTCTTTGCTCAGTTCCAGGAGTTTGCCGGTGGGCATCTCCGGCTCAAAAAGCGGCGCGATCAACCCGGCAGTCTTTGGCGTGGTCAGCGATTCCAGGGCTTCCACCGCGTTCGCCCGCGTGCGCGGATTGTCACTGCGCAGGGCATCGCTGATGATGTCCACGCTGGCGGGATCCTGGATCGCCGAGAGCAGGTAGAAGATTTCCGAGGTGAGGCGTTGGCTCTGTTCCCGCAGCGCGCTCTGCAGCACGGTCAAACCTGGATAGGCGCTGTAGGGCGTCAAGGCTTCCACCAGGCCATAGTTGCCGTAGATGGCGAGCAGGTTGCCGGTGATGTTCGCGCCGACGATCAGCGGGCCGAATTCTTTGGGATTGATGCGGCTCAGGACGACGGCGGTCATTTTGCGCATTTGCGGTTCCGGCGCATCGAGCTGTGGGTGGATGACGGGGATGATGGCCTTGCCAAGCGCCACGAGTGTTGTCGCGGCCGTCTCGCGGACTTGCGCGCTGGCATCGGTGAGCGCCTTGACGACGAGCGGATAGGATTTACGGCTGCCGGCGCGGCCCAATACTGCCAGCGCCGCCTGTCGCACCCGCTCAACGGGGTCTTTGAGCAAGGCGCTTATCGCGTCTTCGATCTCAGACCGCATCACGTCGCTGGGCGATGCCTTCTGCACGGCGGCTTCAACCGCCAGGGCCGCTTCCAGGCGCACTTGATCGGCGGGATCGGCCAGGTAGGTCGTCAGGCGATGGAGGGTGTGTTCGCTCTTGATTTGTCCCAGGATGCGCACGCCGTAGGCTCGCGCGCGGGCATCGGCGTCGCTCAACAGCGCCTCAAGCGCGTCCACGGCGGGTTTCAGGGTGTAAAGGCGTTCCGTCTGCACCAGAACCGTGAGCGCCTGCCCGCGCACGTCAATGTCGGGATCGTGAACCATGTCCGACATGCGGGCGAGGAAGTGCGGATCGTCGGCGGATGAGAGCTGCTGCAAGCCGACGATGGCGGACTGGCGCACTTGCCCGCTAGGATCGGCGAGAAAATCGAGATATAGTTGCCGCACCGCGTCGCCGCGCAGGTCGGCGGCGGCGAGGACGTCGAGGATCGCCGCGCGGGTGTGCGCTTCGGGCGCTGCGTGGGCGGCGTGGCTCAAAATGGGGATCGCCTCGCGCCCACCGATCTGGCTGATCAGCTTTGCCATAAAGACGGTGAGTTCGTGGCTACTGCTGCGCTCCAGTTTCTCGCGGAGCTGGCTCAACGTCGCGGGATCGGCTACGGTTAGCTCGGAGACGCTTTGGGTTAGCAAGAAGGAATAGTCTTCCTGTTCGAGCATTTTGACGAGCGCCTGCCCGTACTGGCGACGGACGACCAGCGCGTTGGCGATGTAGCCGACGGCAAGCGCGAGGGTCAGGGCAGGCAGGAACCATCGCAGCGCCACAAACGGCGGCAGCAGCAAGATGCTGCCGATGAATGCGCCTACCGGCGCGATGAGGCCGTCAATGAAGGCGTGCGCGCGGCCCTTGATGCGCAGCGGCACGGCGTTGTAGAGCAGGCTGTTGATCTGATAGCCGACGTTGCCATAGAAGGACGTTGTGTCGAAATAGCTGAAAGCAGCGATGGGCAGGCCGGGCAAGAACACCAACCCGGCGCAAATCGCCAGATTGCCGATGGGGAACATCAAATAGGCGTTGCCAATCCCAATCCAGCCGATGATGCGGCTGAGGAAGAAGAGTTGGAAGGGTAGCATAATCAAGTTTGCCACCCCGGTCACGAGACCGTAGAAATTCGCCATTGCCTCGGTGGTTTGAAGTTTTTCGACGATGATCTGGCTGGTCTGGTAGCCGACGAAGGTAAGGAGGATCACGACGATGAGCGTAGCCGCAGCGATCCAGCGCAGGAAACGCGACTGCGTGACGTAATGGTAGCCTTCGCGCAACTCATTGATGTATGAAACGCGGGACTTCTCTTTTACCCTGGCTTTGACGATGGGCATACCGCCCTGAGCTGCCTCTGCCGAAGACTTGATGAGGCGCGGCATCAACCATGCGCCCAACGCCATCACCCCCAACATACTGAGCCACACGATGATGATGCTGTTGGGCGAGAGAACCTTATTCAGTGATTCCATACTCAAGCCGGCGATGATCCCGCCGATGCTGCCGGCCGTGCCCAAGACCGGCACGACGCGCTTGGCGGCCCGCGTGTCGTAGAAGCCGTTGATGTAGGTGTACCAGTGCGCGGAGAGGATGTCGGTGAGGGGGACGTAGATCAGCAGATAGAGCAAGGGATAGGCGATGCGCGTGAGGCCGGCGTTGAGCAGGCCAAAGCCGACGAGGATGCCGGCCCCGCCGATGAGCAGGATGGCGATGAGGAGCTTGCGACTGGGGATGCGGTCGGCGAAGGCGGTGTAGATGGCGACCGCGGGGACGGAGATGATGGCCCTGATCATAAAGAACCAGGGCAAACCGCGCAGGCCCACCTGCTCCAGAAAGGCCGCCGCGACAATCGTTTCACCCCACACCGCGCCGAGTGTGACCGCCAGGAGCATCGCGTAGAGGAGCAGCAACCGCGACCACTCTTCTGAGCGGATGTTGAAGAGTTTGTTCAGGAATCGGGTCATCATCTACACCATCCTTGAGGACTCATCTGCCCGTTGATATGAATACTGTCGTTGATGCAGGCCCATTTGGGGTCTCATTCATGGGTAATCATAGCACAGTTTTGCTACGTTAGGATAAAGTTTGTGTGGCGGTTCTGTAGCAATTATGTTAGTTTTTGATGACGACTGTTGTGGCGCTGCGCCGGCAGTCAAAAGCCTCAGAATGTCTCTGGGATATGGCTCATCTGGGGAATCGGGCCGGCTTCGGTCAGAATCAGACCGACGCGCGCCGCGTAGGCTGCGCGAATTTCCTGGTGGAGCAGAATGTTTTCGAGGTACGCGCGGCGAAAGTAGCTGTCGGGCGGGATGAGCGCGTGTTTGCGCGCCATCTCGTCGTAGGCGCGGCGGAGGTATTTGGTGGCTTCCTCAGGCTGTTCGTTAGCGGCGAGCGCCTGGCTGTAGCGGAAGAGGATTTCTTCACTGACGCACTCGGTAATCTGCAAAAATCCGAACGTCTGGTAAATATCCAACGCTTTTTGCGAAGTTTCCAGCGCGCGGCTCAGGTGCTCGTAGACGGCGGCGGATTTGGCGACGACCGCCGCCAGTTTGAGGTGCGCGGCGGCGGCTTTACACAGCGCCGCCATCTCATACTGCCGCGACACCAGCGGGCTGTGGGTAGCCAGCCCCCGCACTTCCTCGGCCAGATCGAGCGCCATATACAGGTGCGCTTCGTCGCCGAGGGCGTTGTAGAGGATGATCCAGACCAATTTCAGGCTGGCGAGGCCGCGGTCCTGCACCGGCTCGCCGATGACGCGGATGCGTTCGAGACTGGCAAGCGCCTCGGTGTACTGGCGCTGCTCGCTCTGGATCTGGGCGGTGTGGAACAGTGGGTAAACCTCGTCGCGGGTGCCGGTGAGGATACGCTGACATTCCTCCAACAGCGCCAGTCCACCTTTGTAATCGCCCAGGTAGATGCCCTGAATTCGCCCGCAGGCTTGCAGCGCCTTGCTCTCGTTGGGGCGATGGCCGATCTCGCGGCTGATGTTGAGCCGTTCCTGCTGGTATTCCGTCAGCAGCCGGTAGTAGTCGCCGCTGCGCTCAAATTCTAATCCCAGGAGATTGAGCAGCGACATCTGGGTGATTTTATCATCCAGTCCCTGGCGCATGGCGAGGGCGGCAGCGGCCTCCAGGTATTCCATGCCGATGGATGGCTCGTCGCTAAAGGCGAAGACGCCGCCCATACCGATAAGCAGCCGCGCTTCGTAGTGCAGGTCGTGCAACTGGCGGGCGAGGTCGAGGGCGCGCTCGGCCAGCGGTTGCCACGCGGGATCGCTCAAGGCCAACCGATGGTTGACGATGGCGATGAGACTTTCCATTTCGCGGCGCTGATCGCTCAACTGCTGCGCCAACGCCAGGGCTTGTTGCGCCATCGGGATGCCGGCCTCGATTTCCTCCTTGCACTGGTAGTCGGCGACGCCCGGTTGTTGTAGCAGCGCGTCAATGGTGAAGGTGGGATCGTCTGGCAACTGTTCTGCCAGGGGCAGCAGCGCTTTAGCGTCGGACCACATTGCTTCGAACTGGCCCATCAGATAGAAAACCGCGCGTCGCTCGTTCAGCGTGCTGAACCGCTGCGCGCGGAGGCTGTGGCGTTGCGCCTCGTCGGTGGTCTGCGCCTCCAACGTGTCAAGAATTTCGAGGGCGCGAGTGTAGAGTTTGCCGGCGTCGGCATTGGCGTAGATTTCCTTCGCATGGGCCGCGCCTTTGCGGCAGTACTCCAGCTCTTTCTCGCTCTTACCGGCGCGGCGGTAGTGATAGGCCAACGCTCCATAAAACTGTGGGGCTGTGTGGGTCTGGTTTTCTGTACCGCTGTGGTTTTCGATGTACTCGGCGATGCGCAGATGATAACCGGTGCGCTGTGTGCTGAGCAGGCGGTCGTAAGCTGCGTCGCGGATCAGCGAGGACTTGAAGACGTATTCGATGCCAAATTCCGAGGTGCGCCCGCGCTCGCGGATCAATTGCGCGCGTTGCAGTGCCGTGAGGTGCGCCTTCACCCGCGCAGGATTGGCGGCCAGCACTTCGAGGATCTTCGACCAGAACACGGTACCGACGACGGACGCAATCTGCAGGACGTGTTGTTCTTCGGGTGTGAGCCGGTCAATGCTTGCCAGCAGCAGACTTTGCAGGCTGTCGGGCAGCGAAAGGCTGGTGACAGCCTGGGTGGTGCGCCAACGGCTGGTCTCCGGCTCGCGGACCAGAATCCCCTGCAAAATCAGGGCGCGGATCATTTCCTGGATGTAATAAGGGTTCCCCTCTGCCTTTTGGATGATGAGGTCTTGCGTGGTTTCGGGGAGCACGTCTGCGCCGATCAAAGCCTGGATCATCTCGCGGCTTTGTTCCGGGGTAAGCGACGGCAGATGCAGCGTCATCAGGCGATGGGGGTATTCGGTTTCGACGAAATGGCGGAATTCCCAAATCTGTGAGGCGCGGTCAGGCCGGAAGACGAACAGCCAGAGCAGACTGGTGTAATCGCAAAGCGGTAGGCAATACTTGAGCAAATCTAACGATGTGGCATCGGCCCATTGCATGTCGCTAAAGTTGAGCACGAGCGGCGTCTCTTCCGCCAACGCCTCAATCCAGCGGTGAATGGTGAGAAAAAACTGCTGGCGCAGGCTGTCGGCGTCGAGTCGCCGGATCTGCTCGGCGTGGTGCGCTTCGAGCGGCAGCGACAGGAGTGCGGCCAGGTCGGGGTAATACTCGTCGGCCGCGTCGCCCCACAACGCCTCGGCCTGCTGCCGCAGACGGTCGCGGGTTTGCTCGCGCGGCTCGTCCTGGCGGATGCCAAGCCAGTTGCGCAGCGCATCTTGCCACATCGCGTAGGGCTGCGATTGGGTGTAAGAGCGACAGCGCCCGCGCAGCCAGATCACGCCCGTGATGGCGGAGGTGTTGCTCTCGGTTGCGGCAGCGCCTTTGTCGCGCGCTTCGGCCAGCAGCGCATTTTGCCGCGCCAGGTAATGGCGCACTTCGTCGGTGAGCAACGACTTGCCCATGCCCTGTTCGCCGGTGATGATGACGACGCTGCCGATGCCGTCGCTGAGGTCTTCGATGCAGCTTTTGAGGCTTTCCACTTCCGCGTCGCGCCCGATCAGGGGATTGGAAAGCTCGTAGGCCTCGGGCCTTTCGAGGCTGGCGTAAGGCGCGAGGGGCCGGTACACGCTGATGGGATAACTCACACCCTTGACCCGGATCTCGCCGAGCGGCAGCCATTCGAACTGCGCGGCGGTGAGGCGGTAGGTGGATTCGCTGACCAGGACGGTGCCGGGTTCGGCGGCGGTCTCCATGCGCGCGGCGATGGCGATGGCTTCGCCCATCGCCGTCTCCTCGCGGTACTGGCGGTCGTTGCCCACGCTGGTGACGATGACCTCGCCGGTGTTGACGCCCACGCGCAGCGCCAGGTTGATGCCCTCGCGTTCCTCCAGAGCGGCGGCGAATGGTCGCAGCGCCGCCTGCATCGCCAGCGCCGCCAACACCGCGCGCTCCGGGTCATCTTCGTGCGCCGCCGTCGTCCCGAAGAAGGCGACCAGACCATCGCCGCGAAATTGATCCACCTTGCCGCCGAAGCGGTAAACTTCCGTTTCGAGGATTTGGAGGACGCGGTTCATCAGCTTGACCCACGTTTCGGTGCCCACCTGTTCCATCAGATCGGTGGAGCCTTTAACGTCGGCGAGGATGATCGTGGCGACGCGGCGTTCGCCTTCGAGCGGGGCAATATCGCCAGCCGGCCGCGGCTCTGGCAGGGGTCCCTGTTCGCGGGGGGTGAGAACGATGAGCGGCGCGCTCTCGGTGGTCAGCGGCGCGCCGCACTCACTGCAAAAGCGATAGGCGCGCGGATTGGTCGTCCCGCAGGATGGACAAACTAACGCGAGCCGCGTCCCGCACATCCCGCAGAACTTGGCTCGCGCGGGGGCCTTGAATCCGCACTCAGGGCATTTCATGATTCATGAACCATGAATCATGAATCATGAATCATGATTCATGATTCATGATTTAGTAGTATGCATCCAGCGCCATGCGGAAACGCTTGGCGAGTTCGACCATGATATCCACGGCCATTTCGCCATCGCGCCGCAGGACGCCGAGGAAGTTCTCGCGGGGGAGAATCAGACATTCCGTTTCTTCCATGGCGATGACCGACGCGGTGCGCGGGCCGTTATCCAGCAGGGCCAACTCGCCGAAGAAATCGCCAGGGCCGAAGGTATTAACCACGGCGGTTGTGCCGTCGGCCTTCTCGCGGACGGCTTCCGCGCGCCCGGAGGCCACGATGAAGAAGCCGTATCCATCCCGCCCCTGGGGGACGATCACTTCACCAGGCGCGCACTGGCGGTCAATGAAAATGCGCGCCAAGCTCTGGAGTTGACGCTTTTTCAGGCTTTCAAACAGGGGAACTTTTCCGAGAATTTCTGCTGTCCGTTCCAGGTCTGCCATACAATTCCTCCTTAACAGGCTGATTCAGTACAGTCATTATTATAATCCAACGGGTGATGTGTGCAAATACTCTACAAACGTAAAACGTAGAACGTAAAACGTAAGAAAAACTTGCGTTTCAGGTTGATTGTTCTCGTTGTCTAAGATGAAACGTGATGATTTGCACTGGAATTCCTTGCATTTCGCGTTAGTCTTTGTAGTGAGAGCTGTTGCGTAAATGGACAATCAAGAAAAGAGGTTAATACGATGAAAGCTTTGGTGAAACGATACGCGCAAGAGGGGCTGTGGTTGGAGGATGTCCCGGTTCCTGAGCCGGGAATCAACGATGTTTTGATCAAGGTGCATAAATCGGCCATCTGTGGGACGGACGTGCATATCTGGAATTGGGACGCCTGGGCACAGAAGACCATCCCGGCGCCGATGGTGGTGGGCCACGAGTTTGTGGGCACGGTGGCAGCGATGGGGAGCAACGTCCCCGACTTGCAGATCGGCGAGGTTGTCTCCGGCGAGGGGCACATCGTCTGCGGGCGCTGCCGGAACTGTCTGGCGGGACGGCGGCATTTGTGCAACCAGACGCAGGGCGTCGGCGTCAATCGCCCCGGCGCATTCGCCGAATATCTGTGCATCCCCGTGACCAATGTGTGGCACGCCGACCCGCGCATCCCGCTGGACATCCTGAGCATTTTCGACCCCTTCGGCAACGCGACGCACACGACGCTCGCGTTCAAAGTCCTCGGCGAGGACGTGCTGATCACGGGCGCCGGTCCCATCGGCATTATGGCGACGGCGATTGCCCGGCACGCCGGCGCGCGTTACGTCGTCACCACCGACCTGAACCCCTATCGCCTGGCGCTGGCGGAGAAAATGGGGGCTACGGTGGCGTTGGATGTCCGCGAAAAGAGCATCGCGCAAGTCCAGAAAGAGCTAGGGATGAAAGAAGGCTTCGACGTCGGGCTGGAAATGTCGGGCAACGGGCAGGCGTTCCGCGATATGCTGGCGAATATGTGCCACGGCGGGAAAATTGCGATGCTCGGCATCCCCTCCGCCGACCTGTCGATTGATTGGAATACCGTCATTTTCAACATGCTCACCATCAAAGGCATCTACGGGCGCGAAATGTACGAGACATGGTATCTGATGCAGTCCATGCTCCAAACGGGGTTGGACATCAGCCCGGTCATCACGCATCGGTTCCACTACACTGAGTTTGAGGAAGCCTTCGCCGTGATGCGCTCCGGCGACTCCGGCAAAGTCATCCTCAACTGGGTGGATTAACCTTCACCCTGCAACCATTCTCGCAGGAGTTCATCATTAGCTGCCAGGAACGCCAAGTTTTCCTTGACTTTCGACTTTGGACTTTGGACTTCGGACTATCTTCACAGGAGGGATTCTTTTGAAAGCGCAAGATTACATTGCATTGGAACAGCAGTATGGCGCGACGAACTACAAACCACTGGACGTAGTACTCACGCGTGGGCAGGGGATTTGGGTCTGGGACGTGGAGGGCAACCGCTATATGGATTTCCTCTCGTCCTACTCGGCGGTGAACCAGGGACACTGCCACCCCAAAATCGCGGCGGTGGTGCGCGAACAGCTTGACCGCCTCACGCTCACGTCGCGCGCGTTTCGCAACGACCAGTTGGGTCTGCTCTACAAGGAGCTGTGCGAGCTGACCCACTCGCACATGGTCTTGCCGATGAACAGCGGCGCGGAGGCCGTGGAATCGTGCATCAAAGCTGTGCGCAAGTGGGGGTACAAGACCAAAGGTATCCCCTACGGTCAGGCTGAGATCATCGTCTGCGCCAACAACTTCCACGGGCGCACCATCACCATCGTCGGCTTCAGCACCGAAGAACAGTACCGCGACGGCTATGCGCCCTTCACGCCGGGCTTCGTCATCATCCCCTTTGGCGACGCGGCGGCGTTGGAAGCAGCCATCACGCCGAACACGGTTGCCTTTATGCTCGAACCGATCCAGGGCGAAGCCGGCATCATCGTGCCGCCGGACGGCTATCTGCGCGACGTGCGCCGCATCTGCACCGCGCACGACATCGCCATGATCACCGACGAAATCCAGACGGGACTGGGGCGCACCGGCAAGCTGCTCGCTGAGGAACACGAGGGCGTCGAAGCCGACCTCACGCTCATCGGCAAGGCCCTCTCCGGCGGGTTCTACCCGGTCTCGGCGGTGCTCTCCAACAAGGAAGTGCTCGGCGTGTTCCAGCCCGGCGACCACGGCAGCACGTTCGGCGGCAATCCGCTGGCCTGCGCGACGGCGCGGGTGGCGCTCAAGGTGCTCGTCGAAGAGGGGATGATCGAGAATTCCGCCAAGATGGGCGATTACCTGATGGGCAAACTGCGCACCATCCGCAGTCCGCACATCAAGGAGGTGCGCGGCAAGGGCCTGTTTATCGGCGTGGAACTGTACCCGGAGGCCGGCGGCGCGCGCCGCTTCTGCGAAGCGTTGATGACGCGCGGTCTGCTGTGCAAGGAGACGCACCAACATGTTATTCGCTTCGCCCCGCCGCTGGTCATCGAGCAGGACGATCTCGACTGGGCGTTCGAGCGCATTGAGGATGTGTTGACGGCACTTTAGCGCGAAAAAGGCATCGCTTTATGAGAGGTGCGGTACGCTTTGCAAAAGCGCACCGCACCTGTGTTTTTGGTAGGCCGGTCAGTCTGCGGGATTGCTTATTCCGCGAGCCGCTGCTTCACGTCCGCCGCGAAGTCTTCATAACGCCGCAGCGCCGTGACATCAACGTGCATGTGGTGGCCGTGCTCCTTCATAATGGGCAGATCTAGCAAGATTTGATCGAGCGTATCGAGGCTGTCCACATTCACCACCGCCACGATGCGCCGCATCCCGACGCATTTCCACAAGTCCACCACGACGCCGGCTTGCTTTGCGCCGAGTGCGGCATCAGCCTCGCGCGCCCAGATGGCAAACAGGTCCTTCTGGGACATCGTCTCGGGATACTCCACATGAAAATCGAGCAAAAACAACATGGCATTTTCTCCTTTCGTATGCGCTATGCTGAGTAAATGGATTTTTTGGGGGTTTGTAGTGTTTGACTTATAGACGCCTCCTTACTCTGTTGTCGGCGCGCCTTGTCGCTCGGCGAGGTTGCGGCGGATGTCGCGCAGTTCAGCTTTGATTTCGCTGCCTCCATTTGGCTTGTGTGGCTGAAAGGTTACGGTACGCACAGTATACTGCGAAACGCCTGCTTTGCATAGTCAACGCGCACTATAGGGGCGGCATAAAAACGACCTGGCAGGTTAGCCAGACCTGCCAGGTCGTTGTGAGGAGGAATCTACACTACGGTGTAGCGTTCCTAAAGACGAGTGGGAGAATGATCCGGTACAGCGTTGGCCGTGTGGCAGTGTTGTTAGCGAGATTCAGGTCGAAAACGCCCGCCGGAGGCGTGATGGTCACGGTATTGTTTTCGATGGCGCTGACCACGATATTAGCGGCTACAGTGTATGTCACTACGCCACCCGACGGGAAGGTTGCCAACGTCTCCTCGATGTGACCGCTGCCGCTGGCGTTGGGGCACGCCGCCCCACCTGTTGCGACGCACGTCCAGGTGATGTTGCCGACGCTGGGCGGGAAGGTGTCGGAGATGACAGCGCCGTTGGCGGGGCGCGGGCCGAGGTTGCGCGCGACGAGGGTGAACTCCAGCCCACTGATGGTGCCGCGTACCGTTTGCGCGACCGCCAGATCGGCGACCGGCGACACCGTCACGGTCACCTGCGCGGTATCTTCATACATACCATCGCTGATGGTGTAGGTGAAGGTATCCTGGCCCAGGTATCCGGCCGTCGGCGTGTAGACGATGGTGGCCCCGTCCGTCGTGGCGACGCCGTGCGCGGGCGCGCTGACGGCTGTGATAGTCAGATCGTCATCGTTCGGGTCGCTGTCGTTCGCCAACACATCCAGCGTGCTGGAGGGCTGCGCGGGCACGCTCTCCGGTACGGCAAAGGTGTCATCCACGGCGACCGGCGGCAGGTTGATGGTGTTGATGGTGACGGTGACAGGGGTGGGGGCGCTCTCGTTGCCGGCTGCGTCGGTCTGGGTGACTATGAAGGTCTGCTTGCCTTCCGGCAGAGGCGTAGAGGGCGTGCAGGACCAACTGCCGTCGCCGGCGACAGTGGTGGTGCAGATGACGTTGCCGCCCGCGTCGTAGACCTTGATCGTAGCGCCCGGCTCGCCGGTGCCCACGAAGGTGGGCGTGTTGTCATTGGTGACCGTGTCGCTGATGGGCGCGGTGACGATGACCGGTGCAGAGGAGGTTGTGTCGATGGTGAGGATAACTTCGACGGGGGAGCTCTCGTTGCCGGCTGCGTCGGTCTGGGTCACCTCGAAGGTCTGCTCGCCCTCGGCCAGCGGGACAGTTGGCGTGCATGACCACGAACCGTCCTGGTTGACGGTGGTGGTGCAGACGACGTTGCCACCCGCGTCGTAGACCTTGATCGTAGCGCCCGGTTCACCGGTGCCCGTGAAGGTCGGTGTGTTGTCATTGGTGACCGTGCCGCTGATGGGCGCAGTGACGGTAACCGGCGCAGGGGCGGTTGTGTCGGTGCCCAGGCCGCCAAAGTTGTTGTCATCGTCGTCGATGACGTCGGCGATGCCGTCATTGTCGTTGTCGGTCGCGTTGTCGATGTCGCCGTCGTTATCGGCGTCCAGGTCGCCGTTGCCAGCTTCGTCGATGTCGTCGGTGCCGTCACCGTCGCTGTCGAGGTCGACGTAGTCGGGATCGCCATCGTTGTCGGTGTCTCGCGGGCCGGCGTCGTTGTTCTCGCCGAACCGGGCGTC
>DAOUAQ010000103.1:0-24196 GCA_034433375.1 Anaerolineae bacterium | reverse complement strand
CCAAGCCCTGATCGGCAAGCGCATTCAGACAAACTTGCATATACTCAGACAAATGTGCTGGTTGACTTGATTTACTCGTCTTCATAAGACCAACGCATTCTCTGCTACAAGGCTACCTACCACCCATTGCCGATAGCTGATCGCTGAAAGCTGACTGCTAATCACTCCCGTTCAACACCCGCGCCGGCCCATCAGACTTGCAGAAATGCACACTGTACCGCTCCGCCGCGTTCGGATGCGCCGCCGGATACCGCGCAGCGATAAAAGCCCGTATCTCTTCCCGATACGCCGGATCGCTCAAGCTAATACAGCTTCCCCGAAATCCCGCGCCGCTGAAACGCGCGCCGTATACGCCGGGCGCCTCACACAAGATATTGTACAGCGTCACCAACTGCGGGCAACCCGATTCGTAATTGTAGACCGAGCTGGCGCCCGATTCGCGCATCAACTGACCGATACGCGTCACGTCGCCCGAGCGCCAGGCCGCCGCACCTTCGCGCACGCGCTGCACCTCGCTGAAGAAGTGCCGCGCCCGGCGATCCAACGGCGCCGGGAGCCGCTCGCCCAACTCGGCGTAGATCGCCTCCGGCACCATCCGCAAACGCGGTTGCTCCGGCGGCGTCTGGCCTGACCAGGTGAGTAGCAGCCGCGCCGCTTCCTGACATTCGGCCACACGGTTGTTGTAATCCGTGCCGCCCAGAGATTTTTCCACGCCGGAGTAAACCACCAGGATATCGAAGCCATTTTTTTCAGGCGGGATCGGGATTTTCTCGAACGCCACCGATTGACAATCCAGGTAGGTCAGCGTGTCGCGGTCGCTCATCAGGATCATAGACTGATCCATAATGCCGTTTTTCAAGCCCAGGTACACATTCTCGATGTAGCGGTCGAGCTGGATGTTCTCTGCGGCAGAAATCGTCAGACCGTTGACTGTTTCCAATGCCAGCAGATACGCCACGCCAACCGCCGCCGAGGAACTCAAGCCGCCGATGGGCATACTGCCGCCCACCACCGCGTCAACGCCTACCCGCAGCGTATGGTCTTGTTGCAGCGCCAATGCCGCGCCGCGCACGTAGTTGCCCCAATCTTTGGCCGATCTGGGCGGGACATCCTCCAGGGCAAAGTCCACACAACCGGGAAAGTTCAGGCTCTCGACGCACACGCGCCGGTCAGCGCGGGGGGTGAAGGCCAGCAGAATGACTTGATCCAGCGTCATCCCTGTCACCAGGCCATCCTGGTGATCCACGTGCGCGCCGAGCGGTGAGATACGCAGCGGCGCGTAGACGACCTGAATATCGCGGTCGGCGCAGCCAGTACGCTTTTTAAGGTGCTGTTTGAGTTCTTCGATGCGCATAAGAACGCTTTACCGCGAGTTCAAGAATCCACGCTCTTCCAGATAAGCCACGATCTTGCGCGCACTCGCCTCCGGCGTCAATTCCACGGTCTTCACAATGATCTCCGGATTGAGCGGCGCTTCGTAAGGATCGTCAATGCCGGTGAAACCTTTGATCTCGCCGCGCCGCGCGCGAGCGTACATCCCCTTCACATCGCGCTCTTCGCATACTTCGATGGGCGTATCCACAAAGACTTCCACAAAGTGCTCCTCGCCCACCATCTTGCGCGCCTCGTTGCGGGTGGCGCGGTATGGGCTGATGGCGGCGCAGATCACGGTGCCGTTGTGGCGCGCAATCTCCCCCGCCACAAAACCAATGCGCAGGATGTTGGTGTCGCGGTCTTCTTTGCTGAAGCCCAGGCCCTTGGAAAGGTGCGTGCGCACCACGTCGCCATCCAACATCGTCGCCTGACGCCCGCGCTCGAGCAGCATCGGCACGAGAGCCTGGGCAATGGTGGACTTTCCCGCGCCGCTCAGCCCTGTGAACCAGATGCACACGCCTTGCTTGTGGCGGGGTGGATTCGTCTCCATCAGGATGTGCGCGGTCTCCGGGCGGGTGAACCAGTTGGGCAGCAGTTTGCCCTTCGCCAGGTAGTCGTCGCGCACCTGGGTGCCGGAGATATTTGCCGTTTTCGCGCTTGGCGGGACTTTGGAGATTTCTTCGTAGCGGTCCTCGTCCACCAGGTAGACCAATTCCTGGAACTGCACCACCTTGACGCCTAGTTCGTCTTCGTACTGCGCCATCATCTCCTGCGCCTCGTAAGGGCCGTAGAACGGTTTGCCGGCGCTATCGTTGCCCGGCCCGGCGTGGTCGCGCCCGACAACGAAGTGCGTCGCGCCATAGTTGCGGCGGATGAGCGCGTGCCACAACGCTTCGCGCGGCCCGGCCATACGCATCGCCAACGGCAGCAGGCTCAGGAGGGTGTTGTTTTTGTCGTAGTAGTTGTCAACCAACGCCTTGTAGACCCGCACGCGCGTGTAGTGATCCACGTCGCCGGGTTTGGTCATTCCCACGACGGGATGGATGAGCAGGCTGCCGTCAATCTGCGCGGCAGCGCGTTTGGTCAATTCTTCGTGGATGCGGTGCAGCGGGTTGCGCGTCTGGAAGGCGATCACGTTCTGGTTGCCCATCGCCGTCAACGCAGCGCGCACCTGGGCCGGTGTGCGGCGGATTTCGACGAAATCGTAATAGACCGGCAGATTGAGCACTTTCAGTTCGCCGGAGATGCACAGGTCGCGCCATTGCTGCATCTCGGAGACCAGCGGATGCCGGTGATCGGTCGTGCCGTAGACCAGCCGCGCCTCGCGCGTCGGATCCCAGCGGAAAACTTCTTCAATCCGCATCACAGCGACGATGTAGTTACGCGAATCGCGCAATGTGAGCCATTCCTCGCGGGTGGGCAAGTCTTCCTTGCTGATCGTCAAGGTGATGGGGATGGAGAACAGCGTCCCATCCGCCAGCCGCATTTCGGTCAGCACACGTTGGTAATCCGCCTTAGACATAAAGCGATCCAGCGGCGAAAAGCCGCCCACCGCCAGCAGTTCGAGGTCGCAGAGGTTGCGGTCGGTGATTTGCAAGGAAGGATAGCGATTGGCTTCGGCGAGAATGGCCTCGCGTTCTGCGCCGGTCACGACGAGGTCAACAAGTTTCTCTCCATAAGGAGAGATCAAAATATCATCAGCCTGCTGTTTCAAATTCACGGAAACTCCTCACGAATTACGAATTACGAGTTGCAAGTTATGAATTGCGTATCACACTTCACCGCTCTTATAACCGATTTTCGATGCCTGTCAAACCTTACGCGCGCGCTTCGGCGGCTTCGAGGGCTTGTAACAGGCGCTGCATCTGCACGCTGTTGGTGAGATCGCCGCGCGTGCGCTCCAGGACGCCCCGCAGTTGGTCAACGCGGTGCCGCAGACCGCCGGTGATGGCATCGGGGTAGCTGAACGACATCAGCACCTCGTAGACGGCATCCATCGCCGCCAGCAGCCGCTCGGCCTCGTCCATCGCGCCCTGGCGCATCACGTCCAGGCAGCGGCGGCGCAGTTCGCTGGCCGCCTCGCACGCGCCGTTGAGGTAAGTATCGTAGGGCACGCTCAGGTTGTCCAACGGCGGCAGCGCGCCGGCGGAGATTAAGGCCAGGGTGACGCGCGCCTCGACCAGTTCTTTCAACGCATCCTGGGTATAACCGGCGTAGAACAAATCCGGGTAGGGCGCCAATAACGCCTGCATCTCCCGCCCCACGGCCTCCGCCTCGGTCAACAGCGCGTTGGCTTCGCCCCATAGCTCGCGGTGTCCCGCCCGGATGGCGCTGGAACACAGGCGAATGAGTTCGCGGCTTTTTTGCAGCGCCTCGTCGCGAGCCTGGTTGCGCGCTTCCAGATCGGCCTGCGCCGCCGCCGCCAGTTGATCCAACCACACTTGTAGCGCCTCTGCCATTTTAGCCCTCCGTATCGGGCGGATGGACGCCCCCGAAGAATTCACGCGCCAGATCGTACCCCTGACCCGGCACCACGATCTCGCCAAAAGCGGCTTCGTATTTGACAAGGTTTTCCTGCAAGGCCCGCAGCACCAGTTTCGCATTCAACGGCGTCATCACCACACGCGCCTTCACGCGCACCTGCGGCTGATTCGGCAGCATCTGCGCCAGGTCCAGGATGATCTCAGAAGGGGAATGAGAGATGAGGGCGAAGTTGGCGTAAACCGGTTCGAGACCAGCCGGCAATTCTACGTTTATGGATTTAGGTTTTGTTGCCATGATGACCTCCATTATACCATTCTATACACCGGAAAACCACAAAGAACAGAGGGGCAAATAAGCCCCTCTGTCATTCATCCAGCTACTCCCGGCCTTTAGAAGGGGATTTCCTCTTCCCCGTAGGCTTCAGGCGCTTCCGCTGTACCAGGAGTGCTCCCCGCTTCACTGCGACTGCTGAGCATCACAAACCGATCCGCCGTCACTTCGTAGCTTGCGCCGGCCGAACCATCCTGGCGTGTCCATATTTTTGGCCCTCCGGTTGCTTTGTCGGGTGTTAACCGCCCCTCAACCAAGATCCGCGATCCTTTGGAGAGGTACTGTGCTGCGTTCTCTGCATCTTTACGCCAGAGAGTAACGCGGAACCACGTGGTTTCCTCATTTTTCGAGCCATCAGGGCTGTTCCATCTGCGATTCGTCGCGATGTTTAGGGTTGTCACCTGCGTTCCATCCGGCATGTAACGCATCTCTGGGTCGCGGCCCAGGTTCCCTACGATGATGAGCTTCTGATATGACATAGTGTGCCTCCTTTTCGTTACGGTGTAATCAATGAAAGTTGATACGCGGAATAACGCGCTGATCTACATAGATTTTACACCGCTCAGCGCAAAGCGCAAATGAGCCAGGAACGCAAAAGGAGATAATCGTCAGGGGGATTGGCTTTCGATGAAGCAGCGCAAGCCATCCACAATGCCTTGCGCTACCACGTCGGGACGCTGCGTCAAGATTTCGCGGTCGTCTAACATAAAGCCGATCTCAATGATGGCTGCCGGGGTGTTCCGGTCAATTTCGTAGTAGGCGTGATAGCGCGTCATGTCGTAGGTGATGGTGTCAGCGTCGAACGCCAAACCGGTACGCTCACCGTAATGCTGTATCACGCAAGTGACTAACGCGTCGGCGGAGGGAACGAGCAGGCCGGATTCGGCGCGGGTGATTTTGAAACCCGATTTGCCGGGGAAACCGCAGGAGTCAGAATGGATGGAAAGCAGTGCGTCCGCGCGATAACTATTCAGGCGCACGTCAAATTCGTCCAGCAGATCAACCGTCCAGCCATATTGCATAAGCAGCGCCACAACCCGCCGCGCCACATCGAGGTTGATGTCTGCCTCTTGCAATCCATCCGGGCACAGCGCACCGCTGTCATTGCCGCTGTGGCCGGCAATGATGCCGATACGGGGGATGTGGGGCACGGGGGTCAGCGGCGCCACGGTCGGGGTAGGCACAGGCGTGTTCAAGGGGATGACCACCCGGCCATCTTCTTGCGCGACGGGACTCTCTGGATCGGTCGCCACCGCAACGATGGGGATCAAGCCCAAAGGAACGCCAAAGGCCGCCAGGACAGCCAACAGCACCAAAACGCGCATCAGCCATCCAATCACCCACGGGTCTTTACTCACGACGTTCTTGTTCAAGGGTTCTGTGCCTCGCCCGGTCGCAATGCCGCTAACGCATCCGCCTCTTCCACTCGTCCTTCACTTCGATTTCGTCCCAGTTGTCTTTGTGAACCAGGAAGTCGCGCAAGAGCCGGTCAAATTTGCTGGTTTCCTCCAACATAGGATAATGTTGGGCGGTCTCAAAAATAAACGGATAGACGTTATAATCCAGGCCCTCCAACACGGCATCTTCCGGCGGCTGGATGATCGGGTCTTCGCGTCCACAAACCAACAGCACCGGCATGTCCAGGTCTTCCAAGACACCCAGGAGATTATGGCCCATCACGTATCGCACGCTCTGCACGACAGCATTGGCGTCGGTCTTGGCGGCTTCGATATCCACTTCCTCATACGATTTCAGGCGGCGTCCGAGAATGACTTTCGCCGGATTTTCGCCGCCGCTGTAGCCGCTCAACGAACGGGCGATGTCGCCGCCGCTGAGGGGAGTACAGACGGTCATCAACTGTTCGACGCGCTCCGGATGCGCCAGCGCAAAATTGGCGCCCACAATTCCGCCCAGGCCGTGGCCGATAATGGGCACGCTGCCGATCCCCATCTGATCCATAAACAGCTCAACCTGCCCCACGTAGCCAGGGATACTATACCGCGCCGCTACCTTATCGGAATCGCCAAAACCCCAAAAATCCAGCGCATACGCCCGGAAGGACGATGACATATCCACCATCGTCGGCACCCAGTAGCGCCACGACCCCAACCAATCGTGGAGAAACAGGAGTGGTTTACCACGTCCCAGAGCCTCGTAATGGACGAGACTGCTTTCAAGGATAATCGCGCTCATAAGCCGAACTCCGCATGATCAATCAAACTTTACCGATTTCTTTCAAAATCCTGTTAACCTGCGAGGTTAACTCATCAGGCGCAAAAGGTTTAAGGATGTATTCCATGGCCCCAACTTCCAACCCTTCTTGAATCTCACTCTCCTGGCCTTTTGCCGAGAGGAAGATCACGGGAATTGTTTGTGTGAGCGGGTTCTCTTTCAATGCTTCACACGCTTGATACCCTGTCATGCGTGGCATTCGCACATCCATCAGGATCAAATCCGGGATGATTTGCTGCGCTTTTTCCACGGCTTCCGCGCCATTAGCCACCAGTTCAACATCAAACCCGGCAAACCGCAGGGTAAATGCGATCAGTTCCCGAATGTCACGTTCGTCTTCAGCAACCAATATTCTGACCATTCTCACGACTCCTTTAAGGCACCATTCCCATGGATAAGACTGGAAACACTGGCTGCAAGTTCCTCCACGGAGAATGGCTTGGACACAAAATGTACAGACTCAAACGTTTCCATGGCACCCCATCTCTCTCCAGCAAGCAGCGTATCCTCGGTCAACATAATCACGGCGGCGTCCACTGTCTGTGAGTCCTGCTTGAGTCTCTCTAAAATTTGATAGCCGTCCATATCAGGTAAGGGATGATCCAACACAAAGACCTTCGGATGCGCGGTATGCGCGACATTCAAGGCGCGCTCGGCGTTGCGGGCCGTACGCACGTTGATGCTGTGCAACTGTAGTGCGGCGCGCAGCGGGTCAAGAAGACCCCGATCATTGCTGGCAACGACGACCGTCTCTTTTTTATCGAGTAGAGGCAGAATCACTTCGCGCAGCCGTTTCTCATTTAACGGCTTCACCAGGTGCTCCGTCGCCCCCAAACGCAATCCCCGTGCTCTATCGGACATCACGGAAACAATGACCACCGGAATATCAGCCGTTTCAGCATCGCGTTTGAGCAACTGCAACACTTCAAATCCATCCAAATCCGGCAAACGAATGTCCAGCGAGATTACATCGGGACGCTTTTCACGCGCCAGACGCAGGGCTTCTTCACCGGAAACAGCGGTCAGAAACTCCACGTCGTCCTGATGGAGCATAATCTTTAACAAATCGGCGCTTTCACGATCATCTTCGACCACGAGGATCGTTGATTTCGGCTCTCCGGCGATGCGCGGCGGCAGCGTCCCGACATTCTCAGTCAGTTCGCCTTCAGCAAGGGGCACGGAGAAGGTGAAGGTGCTCCCTTTGCCCAACGCGCTGTCCAGAGAGATCGTTCCCCCGTGCATTTGGATGAGGGACAGCGAGATCGCCAATCCCAGGCCTGTTCCAGAAACTTCGTACACAGCGGGATCATCTTCCACGCGGTAGAAGCGTTCAAAGATTTTCTTCTGGTTTTCCGGCGCGATGCCGATTCCCGTATCGGCGACGGCGACGTATAACATAGCGTCCCGCACATAGACATACACGCCGATCTCACCGCCGACGGGTGTATATTTATAAGCATTGCCCATCATATTGGTCACGATCTGCACCAGACGGTCATGATCGCCGTAGACTTTGGGCAGCGCGGGCGGCAATACGGTCAACAAACGCTGTTCCTTTTCCACGATTTTGGGGTGCAGCAAGTCCGCAACCTGCTTAATCACCTCTTCAATCGCCACCGGCGCGAGTTGCAACACCACCCGGCCTGTCTCAATGCGCGATATGTCGAGCAAATCGTTGACCAAACTGGTCAGACGTTCCGAATTTGACTTGACCTTTTTCAAGAAATCGCGTTGGATGTCCGACAATGGCCCGGTAGCGCCCATCAGGATCAAATCAACGTACCCGACAATCGAAGTCATCGGCGTGCGCAATTCATGCGAGACGGTGGAAACAAAATCGCTCTTGGCGCGGTCGGCCTCCACCTCCGGCGTGATGTCGCGGAAGACAGAGACGACCCCCAGGAATTCCTGGGACGGCGAAATAACCGGCGACAGATGTACACTGACAAAGCGCCGCCCTACTTCCATCCGGTGCGCCAAAAATTCATCGGCAGCGTGCGCCTTGGGAGCTTCGCGCCACTTTTCGATCTGCGCCAGCCAGTCGTGCGCCGCGCTGCCGTAGAGTCCCAGGATGTCGTCCTGGAAGCGTCCCAACGCCTGCTCACGACCGATGGACAGGATGCGCCCGGCTGCCGCATTGAAGAGGATGACGCGCCCATTAGCATCGCCGACCATCACACCATCAGCAATGCCCTCCAGGATCGCCTGGTTCTTCGCCGCCTCGACCTGCTGCCCGCGCAGCATAGCGCCAACCCGCTCGGCCTGTTCACGGATCAGACGATAGAGTTCGGTATTGTTCAGAGCGTTGCCCAACTGGATGGCGGCGGCTTCGACCAGGCGCAATTCAGGCTCGCCGAAGACATTCTCCAGCGGCGATTGCAGAAGGATGACGCCTAACGATTCGCCAGCGCCTCCCACAATGGGCACAGCCAGGATGGAGCGCACACCGCGATCATACAGCGCGGCGCAGCGTTCATCTTGCAGCGCGTTGGGAATGAGCAGCGCCGTTCTTTCCGCCAGCACCCATCCCACAACCCCATCGTTCCGGCCAAAGGGAGCCGGTCTCCCGCCCGGCGGGATCGGTTCGGTGTGGCCGATGGCCGCGCGGTAGACGAGCCGTCCGGTGTTGTTGTCGAGCAGGATCACGGCGCTCCGTGAAGCCTTGACCGCCTTCTGCAACAGCAGCAAGGCCTGGCTGAGCACCCGGTCTATGTCCAGGCTGGCGGCCAATTCGGACGCAATCTGGTAGAGGACGCCGGAACGATCTCGCTGCACGCGCAAGTCTTCCAGGGCTTCGGCCAGTTCGCGGGTGCGCTCTGCGACACGCGCTTCCAGTTCCTCGTTGAAACGTTTGACTTCTTCAAAGAGCCGCGCGTTTTCGACGGCGACCGCGACTTGATCCGCCAGGGCAGTCAGCGTCGCCACATCGGTGGGTGTGAAGTCCCCCTTGCTCTTCCGATCAGCCGCGAGAACGCCCACGGAGCGCCCTTCCACCATCAGCGGCACCATGAGCGACGAACCGATGACAACCGGCCCGGCCTGGTGATGTGGGGCGGCCTCGGTGTCTTCGATGACCAGGGGCATCCCCGTTTTGACTACGGTTCCCACGCTCCCCTCGCGTTGAACCAATGAGCGGCCCGACAATAGATCGAGCGAGTAACCCGACGTCGCCAGAGGGATAAAACCCTGTCCACTTTGCTCTTGAAGGAAGATCGTCGCATAATCGTATTGCAGCAGGTTTGTCACCGATTGCGCCACGGTGTTCAAGACCAGAGGCAAATCGAGCTTGGTGGTGATCGAACGACTTAGCTCATTGAACAGGCGCAAGGTGTTAACCTGGCGCTGCAAATCTTCAATCAGCCGGTTGTTCTCAATCGCCAGCGCGACCTGGGCGGCGAAAATCTCAATGACCTCTGTCGTCAACGCCGTAGGCGTGCGCCCGTCCAAAGGATCATCAACCGACATAATGCCCACAATATCACCGTGGCTGCCGCGCAATGGAATGATGAAAGTGTCTTTGGGATGCCACCGACCAGGCTGCCGTTCGAGTATAGCGTCAGCAGGGATGAAGACGTCAATGTCGTCAAGAAGCTCCTCGTAGTATTCAGCGGGAATATAGTAGCAACGCCCCAAACGGAATCTGTCCTGGAACAGAGCACGGATGCGCGGCCAGGAATGGCGCACGGCCTTCATCTGTTCCAGCCGCGCCAACGGGATCCCTGCGCCAGCCACACGACGCAGGTTGAGGCCCTCAATCACGCTGATCAAAACGATGTTGAACCCGGTGCCTTCCTGGACGGCGTAAGCAATGTCAAGCAGGGTTTGATCCAGGGGGCGGTCAGAGCGCATAGTGCGCGAGACCTCCAACAAGAGCGACATTTGTTCCGCGCGCTTGTGCATCAACTCGCCGCGCTCAAGTTGTTCCAGATAACGCCGGGTGTTCCCCACCGCGATGGAAGTCTGCACAGCCAGCCCGGCAATGAACTCCAATACCGCCGGAGGGAAAGCCGCGGGGCGGGTGCTTTGCAATAGAATCGCTGCCGCCAGTTGTCCTTCGTAGAAGACAGGTTCCACCAACACGGTTCGCGCGCCGGGCGGGAAGACCGCAGCATCCGGTAATTGCGCCACATCGAGGATATGGATCGTATCCTGGCGGGCCAAAAATCTCGCCAATGGCGAATCCGGCTCCGCGCGGTTGGTGAGATGATGGATGGCTTCCAGGGCAGCCTCATCGTAGCCCAGGGAGACTCGCAGCTCAAAATCCGCAGCGTTAAAGACGGCAATGAATCCCGCATCGGCTGCGCTGAAGTTGATGGCTTCTTCCAAGACGCCATTGAGAATGTGATCCAGATCAAGTGTTGCCGTGATGTCGCGCGTGACCCGCTGCAAAGCCTCCAACGCTTCCAGCCGCCGCCGCAGTTCAGCGTCGGTTTGGGTGTATAGCCGCGCGTTTTCTATCGCAATGGATGCCTGCTCGGCCAGAACGCGCAACACGCTCAGCTCGTCGTCTGTGAACGGGTGCGGCGCGGCGAACTGCACCGAAAGCATCCCCACCGGCTTATCCCCGCGATGCAACGGACAATCCACAAAGGCGCGGAAGCCCTCTTCCCTGGCAAGTTGCGCGACTCTGGCAGACTCCGGCTCCTGCAATACATCAACAGACACCACCATGGTATTGGTCGCCACGGCGTGAGTGCGCCCGTCTTTGACCACCGGGATGCCTTGTGAGAATGCCCGATACCGCTCAGACACCCCTTCTGCCGCCGCCAGGTTCAACAGACCGGTCACAGGGTCCACCACGAAAATCGCAGCCCGTTGACAGTTGAAAACCCCAAAGGCCATCCGCACAATCTCATTGAGCACGGTATCCAGGTTCAGCGAAGCGCCGATGGTCGAAGCAACCGACACCAGCGAGCGCAAATGCTGCGTCCGGCGTTCCATGCGTTCGGCCAACTGCGAGATCCGCACGGTTCCGGCGATCTGGGAAGCCAACATCGCCAGCATACGCGCGTCCTCTTCAGTGAAAGTGCACCGTCCCCTGGGGTTCGCCACCTGGATAAGGCCAACCAGTTCACCGGCGGTTTCGAGCGGTACGCAGAGCACTTGATGGATGTCCAGGGCCACCGCCAGCGGCAGCAATCCCAGGGACTCCACCTGCGCGTCGCTCTGCGCATCATCAATCATCCAATAGAATTGCTTGTGCCGTTGCAACAGCGAACGAGGATCGGAGAGTGGCACAACGAAATTGCGCACCCAGTCATCGGGCATACCGATAAAGGGCGTGCTGGCGACCAGAGCTGCGGTCTCGGCATCGTAGAACAGCAGACCGGCGACGTCCACGCGCGTCATCTCCGCGACGCGCGATACCACTTCTCTGACCACGTTTTCGGCGTTCCCGGCGCGTCCCACTGCGTTGACAATCTCGCGGAGACTTTCCAGGGTATGCACCCGTTTCTGCGCCGCTTCGAAAAGTCGCGCATTCTCAATCGCCACCGCGGCCTGTCCGCCCAAGAGGGTCGCAAGTTCTTTGTGATGTGCGGTGAACTGTCCAGGGGCCGCCGCCGCTAGTTCGAGCGTCCCTACCAATTCACCGTGCGCGATCAAGGGGATACCCAAGAAGGAACGCGACCAGAGCTTAAGAGTCGCATTTTTCGGCTGCACAGCTTCAAAGGTCAACACGTCATCAATCAACAGCGGTTGACGGGTGCGCGCTAACCAGCCGCTCAAGCCTTCGTCGAGTTGGTAGGTCACGCCCTTCAAGTCAACGCCTTGACTGGCGACGGCATTGAAACGGTACACGCCGTTGACCAGCACCTTTTGCTCGGCGTCAAACAGGGTGATTTCGCCGGCGTCGTAAGGGATGAGCGCCGTGACGCCGTCCAGGATCACGTTCAACGTCGTCTCCAGGTTCAGGCTCTCAGCGATCAAACGCCCCATCTGTTGCAGGGTTTCCAACTCTTGCACCTGGCGCGAGCGGGTCAGGTTGATGCTCTCGTAGCGTGTCCAAACCGCGGCCGCCAGTTGCGCCACCGAAACAACGTTGCCGAGAAGCTCCGCATCCTCCGCCGTAAATGGCGTTTGGCAGCGGCCTAATAGCAGCCAACCGCGCCATGTGGTATCAATCCCAACGGGTGCGCCAAGCACGTGAGGCAATCCAGGCAGGGGCGTCGTCCAATGTTGCGCTTCTGTGGCAGTTTCACAAAGCGCGAGCGCCGCTCGCCATGCCGCGCGATCCACAGACACGCTTCCATCCAGGAGGGTTACGGTGGGTGTGGGGGCGTTCCAAACCCAGGCGCCAGCATCCGCTCCAAACCATAGAGCGGCTTCTTCAAGTGCGATGCGCCAAACGGCTTCCGCGCTTAAAGCGGTCGTTAACCGTTCGCTGAGTGCCTGCAGCTTTCCCAAAGGCTACGCCTCCACCCTCACAAAATCCGGCTTCCCCTACTCCTGCTTGCGCGCCTGTCGCCGTACCTCGGCTGCCGCCTCGGTGATCTCCCGAATGTCGGTAAATGGCCCGTCATCCGCGGTGAGTCCCCCGATTTGCAGCGTCATCAGCGGGCGGCGCACTTCTTTGTCATCCTCATCCTTGACGACTAAATATCCCTGCATTCGGGTCATAAAGTCATAGTGCGTGCCGACATTTTCTTTGAAGCGGTTGATAATTTCTGAGCGTAGGGAGGCAACGAGTTCTTTGCGCGTGATGATGATGAAATTATCACCGCCAATGTGACCGATGAAATCATCCGCCGTGCCCATCTCGTCAATAGCGTCATTGAGGAGCATCCCCGTGAAGCGCAATACCTCTTCCCCGGCCACAAAGCCGTAGACTTCGTTGAAAGCATCCAGCCCATTGATGCCGATGTACAAGATGCCCCAATCCTGCCGGCGCATCAGCTCGCGCAACTGCTGCTCGATCAGCCGTCCACTCGCCAAGCCCGTGCTAGGACTGGTCAGGCTGGCGATTTCGGCGCTTTTGATCGTGTTGCGGACGCGCAGACGCAGTTCTTCCAGATCGAAGGGTTTGGTGATGTAATCATCGGCCCCTAATTCAAGTCCCTGGATTTTGTCGTTGCGCTCGTCCCGCTGCGTCAGGAAGATAATGGGGATGTGACTGGTACGCAGATTGGTTCGCAACTGACGACAGACTTCGTATCCGTCAATGTCAGGCAAGTTGATGTCCAACACAATGACGTTGGGCATATTTTGTCGCGTCATTTCCAGGGCCACACCCCCGCGTGGGGCAACGTAGACCTCATATCCCTGCGACTTGAAATAGAGTTGCAACATGCTGTAAATATCAATATCATCCTCTACAACCAGGACACGACCACCACTCATGCTTTTACCTCCTGCCAACGGTCACAGACCGCGTAGTTAACCGATTTGGGCCTTTGCCTTTACTTTTTGAATGAGAGTTTCTTCCAGTTTATGCTCAAAGCTGCGCAACGCCGCCAACTCAAACCCGTGTTTCGTCGCCAAAGCCTCAATCTCTTGCACCTGTTCGATGGAAAGATTCTTGCCGATGGAGTAATCCTCAAATCGCCCGTCGAAGGCCAGAGTCATCGTTTCCGCCAAACAGCCATAAGTGAGATCGGGCGGAAGTCCATAATCGAAGCCAAAGTTCACCGCTCCCGGCACGCGCACCAAACCGCCGTCAATCACCAGCACGTCGTCGCGCGCGTGGATCACGTGCTGCGAGACATCACGAGGGCGGGAGACGTCGCAGACCACCGCGCCCCGCCGCAGCATCTCCGGCTGAATGAGGTTGCCCCCGGAACTGGTCACAGTGACCACGACCTGAGCTATGGCAATGTCCGTCACGGCGGTGGAAATAGTGACATCGCCGCAACCCGCGCGCCGCACCTTTTCGGCAACGGCAGTCAGCGCATCAGTCTGTCGCCCGATCAAGAGCATCCGCTGCACATTCGGCGCCAGGAGTTGCGCCACCGCCGCGCCAATCGCGCCGGCCCCCCCCACTACCGCCAACGTCGCCTGCGCCAGATCAATGTCCATCCGCCGCGCCGCCGCGCGCGTCGCCTGAACCGCAATAGCAGCGGTGTAACTGTCGCCCGACGTCACCGCGATGTCCAACCGCCGCGCAATCGTTGCGCCGCCATCCCCCACCACCGATGTGTACGCGCCCAATCCCAGAATCTGCGCGCCCAGGCTTTCCGCCAACTTGCCGGCGGCGACGATTTTCTTATAGACCATCTCCGGCGGCAGGCTCAACATCCGCTGCGGCGTGTAGGGGACCGCGATCAACCAGCCTTCAAGCTCCTCGGCGGTGGCCTGCGAGCGCGCGCCGGTGATGCGCGAAAGTTGCACAGGCGGCCAAAAACGACACACGAAATTAATGGCTTCTTCGGAAAGGACTTTGCCCAGGAACGGATATTTACGGGCCACATCGCGCTTTGGGTCAATAGGATGGATGATAAAGGCAAACGAATGCATAGAAGCCTCAGGCATCCCGTTTGTACAAGCGGGGGTGCATCTTCTCGCCATCCTCGAGCTTGAGGTGATCGCTATCTTCGTAATAAACGTTGCCGGTGATCACTCTACGCTTATCGTCGGAAGCGAACATAATCACATCCGACTCGATCATACGGGCAGGGAAGAAGATCAAGCCAGAGCCGATACGCACGTTGTGGCCGATGGCGCTGCCCAAAGCGGTCATCCCAGTTTCTTCGAGCTTGCCGCCGAAATGTGAACGCAATGGCTTATCCACCAGCAAGAAGTCGGTGAACGTTGTACCAGCGCCCACGAAGGAATCGCGCCCGACCACGCACATTTGCAGACAGGTGTTCTGCGCCACCATGCAGCGATCCATCAACACGGTACGGTAGAGCGCGGCACGAAACGGCAAAAAAGTACCGTTGCCCACGACGCTAAGCATCAGTTGACAGCCCTGGTCAATGGTAACGTCATCGCCGATGACACAATTTCTGATCACCACACCCGGCCCGATGTCCACGTTATCCCCAATAATAGTCGGCCCCTGGATAACAGCGGTGGGATCAATGGTGCAGTTCTTCCCCATCTTGACAATCTCCGAGGACGTGAGGACCTGCTTGCGTTCCAGGATGCCGCGCCAGAGCATCTTCAACAGCAGTCCCAGGTCGCGCTCCAGGCGTTTCTCAAACTGCACGCCGATGGCGAAGATGCCAAAATCTATATTGGCGTGCAGAATGTGGATCCAGTGTTCGATGGAAAGGAAAGGCTTGGTCGGCAGATGGTAAATCAAGTCGCCCTGGAAGTCGGACATGTGGGTGGGGACATGGTAGAAGCCCACTTCGCGCGCTTCGGTGTCCATCACCAGCGGGCGCACGACCGGTTCGATGCCGTAAGGATAGTACCACAGGTCGGCGACGTAATAGTTGCCCTGGCGGCGAATTCCACGTTGCAGATAGAGAGCTTGCCCGGTAATCGCCGGATCGTCCAATTTGAAGGCGGCCTGGCAGGCTTTGCCAGAGTTTTGCGCGCGGCTGATGAATTCGTCAATGAAACCCTGATCGAAGTAGAGATTGTCGCGGTAGACGAGCGTTTCCTCGCGGTCGCTGCCCACTTCGTTGATGGATTCGACTTCACGTTCTTCGGTGGTGTAGCGCGCGAGCACATCCCGCTGATGCAGCCAAAGGGGATGGGTCAGCACGCTCAGCTCGCGGGCTGGCTCGTTGAAAGGCGGAATCTTTCTTCGGTCACGCAGGATGATTTTACGCATTCCCTGTCCACACTACCATTAAATCAACGGGGTTTTGTCCACCCGTAAAGCGCCTACAGCATCCCCGCAGGCGATACAACTGATCCCCTCGATAGAAAAGTGCTTGCCGCGACTCACCCAGTACAGCGACTCTTGCACCAGGCCTTCGAGTAGAGCGCAAGCCGGCGTGTCTGAGTGCCGCCCCCAACAAAAGCCACAGCGCTCCGTCATGAAAAAGAAACTGTCTTCACCTTCGCCGAGCCGCACGTGATGGTCGGTGTAGCGGTTGAAGATCTCGGCCAGGACTTCAAGGCCAATCCGCATCCGCAGAGTGATCGGGAGAAGTCTCAGGGCAAAATCTGCGAAACCGATTACACCCCCAAAACCCTCAATCCCGTACTTAAAACAGGCCTCACCGGAGCGCCGCGCGATTCTTTGTCCCCCACGCACGCCGTAAATGCCTTCAATGGCTTCGAAAAGCCGCCCTACTTCGCTAAACGTCATCCCCTGCTCAAAATTGGGGGGCGGACAATGCTCGATAAAATACTGCAAGCGCGCTGTATTCAGTACTGCATGAATACCGTTCTCTCCCATCACCTCCCGCATCGCCAGGAGCAGAATGCGCACAATTCTGTTCGGGAAATAATAGTCAGATTGTTCTACGGTCTCGCTCACGAGTCAACCAGGAATTCCAGGATTGTGGCATGAAAGCGGTCCCTTTCGTCCAACATGGGAAAGTGCCCCGATTTCTCAAAATAGTGGATGACGTGATTTTTGATGCCCTTACGGATCAGTTCACCCTGTTTAGGGTTGACGATATTATCCTTGTGCCCATAAATGCCCATCGCCGGAATTTGTAATTCGCCCAAACGCGGACGCAAATCGGTGAGCCGCAAATCACGGATACTGGCAGAGAAGGATTCCCACGTGGTGCGCGAAAGGTCCTTCTTCAACATATCGTACAACGTGCGCCAGTCTTTCGCATACGACAGGGAGAGCAACTTCATGGATAAGGTCAAAAGGCCCGGTACGGCATACAGGAGACGCGCAAACTCACGGTAGCCAGACAATTTGAGCAGGAAGGCCAGTCCCGAACCGGTAATGGGGGAACCGACGACGGCGACCTTGGAGACACGTTGGGGATAGGCGAGGGCCAGACTCAGAGAAACGGTGCCGCCCATCGAGTGCCCCATCACCCGCGCGCGTTCCAGGCCCATCCGCTCCATAAATTGGTCCACCATACGCACGTATTCGGTGACCGAAAAGGAGCCTTGCTTGGCTGAATCTCCAAATCCCCAAAAATCTAGCGCGTATGTCTTGTACTTATGCTCGGCCAGGTACTCCATCGTCGAGTACCAATAATTCCACGAGCCAAGCCAGCAGTGCAGCAAAACGACCGGCTTCCCCCGGCCAAAAGTCTCGTAGTGAACGATGCCTCGATCCGTAACAATAGAACTCATCTAATTTAACCCCGCGCCTCTTTTCATTTATCATACCACAAAGCCTATCACAGCACGAAAAGAGGCCGTTGCAATTCGGTTAAAAAACAGTTACTCTTCTTCCATCAGTTCCAGGATGGAATAGAGCAACTCCAACAACACCTGTTTGACGCTCTCTTTATCGGTCGCCACACACGGAACGACTTTAACGCCCGGCTCTACGTGCAAAACGATACGCAGGTCTTCGGGCGGCCAGGCATCGCCGAGGTCTTGCTTGTTGGCGGCAACGATATAGGGAACCGGCGAATAGCTACGGAAGGTATCCAGGATACGGCGCGCTTCACGGAAGGTCTCCGGGCGGGTGCTGTCCACGAGAACGACAAATCCCAACATTCCCTCCGAGAGAATCTCCCACATAAAGTCGAAGCGGCGCTGCCCCGGCGTTCCAAAGAGATAGAGGATCAACTCGTCATCAATGGTGATGCGCCCAAAGTCCATCGCCACCGTCGTCTGCTGTTTGATGCGCTCGGCCTCTTTGGATATCTTCCGCTCGGTGGACACGACGTCAATTTCACTGACGCTTTGGATCAGTTCCGTTTTCCCGGATGCAAAAGGCCCTGTCACAACGATCTTTAGCGTCTGCATAGCCTATAACTCCTTGATCCGGCTGATCAGCTTTTGAACGATACCGCGCTTGACCGCCGGTCGTTGCATCTGTGTCGCGGTCGGCTGCAACCCCGGCGTCGGGGCAACACCGACGGGACGCGGCGCAGCGGCGGTAGGCGCGCTCGCCGGTCGCGGCGGACGAATGATCTCCACCAGACCGGCTTGCAGCAGACTGTAAACAATCTTACGGATTTGCAGCTCGCTCATGCTGTTGAACTGGGCAATCTGCCGAATGGTGTTGCTAGGGTTGACAAAAGAAATCACGCGCCATTCCTCGACGCTGAGATTCACATCCCGCAACGGTGTCGTCGGACGGTCGGCGAATTTGAGAGGGACATCGAGATCGGGAAGTTCATCTTGTAGCCGTTCCCATTCCTTGACGCGGCGGCTACCTTCCATGATGACATTTTCAAGAGCGATGGAGGTGGCGATTTTCCCCTGAACAGGCAACTTGGAGGGTTCAAAGCGAAACTGACCTTCGCTCCAGGAGAAGATCTGATATACCAGGTCCAGAACATAATCACGCACGCTTTTGACCACGACTTGTTGTTGAAGACGTCCGCTCGTGATCAACACCTGCGCGATTTCCCGATCGGTCTTGCCGGGCATGTTCGTTTGGATCATTCGCACTTGCTCCGGCGTGAAGACGTTCGCGCGCTGCAATATCACGGGCAAACTATCCTCCACACCTTCAAGCGCCGCGTAGATCAGCTTCCCCTCACGAAAACAAAGGTACGAGTTCTTCTGCGCTCCCTCAAGATAGAGAGTCCCTGTCTTTCGGGCCAGATTAATGAGGTTCAGCAATTGCGTTATCCCGAAGTCTTCTAACCTGCCTTTTAGTGCCATTTCCAACCGTCCTTACTCTGCTAATAAAAAGGGGTTGTCATTGCCCACCTGGAAAATTCTCTATCCGCAAGGTCAAAGCAACGTCCCCCCCAAGGCTTAACGCTAAACTTGAAATGACATTAAGCGTATGCAACATACAATCATAACCATTATAAACGTGTTCCTCTAGTGAGCAAATAACACCCATGACGTTTTTTTAACTTTCTACTGACGAGGTTGAAGTGGTGGCAGCGTTTTGTTTGAAAGTGACGGCCCGCGCCAGGATTTCGAGCGCTCCCTGCTGTGCTGCTTCGCCTTGCGTGCCCAACATCTGCGCCAGCTCAGCAACCCGCGTCTCATCGGTTAAACGCACCACCTGGGTCACGGTCCGCCCCTGGTAAACCTGCTTCTGCACACCAAAATGCACGTCGCCAAACCCCGCCAACTGCGGCAAGTGGGTGATGCACAACACCTGGTGCCGCATAGCAGTGGCAGCGCCGCAATTTGAGGTGAGCTGCCAGAGTTTCGCCCCGACCATCGCGCCGACCCGTCCCCCGATGCCCTGATCAATTTCGTCGAAGATGAGGGTGGGCGTGCGGTCAGCGCGCGAGAGCACCGTCTTGAGCGCCAACATCAGCCGCGCCGTCTCACCGCCCGATGCGATGCGCGTCATCGGCTTCAGCCCCTCGCCAACGTTGGGCGCGATGAGGAACTCCACCCGATCCATGCCTGTCACATCGAAGGCCGCCCGCGTGACCTGGCTATCCGCGAGCGTCTCCGTCCCCAGGCTGGTCACGGCGATCTCGGTGGGCCATGCGTGAGTCAAGGGAACGCCAGCGGCATCTTCGCGCCACTGAAAGGCGACCCCCAGACGCGCGCCTTCCATCCGCAAATCCTGTAATTCGGCCTCGGCGCCGGCCGAGAGCCGCACAGCAGCAGCCCGCCGTTTCTGCGAAAGCTCCTGGCACACCGCCGCACACCGTTCGAGCAACGTCATCTCGGCCTCAACCAACGCGGCGATCCGTTCGTCGCTGTGTTCGAGCGTTTCCAGTTCGCTGGCGGCATTTTCGGCATAGGCCAGCACTTCCTCGACTGCGCCGCCGTACTTGCGCGCCAACTGCCGCAGCAACGACAGCCGCTCCTCGACCCAGGCCAGCCGGCGCGGATTGAATTCGACGCCGCCCAGGTAGTCGCGCAGCCCGCGCGCCAAATCCTCCACCTGATACCCCACTTCCTCAAGCGCCTGCGCCTGGGACGCAAGGGCCGCGTCAATGCGCGCGAGCGCCGCCATATCGCGCTGCGCCTGCCCGATCAAATCCAGGATAGCGGGGGACTGTCCACGCCCTTCCTCCAGGACGGCCACAAGGCCAGAGGCCAGCGCCGTCAACTGCTCGGCGTTCGAGAGACGCACCAACTCCGCTTCCAGCGCCTCTTTTTCGCCCGGCAGCGGCTTGGCAGTGTTGATTTCGTCCACTTGAAAGCGCAGCAAGTCAATGCGCTGCATCCGGTCGCGCTCGTTCTGGCGCAGCGTGTGCAATTCGCGCCGCACGCCATGAATCTGCTGGACGATCTCGGCGACCTGCGCCCGCAGCGCATCCAACCCGGCGAAACGATCCAGGAGATACACGTGCTCGCGCACTCGCAACAAGCTCAGGTGTTCGCTCTGCCCGTGGACATCAACCAGCCGCTCGGCGATGTCGCGCAGTAGGGTGATGGAGACCACGCGTCCATTGACCCGCGCGACCGTCCGCCCGCTGCCGCGCAGTTCGCGGCTCAACCACAACGTATCCGGCGTATCGCCCTCCAACTCCTCGCGCTTGAGGATAGCCGTCAGTTCTTGTGATTCCAGCGGAGCGAGCACAAAAAGCCCTTCCACGCGGGCATACTCAGCGCCCTGACGCACCGCTGTCGTGTCGGCGCGCCCACCCAAGAGCAGCGTGACGGCGTCAATCAGGATGGACTTGCCAGCGCCGGTTTCCCCAGTCAACACATTGAATCCCGGCTCCAGCGTCAAATGCAATTCGTCAATAATCGCGAAATCTTTGATATGTAGTTCTCGTAACACAATTCACCCACATCCCAGGAGTCCTCCCGGCGCAACGTCCTGCCGGAAAGCTTGCTCAGAGGATATACCCTTTTGCCCAACAAGACAAGTGACAATCGGTAGGAAGGGTGACACTTTCGTAAAACGTAAAAGTTGTGGGATGACGTGCTGGTTTCATCTGTATAAAGGTTAGAGAAAACACTGTCAGATTATACCAAAATTCCACAAAAAGCTATCCTGATAGGTTTTGAGAGCGCGTTTATGTTATGATAAACACACTAAGAATCTGTCCGAAAGTTCGCCATTGATACACCAGAAGTGCTCGCAAGCACAAGTTTCGGGTAGAGTCCAAAGCTGTTACAATGACAACTCTGATTCGTTCGGAGTCGGATGTTTAGTTTCCAACGTACCGGGGTTGTCAGCATATCACGTGGAGGGTACGGCATGACCCAAGTATTGGATCAGATTAAGAGGCCGGAAGACCTCAAGCATCTCGAACGACCCGCACTCGACCAGCTCGCTGCGGAGGTCCGGCAACACATTATTGCCACCGTCCTGGAAAACGGCGGGCACATGGCTTCAAATTTGGGCGTGGTCGAATTGACCATTGCCTTGCATCGCGTCTTCGATAGTCCACGCGACAAGCTGATTTGGGACGTGAGCCACCAGTGCTATACGCACAAGCTGCTCACCGGGCGCGTCCACGACTTCCACACGCTGCGCCGGTATCGCGGAATCTCCGGCTACACCGAGCCGCGCGAGAGCGTCCACGACGTGTTCACCGCCGGCCACGTGGGGACGTCCATCTCGTCGGCGTTGGGCATTGCCGCCGCGCGCGATCTGCAAGGCGAGGATTTCCACGTCGTCGCCATCATCGGCGATGGCTCCGTCACGGCGGGGATGGCGCTGGAAGGCTTCAACCATGCCGGATACTTGCAGAAACGCTTTATCGTCATTCTGAACGACAACGAGATGTCCATCTCGCCGAGCGTCGGCGCGATTGCCAACCATCTCGAAACGCCGCCGGCCACGTCCCCCACCCTCTGGGAAACGTTAGGCTTCCATTACATTGGCCCGGTGGATGGGCACGATCTGGCAGCATTGCAGGAGCATCTCCGCGCGGCGAAAGCCATCACCGACAAGCCCGTGGTCGTCCACGTGCGCACGCAAAAGGGCAAGGGCTACCGTCCCGCCGAAGAAAACCCGGAGAAGTGGCACGGCGTCGCGCCCAAGACACCTTCTCCCACAAACGCGCCCTCCTACAGCCAGGTTTTCGGCGACACCCTGACGGCGATGGCGCAAGCCGACGCGCGTGTGGTCGCCATCACCGCTGCGATGCCCGCGGGCACGGGGCTAAGCGGGTTTGCGCGCGCGTTCTCGCAGCGCTTCTTCGATGTGGGGATTGCCGAACAGCACGCGGTCACGTTTGCGGCGGGCTTGGCGGCGCAAGGCATGCGGCCTGTCGCGGCGATCTATTCCAGTTTCCTGCAGCGCGCCTACGACCAACTGATCCACGACGTGGCGCTGCAAAATCTGCCGGTGATTTTCGCCATTGACCGGGGCGGCATCGTCGGCGACGATGGGCGCACGCATCAGGGCGCATTCGATCTGGCGTACCTGCGCAGCATCCCTAACTTCACCGTGATGGCGCCCAAAGACGAGGCCGAGCTGGTCGAGATGCTGTGGACGGCGCTGACCGTCAACGGGCCGGTCGCTATCCGCTATCCCCGGGGCGCGGGCGAAGGTGTGGCGCTTCCCACACGGCCTCAGCCGTTCTCCGTGGGACAGGCGGAAATGTTGCGTGCCGGCGCGGATTTAGCCATCCTGGCGATAGGATCCACAGTCTATCCGGCGATGGAGGCTGCCAAAGCCCTTTCGAGCCTGGGGGTAGAAGCCGCCGTTGTCAACGCGCGTTTTGTCAAACCGCTGGACGGCGACTTGCTCAAGAGCCTGGCGCTAAACTTCAACCGCCTGGTGACGGTCGAAGAGGGCGTGCTGGCGGGCGGATTCGGTTCCGCCGTGCTGGAGCTGTTGGAGGCGCGCGGTCTGGGCTACGTCACGCTCAAACGGCTGGGACTCCCCGATGAATTTGTCGAACACGGCGACCGCGGTCTCTTCCTGAAACGCTATAACCTCGACGCCGCCGGCATCGTCAGTGTGATCCAGCGGGCGTTCCCCGAGTTGTTCTCTGTGCCCTGGTACTACAACGTCGAGTCGCCGGGCCAGCGCGCGCTCGCCAGTGTGCCCGGCTTTGGCCCGGATATGCAACGTCACGTGCTTGACCGTGGTTTGACGGGCTAAGATGTCGCAGCGGATCGCCATCCTCGGCAGCACCGGCTCGATCGGACGGCAAACCCTGGACGTGCTTCGGGCGCTGCCGGGCCAGTTCAGCGTCGTCGCGCTGGCTGCCGGGCGCAATGTGACGTTGCTCAACGAGCAAATCCGCGAAGTTCACCCCTCGGTGGTAGTGATCAGTGAAACGGAGGATGTATCGCCCGTTGCGCATCCCAATGTCCTCACAGGTGAAGCTGGTCTGGTGGAGATTGCTACCCACCCGGACGTGGATCTGGTCGTCGTCGCCACGTCGGGCAAGGCGGGGTTTGTGCCCACGCTCGCCGCCATCGAAGCGCACAAACAGATCGCCATCGCCAACAAAGAAGTGCTGGTGATGGCCGGAGCGCTGGTGATGGAGGCTGTGCGAAAACACGGCGTGGAACTGCGGCCCATCGACAGCGAGCACAGCGCGTTGTGGCAATGTCTGCGCGGCGAGGACAGCGCCGAAGTCGCCAAACTCATCCTCACCTCATCCGGCGGGCCATTCCGCGCCTACAGCGCGGAGCAATTGCACGACCTCAAGCCTGCCGCCGCGCTCAAGCATCCCACGTGGGTGATGGGACAAAAGATTACCATTGATTCGGCCACACTGATGAACAAGGGCTTTGAAATCATCGAAGCGCATTGGCTCTTCGGGAAGCCTTATGACCAGATTGACGTCATCGTCCACCCACAGAGCATCATCCACTCGATGGTGCAGTATGTGGACGGCGCAATCAAGGCGCAACTATCCGCCCCCGACATGCGCCTCGCCATCCAGTACGCGCTGAA
>DAOUAQ010000102.1:0-9449 GCA_034433375.1 Anaerolineae bacterium | reverse complement strand
GCTAGATAAACGTCTGATTTAACCGCAGAGTTCGCTGAGAGCGCGGAGAAATTTCCGGTAACTCTGCGGACACTGCGTGCTCTGCGGTGCAATCTAAGAAAAGTCGCCCCCATCCTGAAATGCACCCCTAACAGAATTGGGGATTGCATAAACCCTCTTCTTAGTGTAAAATAGAAGCGTAGGGTAATGTATTATTACGGCATAACCCAACTCGTCAAGCAAAATCAATAAGCACACCAGGATTTTCGCCACTTCACAAAGCCGTCTATGTGACTCACCTCAAGTTGCAACGACAGGGTTTGGTGGATTATCCGTGTGCTTATCGTGCTTTATCCCTTATCATACGATTAAAGTGACATTGTAGGCGAGAGATGATGAAATTAGCACAATTTTATAAAAAGATAGGTTTGTTGCTTGTACTCGCCATTACATTAGGGTTCTTCACCCCGCAGCCAGGTCTGACACAAACCACAGCGCAAGAAGAATATTTCGCGGAGACCGGGCACTGGGTACGAGGGGAATTCCTCACCTATTTTCGCACTCGTGGCGGGCTGGCGATTTTTGGTTATCCCATCAGTGAACGCTTCACTGACCAGGGCTTGACCGTGCAATACTTCCAGAAAACCCGCATGGAGTTGCATCCTGAGAACCCGGAACCGTACAGGGTGCAGTTAGGACTGCTCGGCGAGGAGCTAAAATACCGGCAACCGGCGATACCCGCGCCGCAATCACTTTCGCGGCGCAAAGTTTATTTCCCGGAGACCGGGCACACCATATCGTATGCCTTCCTTGATTACTTCAAGGCGAATGGTGGTGTGGACATCTTTGGCTATCCCATCACCGAGATGCACTTTGAGGACGGGCAAATCGTCCAATATTTCCAGCGTCTCAAGATGCAGTGGCAGCCCAACGATCCCGCAACGACGGTAGTGATCGGCAATCTTGGGGAGGTTTACCTCTCCATTTATAGCAACCGTATGCCGTCTGAGGCGTTACGGGCAACATCAGGGGACGCCATCATCCAAACCGCACCTCCCCCAGCAGGGGTCAGTGGCATCCGGGCGGTGGTCTCGTTGCGCTATTCGGTGATGAGCAAAAAGCGCAATCAGACGATCTCCGTTTTGGTGACCGACAATAATGGAGACCCGCGCCCCGACGCGCAGGTATCCATCAGTTTCATCGAGACACCTTCGAATGTCGTATTGGCCGCGAATATCCCGGTTTTGGTCACGGATAAACAAGGCTTCGCGCAGATTTCTGTGCCGATCAACGAAGGACGCTCTGGCGCGCAGATTGTGGTTCGGGCGACTGTGACTTACGGCAGCTTCACCTCGACTGCTCAGAATGTCTTCTTGTTATGGTGGTAACTTCACATAAAAACAGCGCGGTACAACTACCGCGCTGTTTTTTTGCACAAGATTGAACGCTGTTACGCGCCAGACTCATTCCCCAACGGTTTCTGGTACGCCTAACCCTAAACGGGTTTTCAAACGCGCAAACCACGACGTTTTCCGAACGGGAGGTGTTCCGCTTGAGCGCATATTGCGCAATCGGTCAACCACCCGGCGTAGCTTTTGCATTTTGACCATATTTTCTTTGTCTGCCATCGTCGTAGCCCCCCTATTTTTGGCGGAAAACGGACCTAACGCCGATCCCAAGACAGATTCTAACACCAACTAATCATAACGCAAATCACACACAGATGAGTAAAGCTACTCCTCCAGCGACTGATAGCTGAGGGCCTGTTCAGGCGAGGAAGCGAAGAGATACCCCACCCCACGAACGTTCAGAATATAACGAGGATTCTCAGGATCAGGTTCCAACTTACGTCGCAAGCGGCGGATATGAACCCGCACAATGGAACGCGCCCCCCAGGCGTCGGTCTCGTACCCCTGCGCGCACCGCACCAAATCCTGCGGCGTGCAGACTTCATCCACACGTCCGATCAGACATTCGAGGAGACGAAATTCGGTCGGCGTCAGGTCAACCGGTTGCCCATGATAGGTGACCAGATGTTTGCTCCTGTCAATCTGAACATCGCCCACCATTAGAACGCCGCCTTCTTTTTCTGGCTCTGGCGCAACGTCCACGGCCAGACCATCCGTCGTTGCGATGAGCGCCTTGAGCGTGTTCTGGAGCTGCGTCATCAGCACGCGGCGGTGGCGTCCGGCCTTCAATTCGGAAAGCGCGCGGCGCACTGCCGCCAGAACCTCTTCCACCGGACAGGGTTTCAGCAGGAAATCATAGGCGCCTTTGCGTAACGCCTGCACTGCTGTTTCCAATGTCCCATAGCCGGTGATGAGGATAACGATGGTGTCCGCAGAGATACGACGAATTCCCTCCAAGACCTGCAATCCATCCATGCCCGGCAGCCGCAGGTCGAGAATGGCAAGGTCGAACGCCGACTCCTGACGCACCATCGCCAGAGCTTGCTCCCCAGAAGCCGCGAGAGAGACGTAGTACCCTTCAAGACGCAGAACCTCGCCGAGCGTGATACGTTCGGCAGCTTCATCATCAACCACCAAAATACGAATCTCTTCCATCAAGCCTCCTCGTAGTGCTGCGGCAAGCGCACGATAAAAGTCGTTCCGCCGCCGGGCGGGCTTTCGACTTCGATAGCGCCGCCATGTCGCTCAATAATGCCGTAACTGATCGCCAATCCTAGCCCGGTGCCGGTAGATTTCGACGTGTGAAAAGGCTCAAACATGTGCTCGCGCATCTCCGGCGCGATGCCCGGCCCGCTGTCACGGAAAGCCACCACGACTTGTTTACGTTCGGCGTGATAGGCAGTCCCTACCCAGAGCGTCCCACCGTTCGGCATCGCATCAACCGCGTTGATGATGATGTTCAGAAACACCTGCGTCAATTGATTGGGCGCGCCGCGGACCGGCACGAGATTGGGAGCTAAACGAGCAACGACTTCAACCCGCGATTGTTGCAGTCGCTTGCCGGCAATCGCCAACGCATCATCCACCGGGCGATTCACGTCCAGGGGCTGCATCGCTGAAGAAGGCCGGTAGAAGTCCAGCATCCGCCGCACGATCTGCACCAGGCGCGCCACTTCTTGTTGCGCCATTTCGAGGAATTCACGGCGTTTGACCTCGTCCAATCCAGGGTGCAGGGCCAGGTGCAGGCTGTTTTGGATGGCTTGCAGCGGATTGTTGATTTCGTGGGCTAAAGAAGCAGCCAAACGTCCCACGGCAGCCATCTTCTCCGCCTGAATCAGTTGGTTCTGCGAACGCTCGACTTCTTCGGCGAAGGACTCCAAATCCTGGAACAGACGCGCGTTTTGCAGCGCCACAGAGACAGTCGCGGCGAGGTGTTCCATCAGCGAGAGGTAGTCTTCGTCCAGTCCCGCTTCCTGCTTGAGAACGACCAACGCGCCGAGAACCTCTTCACGTTTGACAAGGGGAACGCACAGGATGTCCAGAGAAGCCAGACCGAGCGCCTCATTCCAGAAGCTGTCGCGCATGGCCTTACGCAAAATGGAGCGCCCGTCAATGATAACCTCGCGCACGACGTCATCGGCTGGGACAACGCGGCCCTCAAGCCAAACGCCACGCACGACGCGCGCTTTCCGTATCACCCAGGATTGCGATTCTTCGTCGTTGAGCACCAGGGATAGGGCATCCGTTTCGATCAGCCGCGCCAGCCCTTCCAACGCCGATACCAGGACCTCATCCAAATCCAGGCTTGAAGAAATCATCCGGTTGATCTCGTCGAGCGCCGCCAGCTCCTGGTTGCGCCGCCGGAGCATTTGCTCGGTGCGCCGGATGCGCAGCACCACACCCACGCGGGCGATCAATTCTTGGGGATCAAAGGGCTTGATGATGTAGTCATCCGCGCCCATTTGAAGGCCGCGCGTCTTCGCCATAATGGAGTCCAACCCGGTAATGAGGATGACGGGGGTTTGTCCCAAATAGGGATCGTCTTTCATCCGCTCCAAAATACGGAAACCGTCTTCGCCCGGCAGCATCACGTCCAACAATACGGCATCCACCGGTGTCCCGTTTTCCACCTCCTGGTGTAGCAACGCCAGCGCGCCCTCGCCATGGACAGCCACCAGCATCTCACAGGGAATAAAACCTAGCACTTCCCTGATCAGATTGATCATTTTCGGGTCGTCGTCAACCACCAGGATGCGCGCTTGTAAATCGGGCATAGCTCCTCTAGGGTGTGACGGGGATGGCCTGCATCACCGCGGTCCGCAAACGCTCAAAACGCGCTTCGGTGATGTTCAGCACACCCGCCCGCGGCGCATCAAGCAATCCCGCGAAAACTCTGCGGAAATCCGCGTGCGTGCCAGAGAGGGGAACAAAGTAATTCCTGGCGCGGGGATACAAATGGCGCGTGTGGATCTGCACCGGCTCATTGTAGTGCAACTCTAGCAGCCGCTCTTCGGCGCGATAGAGCGCCAGACTTTCGTTGGAAAGCCCTACACCGCCTTCATAGCCCGACCAATGCGCCACAGCATCGGCAAACGCATCCATCACCGCGTCGTAGCCTGGGTCTTGAGGGAACAACATATAGTCCGCCCCATCCCAATAGACGACAATCCAATCTGCTTGCGCGTTAAAGCTGCGCAAGAACCACAGCAAATCGTTGTTGGTTAGAGAACTGACCCACCAGACCAATAGCCCGGCCACAACGACTAAAACGACAAGTGCGCCTAAGAAACTGGGTTGTTTGTGCATTCTCTCTCTTCCTCCAGAATAAATTATACTCCGTCTTAGCAAATTTGGGAAGCAACATGCAGAAGCACCCGCAAAAAAGCGGAGGGAACCTATATTTCCCTCCGCTCTGACCCGATAATCAAATCTGCTCAGGCTTCTTTATCAACGAGCCAACAAGCCACAAAGTGTCCGGAACCATAATCTTTGAAAACCGGTTCCTCTTTCTCGCACACTCCCTGTATGGCGTAGGGGCAGCGCGGATGGAAATGGCACCCGGAGGGCGGGTTGATGGGACTGGGGACATCGCCTTGGAGGATGATGCGGTCACGCGAACCGGCCTTTTTCGGATCAGCGATGGGGATGGCGGACATGAGGGCCTGAGTATACGGATGCAAGGGATGCGCGAAGATTTCGTGGCGGTCGGCTAATTCCACCATTTTGCCCAGATACATCACCGCGACGCGCGTGCTGATGTGTTCCACGACGCTCAGGTTGTGCGCGACGAACATATAGGTCAGACCAAGCTGCTCCTGCAAATCCATCAAGATGTTCAACACCTGCGCCTGCACCGAAACATCCAACGCCGATACAGGCTCGTCGGCGACGATGAACTTGGGATCCAGGGCCAATGCGCGCGCGATGCCAATGCGCTGGCGCTGGCCGCCGGAGAACTCGTGGGGATAACGTTTGGCGTGGAAGTCTTCGAGGTTGACCATGCGCAGCAAGTGGATGGCCTTCTCCCACCGCTCGGCGGCCGATCCAATCTGGTGAACGACCAGGCCCTCCATGATGCTCTCGCCCACCGGCATCCGGGGATCGAGCGAAGAGTAAGGGTCCTGGAAGACAATCTGCATATCCTTGCGGATGTCCTTCAATTCCCTGCCGCGCAAGGCAAAGACGTCCTTGCCCTCGAAATAGACATGCCCGGCGGTCGGCGGGGTCAGACGCAATAGCGTGCGTCCTACCGTCGTTTTGCCGCAGCCCGACTCACCCACCAACCCTAGCGTCTCACCCTTTTTGATCGTAAAGCTGACGCCGTCCACCGCTTTCACGTGCGCCTTAACGCGCTGCAAGAAACCTCCCCGGACGGGGAAGTACTTTACCATGTCCTTAACGACGATCAGGTCACTCCCTTTACCGCTATCCATTGGAACTTTCGCTTCAGCCATTATGCACCTCTCTCCTGATCCTGGTAAAGCCAGCAGCGCACTTTGTGATCGGGTTCGTATTCCAGCAAATCCGGCTCGCGCTCTGTGCAAACTTGTAAATTGTGCTCGACGCGCGCCAGACAGCGCGGCGCAAATTTGCAGCCCGGCGGCAAGTCGATGAGGTTCGGCACCGCGCCGGGAATGGTGTCGAGCCGGTCTTTCACGACGCCCATCACCGGGATAGAGGACAACAACCCGTGGGTATACGGATGCAATGGATTCTCGAACAGTGTGTGAACGCCCGTCTGCTCCACGACGCGGCCGGCGTACATCACCGACACCCGCGAGGCCATCTCTGCCACCACGCCCATATCGTGGGTGATGAGGACGATCGAAGCGCCGAATTTCCCTTGCAGGTCGCGCATCAAATCCAAAATTTGCGCCTGGATCGTGACATCGAGCGCCGTCGTTGGCTCATCCGCGATCAGCAGTTCCGGTTCGCAAGCCAACGCCATCGCAATCATTACGCGCTGCGCCATACCACCGGATAGTTCGTGCGGGAACGCGTGGATGCGTTTCTCCGGTTCAGGGATGCCTACCGTGCGCAGCAATTGCACGGCTTTTTCCCAGCCTTCCTTTTTATCCATTCCCCGGTGGATTTGCAAAACCTCAGCGATTTGATCGCCCACGCGGAATACCGGATTCAAACACGATGTCGGTTGCTGGAAGATCATGGACATCCGGTCGCCGCGCATCAACCGCATTTCGGATTCGGGGAGCGTCAGGAGATTCCGCCCGTTGAACAACACTTCCCCATCCACTACTTTGCCGGGGATGCCGACCAGCCGCATAATGGAGAAGGAGGTGACACTTTTGCCGCAGCCCGATTCGCCCACCAGCGCCACGACTTCACCGCGTTTGACGTCGAAATCCACGCCATCCACAGCCTTCACGACGCCGTCTTCGGTATAAAAATAGGTTTTGAGGTTATGCACCTCAAGAATTTTGTCAACAGCCTTAACATCTTCCACTTCTTGTTCCTCCATCACCACAAGCTATAACTTCAGGCGCGGATCGAGCGCATCCCGCAGACCGTCGCCCACGTAGTTGAACGCGAGGGAGGTCAAGAAAATCGCCAGCCCCGGATAGAAGACTTTCACAGGCTCGCCTAACATCCCTTGTTGGGCAGCCTGAAGCATATTCCCCCACGTAGGGATAGGCGGCTGGATGCCAAAGCCGAGGAAACTTAGCGCGGACTCTAATACGATGACGCCGCCTAAGCCCAACGTCGAGTTAACGATGATGGGCGCCATCGCGTTGGGGATCATATGACGCAGGATGATGCGCCCGTTGGACATCCCCAGCGCCCGCGCCGCTTCCGAGAAATCCATCGCGCGCAAGCTCAACACCATCCCGCGCACCAGACGGCACGCGCCCATCCACCCAAAGGCGATGAGAATCACCGCGATGATGACCACGCTGGCCCACTGATCCGGTACGCCGGGAATCGTGATACCCCGCAGCAACGAGGAGAACGCCAACAACAACGGTAGCAGGGGGATCGTCAGCAGGAAGTCCACGACTCTTTGGATGGCGTTATCAACCCAGCCGCCGAAGTACCCGGAAATGCCGCCCATTACTGCTCCAAAGAACTCGCTGAGCAGCGTCACCACAAACGAGACCGTGAGGGAGACGCGCGCCGCGTAAAGCAGACGGCTGAAAACATCCCGACCAATCTCATCCGTACCGAGGATATGCTGCGAGCTTGGTGGGGCGTTCTTGTAGTAAGGGTCTTGATAAGAAATTGGATCGTAAGGCGCGAAAAAATTCGCAAAGATCGCCATCAACAAAAACAGGGTAATGATTGACAAACCAACCACGGCCAGCTTGTGCCGGCGGAAGCGTCGCCACACTACCGAAAACTGGCTCTCTTTCTCCGGCGTGAGCAATGCTTCGGCGTCTAATTTTTCGACTTCTGGTTCACCCATCATATTCACCTCTCCCACCTAGTTATACCGGATCCGCGGATCCACGACTGTATAGAGAATATCCCCCACCAGGGTAGCAATCACCGTGAGCACGGAGTTGATAAACAACACCACCATGACGAGCGGCCAATCATCCTTCCCCAGGGCATCGAAATACAGCCGCCCCATCCCTTGCCAGGAGAAAATGGTTTCGGTGATCGTCGCGCCGCCAAAAAGGGCCGGGATGGTGAAGACAACGATCGTCACGATGGGGATTAGCGCGTTGCGCATCGCGTGCTTGACGATGACCAGCCGCTCGGCCAACCCTTTGGCCCGCGCCGTGCGCACGTAATCCTGGCGCAACACCTCCAACATCGAAGCGCGCATGTAGCGGCTCCACCCGGCCATTTGTAACAAACTCAAGGTGATGGTGGGAAGGATCATGTGGACAACCTGATCAACGAAACTCTTCGGTTGTATATTCAACGTGCGCAACAAACTGCCGGCCGCCGGCGTGCGCACCGATGCTACGCCGCCGGCAGGGAGATAGGGAATCCCCCACTCACGGAATTTGATGGAGAAGATGAGAATCAACATCAACCCCAGCCAGAAGACGGGCATTGCCGTACCGAAGAAGGTAAACGTCGTGACGGCGTAATCCAGTTTGGAATACTGCTTCACTGCCGAAAAGATGCCAACCGGGATCGCCACTAGCAACGAGAGAAATGTTGATGTGGCGATCAATTTGATCGTGTTTTGCAGGCGACTTTCGATAATCCCCGCGATGGACTGTCCCGCGGCAACCGACCAAGATTTGCCGAAGTCCAGCCGCAGCACGCCGCGTCCGGTACCGTGAAAATGCGCGTACTTCCCCAACAACCCGTAAGGACCAAAGAGCCACGATACCGAGACCCAATTCCCCGCCGGACGTTCGGCGACCGAGGGCGCTTCCCAGAGCGTGTCGCGGGAGGTGACCACCCACACATCCACCGGGTCGGCGGCAACGTCTACACGCATCGAATGTCCGACCGTTTCGATGATGGTCGCTTTAATCGCGCCTTTTGGCGCTGTTCCTTTTGGACGGAGCCATATCTTCTCGGCCGTGATGAGAGGACGACCATCCTCATCATTCGCACCCGTCTGCGCTCCAAGCACCCAAACAGGATAACCGGCGGAAGCGTAAGCGATGCCGGGGGTGGCGTAGAAACGCAGGTCTTTGGCTCTTTGCAGCCCTACATGCATATAATCCGCCCCCAACCAATCCTCGCCTAACAGCCACACGATGTAACGCAGGGCAAACGGTTTATCTAGCCCCAGGTACGCTGCCAACCGATTGCGGTCCGCCTCGCTAAAACGCGCGCGCCGATCGCCGATCTGATTCAGCCCAGACATCGGCCCACCCGGCGCCAGATTCAGAATCGTGTAGATCGCCATCGTCGCCAACAGGACGACCAGGATCATTTGCAGAAAGCGGCGTAACAGATAACCACTCATGCGAAAACTCCTTCCATAGGATTAAAACGTAATACGTAAAACGTAAAAAACAATGGTTCTTTGGGGCTTTACGTGGTGATTGAAAACGGTTTTAGTTTCTGTCACGAATTACACGAATTTTCACTAATTTTTTCGCTTTTCGTGTGAATTCGTGAAATTCGTGACTA
>DAOUAQ010000101.1:0-14212 GCA_034433375.1 Anaerolineae bacterium | reverse complement strand
CGGCACACAGGGCTGTGGTATCGGTTGCCATGCTATCCTCCTTGAGCTATATTTTGGATGGAGGACATAATACTCGATTGTAGTCGCTGGGCCTTAACTTAATGACATTGACTGAATACTGAATACCCGAGAGGGAGAGAGACCAATGCCGACATCTTATTGGACCGATCAGCCGGTTGCCACCGTTGAAGACGATCATTTTGGCTTCCAGGAATACGCGGAGGCCCTGGGCCGGGTAGCCCTCACCGGCAGCACACCGCTCACCATTGGCATCTGCGGGCCGCGCGGCGCTGGCAAGACCAGCCTGATGCACTTGATCTGGACATACATGGCCGAACAGCGCGCGCCCGACCTCCGCCGGCCCTACGGCATCTGGTTTGACGCGCGCCGCGATCACGGCGAAAAAGCGCCGTGGCAACGCCTGCTGCTCCAGGTCCTCGCCGAAATCCGCGAAGCCGCGCTCACCCCCACCGACATCCACAACCTCGCCCAGTGGGAGGCCGCCCTCGACCCCGAAGGACGGCGCGCCAGTCGCGCCCTCATGGAACCCACCGCCGCCCGCGCCGCCTGGCAGGGGATCGAAGAGTTTCGCGCCGGATTCGCCCAACTCATCAACGACCAGGTTTTGAGCCGCGAGGCCACCCTGGCGATCTTCATTGACGAACTGGATGACTGCGCGCCCGACCACGTCCTGCAACTCTGCGATGCCATCCTCCGCTTCCTCGCCGTGCCGGGCTGCGTGATCGTCCTCGGCGTGGATCACCAACGCCTCACCGACATCCTCGGCGGGCGCGAGAGCGATCCCGCCGGCGCCCTGGAAAAACTCGTGCAGTTGCCGTTCACCCTGCCGCCGCTCCAGGAAGCCCAAACCGAGCGGTTTCTGGCCCGCATCGCGCCCGCCGTCCCCGCCGAAGCGCGCCGCATCTTCACCAACGGCTTGCCGCAAAACCCCCGCGGCCTCAAGCGCGTGCTCAACCTCTTCCAACTGCTCCTCGAACTGGCCGGCCGGCGCGCTGCGCGGGGCAGCATGGAGACCCTCGATCCCGACCTGCTGGCTAAAACCGTCGTCATCCACCAACGCTACCCGCCGCTCTACCACAGCCTGCTCGAATACCCCCACCTGCTTCAGGAATTGGAAGCGCGTGTGCGCGGCATCCAGCCCGAACCGGGCAGCGTATTCCGCCCCGGCTTGGACGCGCTCAAACCGCTGCTCGAGCGCTACACCGCCGAGCGCCCCCTCACGCGCATCCTGCGCAGCGGCGCGACGTTCGCCGCCCTCGAGCCGCCGGACATTGGCCGTTACCTGCACCTCACCCTGATCGCCGCGCGCGACCAGAGCGCCCAGGCGGGACCAGACCAACAAGCGTGGGAAGATATGCTCAGCAACGACGCCGGCCGCATCCGCGCCGCCGTCGAAACAGCGCGTCAGCGCGAGTCACACCCCCTCTACATCAACGCCCTCGTCCAGTTCGTCCAACGCCAGCGCCCCACCCCCGTCGTGCAGCGCCTTTCGGCGGCCCTGGCCCTGGGCCACTTCGGCGATCCGCGCAGCTTCAACGAAGTCGCGGACATCCCCGCCGGCGCGTTCCCCTGCGGCGAAGAGCGCCTGCCCTATTACCTGCTGGCCTATCGCATCCGCCGCCACCTCGTCACCAACGCCGAATACGCCCAATTCCTTCAAGCGCACCCCGACCTACCGGTTCCCCAGACGCGGGACGACTGGGGGCGCGCCTACAACTGGGACCCCGAACGCCGCACCTACCCCACCGGCAAAGGCAACCACCCCGTCGTCCTCGTCACCTGGGACGAGGCGGCGGCCTACTGCGCCTGGGCCGGCGGGCGGCTGCCCACCCAGGAGGAGTGGGAACGCGCCGCCCGCGGTCTGGATGGGCGCGCTTACCCCTGGGGCAACGACTTCACCGCCGGGCGCGCCAACACCCGCGAGAGCGGCCTGGGCGCACCCACCCCCGTCGGCGTCTTCGTGGATGGCGCCAGCGCCGACGGGTTGCTCGACATGGCCGGCAACGTGTGGGAGTGGACCGCCAGCGACTACAACCTGCAGACCAAAGTCATCCGTGGCGGCGCGTGGAACTTCCCGGCGGACTCCGCCAAAGTCTGCGCCGCCGAGCGCAGCCGCCCCGACAACCGCTCCCCGGCCATCGGCTTCCGCGCCGTCTTCCCCGCCCTGCCCAAACCGGCTTGACGCAAACCCACTTTTTTCCTATAATAAAGATGGTTGCAGATTACAAGTTGCAGGTTGCAGGTTGCAGGTTGAAAGTTGAAAGTCAAAGGAGTTCCCAGTGGAAGGTCGAGTTTTGCTGATTGAAGATCACGATGGCAACCGCGCTTTACTCACCCACCAATTCGCCAAAGAAGGATTCGAGGTCGCCGAAGCCGTCACCGCCGCGGAGGGGATCAAAGCCGCCACCCGCCTGATGCCTCAAGTCGTCGTCCTCAGCTTCAGCCTGCCGGACATGCCCGGCGTAGACGTGGCCCGGCGGCTGCGCGAAATTAACCGCACCAAACACGTCTTCCTGATGCTCATCGGCGACAAAAACGACCGCGAACAGCGGCTTGCCGGATTGGGCATGGGAGCCAACGACTTCATTGACAGCCCCTTCGACCCCGAACTGGTGGCCCTGCGGGTGCGCAACGCCATCCACCGCAAAAACCTGGAGAATCTCACCGACCCTGCCACCGGTTTGCCCGCCGGGCGGCAGGTTCACGATGAACTGCTCAACCTGCTGCAAGCGCCCACCGGTGATTGGGCGCTCATGCGCTTCCGCATCCTCAAACTCGATCCTTTGCGCGAAGCCTATGGCCTGGACGCCGGCGAAAAGTTCATCGGCGCCGTCGCCCGCCTGCTCGCCGAGGTAATGGCGCACGATGACATCCACAACGATTTTCTTGGCTACGGCGGGCACGACGACTTCATCGTCATCACCCACAAAGACCGCGCCGCGGCCCTCGAAGCGGAAGTGCGCGCCGCCTTCGAGCGCGAGAGCGCCGCGCACTACACCGCCGCCGACCGCAAACGCGGTTACGTTACGAGGGACGGGCAGCAGTATGGCTTCGCCGCCCTGCGCGTCCGCAGCGTCACCCCCGCCGATGGCCCCTTCTACGACATCCGCTCCCTCAGCGAGGCCATCGCCGGTTAAGCGCGCCGGTCACAGCGGATGACCCCGCTCATCATTTTCGTTTTGGCCTGGGTCGGGGGTGAACTCCTGGCCCAGGCCGCGCGTTTCCCCCTCCTGTGGCTTCTCCCGGCCCTCCCCGCCGCGCTCGTGCTCCTGCTCGGCTGGCGTGAGCAACCCACCGCCCGCCGCGCCGCCATCGCCCTCCTCGGCCTCCTCCTCGGCGCGGGCCGCCTGGCGCTCGCCCAACCCCGCATTGACGCCGGGCACATCGCCTTCTACAACAACGCCGGGCGCGTCGTCCTGGAGGGCGTCGTCGTCCGCGAACCCGACCGCCGCCCTAACCTCACCAATCTGCACGTGGACGTGAAAACCCTCATCGTCGCCAACGGCGCGCGCATCCCGCTGCGCGGTCGCGTGCTGGTCAAGGCGCCGACCTACAACACCATCGCCTACGGCGACCTCATCCGCGTCACCGGCCGGCTGGAGACGCCGCCAACGTTCGAGGGCTTCTCCTACCGCGATTATCTGGCGCGGCAGGGTATCCATTCACTGCTGCGTCAGGCCAACATCGAGGTTCTGGCGTCCCATCAGGGCTTCTTCCTGTGGGAATGGCTCTATCGCTACAAAGCCTACGCGCTGAAAACGCTGCTCACACTGCTGCCAGAGCCGCAAGCGTCGCTGCTCGCCGGCATCCTGCTCGGCGTGGAAAGCGGCATCCCCGACGATCTTAACGCAGCCTTCGTCGCCACCGGCACAAGCCACATCGTCGCCATCTCCGGCTTCAACCTCTCCATCATCGCGGGCGCCTTCGTCCAGATGGCCGGGTGGCTGCTCAAAGGCCGCGGCAAAACCGTCCTGCCGCTCGTGGGATTGTGGCTGTACACCATCCTCGTGGGCGCATCGGCGGCAGTGCTGCGCGCCGCGGTCATGGCGACCGTGATGATCCTCGCCCGCCGCGAAGAACGCGCCACCCACGGGCCAACGTCGCTGGCGGCGGCGGTGTGGGTGATGGCGCTCATCAACCCTTACGTGCTGTGGGACGTGGGATTCCAGCTCAGCCTGGCGGCGACCGTGGGTTTGATCCTCTACACCGAGCCGGTGTCAAAGGGTTTCGAGTGGCTTTTCGCGCGCTTCACCCACAAAGAACGCGCGCAGCAACTCGTCAGATGGTTAAGCGACGCGCTGATCGTCACCATCGCCGCGCAGATTACCACCACCGGCGTCATCATCGGCGTCTTCCACCGCCTGTCGCTGGTGACGTTGTTGACGAATTTCTTCGTCCTGCCGGCGCAACAATACCTGATGGCTGCCGGGGCAGCGGCGCTGATTGCCGGCCTCATCGTTCAACCAGTAGGACAGCTTTTGGGATGGCTGGCCTGGGTTTTTCTCACCTATACCATCGGTGTTGTTCGTTTGACGGCGACCTTTCCGTTGGCCTCGGTTGAACTGGGCAACATCACATTGCCGTTTGTGTGGGGCTATTACCTCGTCCTGGGGCTGCTGACGTGGTGGTTTTCCCAACCCCAAGATGAGCGCCGGCGCCGCTGGCTCGCGTTCAAAATGGTACCGGCGTGGTACAAAGTAGGCGCACTCTCTGCCTTTGCCCTGTTGATGGTCTACCTCTATACCACGCCGGACGGGCGCTTACACGTCGTTATCCTCAACGCCGGCCAGGGCGACGCCATCTTCATCCAGACGCCGGGCGGCAAGCAGATTTTGATTGACGGCGGGGCGGACGCGCGCCAAACCCTCGCGCAAGTGGGGCAGCGGATGCCCTTCTGGGATCGTAGCCTGGATATGGTGATCCTCACGTCGCCAGATGCAGATCGCCTGACGGGGTTGGTCCCGGTGCTCGAACGGTACAAAGTCGCCGTCGTCCATACCGGGCCAGAAACGGGGCGCGGCAACGTCTACGCGCGGTGGGAGGCGCTGCTGGCAATGCGCCCGCCAGAGAGCGTGGAGACGTTGTGGGCAGGGACCGCGCGGGAGCCGGATACCGGCGTCGCCTTGCACACGCTCTGGCCCGCACAAGGGGAAAGCGGGCCGCTGGTGCTGCGCCTCACGTATGGCAGCACCAGCTTCACCTTCGGCGGGGACGCCAGCGCGTGGGTGGAAGAAGCCCTGGTCGCCCGCCACGGCAGCGCGTTACACAGCAGCGTGCTGGTGCTGGCGCGCCACGGAGCAAAGACAGCTTCAACGACGGCTTTTTTGCAGGCCGTTGCGCCAGAAATCGCCATCCTCAGCGCCGGAGAAGGCGCGCCCGATCCCGCCGTGCTGGCGCGACTGATGGATACCCCCATCTACCGCACCGACCAGGACGGCGCGGTTGAGATCGTGTCGGACGGCCACAAAATACAGATCATCGCCGACCGTCGCTAAGCGATTATTGCAGAACGCTCCGCTCGCAGTAGGATGGCCAGCCATTGGGCAGTTCGAGGTCGCACACGTCGGCGCCCACCGGATAGTGCGCCAGTTCCGACGCCAATTCCAGACCGCTCACAATGTCCTCCAGCGTTGCGGCCAGCGCGGCGTCTTGCTGGCGGATGGCGGGAAGCTGCTCGCGCAGCCACCCGGCGGTCTTGACGCGCCGGCCCTCCGCAATCTTGAACAGGATCAGCTCCCCGCTGCCGATAGCTTCCAGAATGGCATCAATGCTGTCGTACCCCATAGTCTTGGCAATATCACGCGCTCGATCAATCATAAAGCCCTCCTCGCAATAGTCAGATAATCATCAATACTTTTGTCCCACCGCCAATGCTTGTAGTATACCATCCAAACGCATATCCGAAAAATCAAAGCCTCAGTAGGCGCGCCCCAATTGCATGGTATAATTTTACACAGATGCTTGTCATGCAACATCCGTCATTGAATATACGCCGTTTAACGCTCAATTTTTAACTTGCAACTTGCGACTTGCACCACAACAGAACTTTCAGGGGTGAGGGTATGCAAAACAAAACAACCTTTGTGGTAGCCGGTCTTCTTATTGTCGCCGCCGTGATTTACCTGATCGTGAGTAGCACCGGCAGCACAGCCCAGTATTTCGTCACCGTCGCGGAACTCCAGGCGCTGGGCGACGAGGCGCTCAGCCGCAACATCACTGTCTCCGGCGCGGTGTTAGGCGAGACCATTGACTACGATGCGCTGGGGCCGCGCGTCACCTTCACGGTGGTGCAGGTGCCGGCGGACCCCAAAGAAGTGGAGCGGTTGGGTGGATTGGCGCAGGTGCTCCACGACGCCGTGCAGAACCCCACCGGGCCGCGCCTGGAGGTCATCTACAATAGCGTGAAGCCCGACCTGCTGCAAAACGAGGCGCAGGCCATCATGCGCGGGAAAATGGGGGCGGACGGGCGCTTTTACGCCGACGAACTGCTCCTCAAGTGTCCCTCGCGCTACGAAGAAGACGTTCCCGTGCAGGCAGGCGACTGAGATGGTCGGCGACATCGGCGCACTGCTCACCGGCTTAGCGTTGGCAGTCGCCTTGTACGCGGCCTACGCCGCGTGGCGCGGCATCCACCTTCCCGCCGCGCAAGGCAAGGACTGGCGGCAGAGCGCGCAGCGCGCGACCTACGCGCTGGCGGCGCTGCTGGGCGCGGCGCTGCTCACGCTTCTCCTGGCCTTTCTCACCAATCATTTTGAAATCAGCTACGTAGCGCAGCACTCGTCCACAGTGATCCCCACCTATCTCAAAATCTCGGCGGTGTGGGCCGGGCAAGAGGGGTCGCTGCTGCTGTGGTGCTTCTTGCAGGCGCTCTTCGCGGCGTTGGCAACCGGGCGCGCCTCCGAACACGCCCGCCCGCTCGTCCCGTGGGCCACGTTCTTCCTCGCGCTCGTCACCGCCTTCTTCGTCGCCGTGACCCTGTTTCTCTCGTCGCCTTTCACCCTGCTCGCGCAAGTTCCGCTCGAAGGCCGCGGCCTCAACCCGCTGCTGCGCCATCCGGGGATGATCTTCCACCCGCCGGCGCTTTACGTAGGGTATGTGGGGCTGGCGATCCCGTTCGCCTTCGCGCTGGCGGCCCTTGTCACCCGGCAGATCAAGGAATGGACGGCGGCCATCCGCACCTGGACGTTGATCGCGTGGTTGGGCCTGGGATTGGGTCTGCTGTTGGGGATGCGTTGGGCCTACGACGTGCTCGGCTGGGGCGGCTATTGGGGCTGGGATCCCGTCGAAAACGCCGGGCTGCTGCCCTGGCTCACCGCGACGGCGCTGCTCCACGGCGCGGTGATGCAGGAAGAAAAACGCGGCTTCCACGTGTGGAATATGCTCCTGGTGATCTTCTCCTTCGCGCTAGTGCTCTTCGGCACCTTCGCCACCCGCAGCGGGATGATCCAGTCCGTCCACGCCTACACCGCCTCCAACCTGGGCGGCTACTTCCTCACCGCCATCGCCGTCACGCTGGTGGGGTCGCTCGCCTTGCTCTACGCCGGCCGCGCGGCGCTCAAAACAGCGTCCGCCAACGTGGAAAACCTGCTCTCCCGCGATGGGATGTTCTTCCTCACCCTCATCCTGTTCATCATGTTGACCGTCTCCGTGCTCATCGGCAGCCTGCTGCCCACGCTGACGGAAGCCCTCGGCGGGCAGCGCTTCGAGGCCGGGCCGGAATGGTTCGACCGTGTCACCGGGCCGCAGTTCGCGGCGCTGGTCTTCGTCATCGGCCTGTGCCCGCTGCTCGGGCGGGCGGCGGCGACGCTCAAGCGTGTGCAGCAGGTACGTTGGATCGTCATCGGCGGCGCGGTCGCGGCTCCGGTCGCCGCAGCGTTGGCCGGTTTTACCGACGTTCTCTCGTTGATCGGGTTCGCCCTCATCGGGTTTGCGGCAGCGGCGACGCTCGGCGAATTTGTGGAAGGCGTCATCACGCGGCGCAAGCGCACCGGCGAAGCCCCTCTCAACGCGCTATGGCGGTTGCTGCGCCTGCAACGGCGCAAATACGGCGGCTATCTCGTCCATCTCGGCGTTATTTTGATGGCTCTTGGCGTCATTGGCACCCGTATGTACCCCTTTGAAACACAGATGACGACTATCGCTAACCAACCGACCGTCGTGGGCGACTACACGCTGGTCTTTGAAGAACTCCGGCGCGCCCTCGTCGGCGACGCGATGACCGTCTGGGCCAATGTTGCGGTCTACCGCAACGGCGCATACATGAGCACCCTGCAACCCCGCCTGAGCCACTACTTGGACGCTGGCCAGACCATCACCGTGCCGGCTTTGCACCCCGATGTGCGCGAAGATTTCTATCTCATCCTGTCCGGCTGGTCGAACGATGGCGCGACGGCAACCTTCAAGGTTGTCATCAACGCGCTGGTCAACTTCCTCTGGTTCGGTGGATTGGTCTTCCTGGCCGGGGGCGCGCTGGCGCTCTGGCCGAAGATGGAGCACAAGACCTGGAACACCGTGGCCCTTGTCGGGGGATTGGCGCTGCTGGTCGGCGCGGGATGGGCGATGTGGGGGATTCCGCACGGCGCGGTGGACTTCGGCAGCGGTCGCCCGCTCGTCGGACAGCCGGCGCCCGACTTCCGCCTGAGCACGCTCGACAACCAGACGACATCGCTGGCGAGCCTGCGCGGGCAGGTCGTCGTGGTCAACTTCTGGGCCTCGTGGTGTCCCTCCTGCGTGGATGAGATACCTGCCCTGCAAACGGTATGGGAAGCCTACCGCGGCAAAGGCGTGACGTTCCTCGGCGTCGCGTACCAGGACGATGAAGCCGCCGTGCGCGAGGCGCTGACCAAGTACGGCACCACCTACCCGGTAGGGCTGGACGCCGGCAGCCGCATCGCCAAACAATACGGCATCACCGGCATCCCGGAGACATTTATCGTCGCCCCGAATGGGCAGGTAGCCTACGTCCACATCGGGCCGATCTCGCGTGAGACGTTAGCGGAACAACTCGATGCGTTGCTGGAAAGGCCCTAACCACCCGCTGGTGGAGCTATGATCGCCGTCAGCCAGCTCACCAAATCTTTCGGGCCGCGCCAGGCTTTGGCGGGCGTGGATGTGCGCGTCGCGCCGGGCGAGTGCGTGGTTCTCTGCGGGCCGAACGGCGCGGGCAAGACGACGCTGCTGCGCATCCTGGCGACGCTGGCGCGGCCCACGTCGGGCACAGTACGCATCGCCGGGTTGGACCCCGCGAAGGCCGGCGCGGACGTGCGCCAGCGGATCGGCTTCCTCTCGCACCGCACGCTGCTGTACGACGATCTCACCGCCGAGCAAAATCTGGCGTTCTACGCGCGCATGTACGCCATCCCGGAACCACAGGCGCGCATTGACGAATTGCTCGAGCGGGTGGGATTGACCGCGCGTCGCCACGACCTCGTCCGCACGTTCTCACGCGGGATGCAGCAGCGGTTGGCGGTGGCGCGCGCAGTGTTGCACCGGCCGGCCGTGGTGCTGCTGGACGAACCCTACACCGGCCTCGATCCGCTCGCCGCCGACACGTTGACCGCGCTGCTCGCCGACCTGACCGGCGAGGGCTGCACGCTGCTACTCACCTCGCACAACCTGCAGAGCGACGTGACGCTGAACCGGCGCGTCGTCGTCCTGAACCGGGGCCGCATCGTCTACGACGCCCCGCACACCGACGCGAGCACGTTCCCGGCGCTGTACCGGGAGTTGGTGGGGGGGGGAGCAGTCAGTGGTCAGCAATCAGCTTTCAGCCGTCAGCCATCAGCCATCAGCAATGAGCATCCAGCTTCCAGCATCCAGCTTCCAGGTTTCCTCCGCCACGTCTGGGCCATCGTGGGCAAAGACCTGGCGGCGGAATTGCACACGCGGGAGATTTTCAGCGCGATGTTTGTCTTTGCGGTGCTGGCGATGCTGATTTTTAGCTTTGCGCTGGATTTGCGGGGGGCGCTGGCGCAGGCTGCCGCGCCGGGCGTGCTGTGGGCGACGATTGCGTTTGCCGGGACATTAGGTTTGAGCCGGTCTATGGCGCGGGAGCAACAAACCGGCGGCATTGAGGGGCTGCTGCTGGCGCCGGTGGATCGCGCGGCGCTCTTCTTCGGCAAGGCGCTCGGCAACCTGGCGCTGATGCTCGCCGTGGAAGTCGTGTTGATCCCGCTGGCGATGGTGATGTTCGACGTGCCGTTATTGCGCGGCGGGGTGCTGTTGACGGCGCTCCTGGGGACGGTGGGCTACGCCGCCGTCGGCACACTGCTGGCGGCGATTGCCGTGAACACGCGCGCCCGCGAGGTGATGCTGCCGATCCTGCTGCTGCCGCTGCTGACGCCGCTGCTCATCGCCGCCGTGAAGGCGACCGGCGCATTGCTCGATGGCGCGGCCTGGGCCGAGATTGGTGGTTGGGGGCAGATTTTGGTGGTCTACAACCTGCTGATTATCGCGGTAGCGCTGCTCACGTTCGGCTACGTGATCGAAGAATGAGCGGGGGGAGCAGCAGCGTTTGAACGTTGAAACGTTTGAACGTTCCAATGTTCCATTTCTGCGGAGGTGATATGAGGAAAAAGGGGTTGGTGAACGGTGTATTAGCAGGACTGAGTATCCTTATGTTCCTGGTCGCGTTTGGGATGGTCTTTTTCTACGCGCCGCGCGAGGCGACGATGGGTGAGGTGCAGCGCATCTTCTACTTCCACGTCGCCACGGCCTGGGTGGGCTTCTTCGGCTTCTTCATCACCTTCCTGGGCGGCGCCGTCTACCTCGCCACCAACGATCGGCGCTGGGACATCCTGGCATTCTCGTCCGCCGAAATCGGGCTGGTGTTCATCACGATGACGTTGGTGACGGGGATGCTGTGGGCCAAACCGGCCTGGGGGACGTACTGGACGTGGGAGCCGCGCCTGACCATCTCGGCGGTGCAATGGCTGCTGTACGTGGCCTACATCATGTTGCGCGGATCGGTGCTCAGCCCGGAGCGCGAGGCGCGCTTTGCCGCGGTGTACGGCATCGCCGCGTTCGTCACCGTGCCGCTGTCGTGGTTCGCCATCCGCTGGTGGCGCACCATCCACCCGCAGATCGTCTCCGGCGAGGGGATGGCGCTCACCGCCAAAATGACCACCACGCTGCTGTTCTCGTTGGCGACGTTCACGCTGATGTACGTGACGCTGCTGCGCCAGCGGATTCAGCTCGAAAAGACGAAAGATCAATTGGCAACCCTGCGGCTCCAACACGAGCAAGCCGGGCACAGTGATCTGTAGGAGGACACGAAATGCCGATTTACCTGGTTGTCGCTTATGTCATTTTCTGTCTGGTGCCTGTGGGCCTCGCTGTGTCTATCGCGGCGCGGCGGCGTAAAGCGGAACGGGAGATCGCCGCGCTGCAAAGGAGCGACCATGCCTAAAGAGAAACCCATCCGGGTGTTGATTGTGGACGATCACGCCGTCGTGCGCAGCGGGTTAAGCGCGTTTCTTATGGTCTACGACGACCTGGAGATGGTCGGCGCGGCGGCGAACGGCGCGGAGGCCCTCCGCATGTGCGATAAGTTTCAGCCGGATGTGATCTTGATGGATCTCGTGATGCCCGGCATGGATGGCGCAGCCGCGACGCGCGTGATTCGGGCGCAGCATCCCAACGTCCAGGTCATCGCGCTGACCAGCTTCAAAGAGGAAGAACTGGTGCAGGGGGCGCTACAAGCCGGCGCGATTGGCTATCTGCTGAAGAACGTCTCGGCCGATGAACTGGCGGGCGCGATTCGCGCGGCCTACAGCGGGCGCCCTACCCTCGCGCCGGAAGCCGCCGAAGCGCTCATCCAGGCCGCCATGCATAAATCGGCGAGCGTCGGCTATGATTTGACCGACCGCGAGAAGGAAATCCTGAAGTTAATGGCGGATGGGTTGAGCAATCCAGAAATCGCCGACAAGCTGTTCGTGAGCCGTTCCACCATCAAATTTCACGTCAGCAACATTCTGTCCAAACTCGGCGCAGAAAGCCGCACCGAGGCTGTGGCGATTGCCATCCACAACAATCTATTCAAGTAAAAACACCGCGCGTGCAGATGTGCTCCCAAGGCTATACGCCTTGGGAGTTTTTGTGATCCTGGTCAGATGACCAGGATAAAAACCCACCATACAGCTACCCCGACTCTGACCAAATGTCGGGCGTATACATAAGCAAGTCACGTTATACTTGCACTATGTAAAGCGTAAAACGTAAAACGTGTTGCACGAAGCATAGAACAATCTTACGTTTTACGTCTTACGTCTTGGTCCACAAGCGAGACAACATGCGAATTCTGATAGCGGATGATGAACCACGGGTGCGCTCGGCGCTGCGGCTGTTATTGCACCAGGAGTCTGGAGCTTCAGAGATTTTCGAGGCCGGCGACGGGGAAGCTGTGCTGCGGTGCGCTGCGAAAAGACGGCTTGATCTGGTCATCCTGGACTGGAATTTGCCGAAAACGGGGGGATATACTGCCCTCAAGGCACTCCGCGCGGCGCAGCCCGATGTCGCCATTATCGTGCTCAACAGCCAGTCCGAAACGCGCAACGCGGCGTTGGCGACCGGCGCCAATGCTTTTGTGAGTAAGACGGATCCGCCAGAACGATTGCTGGCGACCATCACAATGTTAGACAAAGGCTCTGCGGCATTGCCGTCGGGCAGTAGACGAGGAGAAATACAATGTATAAACTTTAGTTTCCGCTAATTTGAACAAACCCAATTACCGGGAAATGCTCCCGGTGGATCAGAACCTTACCAAAAGTACGATTTTCTATTGTGCAATCCGCTAAGTAGCGGCTGCAATCCCCGTTTTTGACCGTCGCGCCAGGATACCTTTAGGTAACTGGGCGGTCACGGACTCCTTTTTGCGAAATTGCCCGGAAATGGGAGCATCTTTGGGAAATGGCTGGCCCATCAGCAGCCGGCGGAAGCGTCCTGGGGTGCGCTTCGGAGCGCGGTCCCAGAAACCGGTAGACGTGGGCGGAAAAGAGGCCGCCAGGAAGCTCAGAATGGAGCCAGCCAAGAGCGCCAGTTCCGGCAGGCGTTGGACGCTCTCGGCGTTATGGACGAATTGGCGGTGCGCGCCCACCATCTGCTTGGCGCTGAGGGGGATCTGTTCCACTGGCCAACGGTCGCGATAGATAGCGCGCACACTCTGTGGTTTGAGCGTGACGGGGGTCGCCAACAGCCAGGGTTCCTTGAAGTCGGGGTCATAGATGGCGTAGACGTCGAACGTCTCATTCGCCGGATCGGGGATTGTCTTGTTCAAGACCAACCCCCGCCAGATCTCCGCGCGGATTTCACGGTCATTCTCCATCCATGTAACGGTGGCGTCGGGCGCAGTAGCAGCCAGCGTTTTCTCCTTGTACTTGCGCGGCAGCGGGCGTACCAAGGCGCCGTACTTGGACGGACGCCCTTTGTGCGCTTCAGGCAGAAAGTTACGCCGCGCGGTGAAATTGACCGCCAGCCGTAGGACATACTGCTTGATCTGCGCTTTGTGCAGCGCGGCCACCTTTACCCCGGCATCCACGACCAGGATTTCATCCTCTGCCAGTTCCCGGCGGGTGTGTTTGAGCAGCGCTTCCCACAGTCCCTTTTCACTGGGCTCTGCCGGATGCACGCGCTCGAAGGCGCGTGGCAAGGCTAGCCGTTGCCCATTGAGTTCCCCGACTTCACCGCAGATACCGAAGATAATCGCCGGTAAGGCCCGCTGGGCCGCGGGATGATAATGTTGGCTCGGACAACTCTGCAACGCAGGACGCCAAAACGCGGTCACATCCACGATCACCGGCCGATACCCTTCGTAGCACCGCGGTTGCCAGTCCGGCAGCGCTTTGACATATTCACGCCACAATCCCACAAGCAGCGCGATTTGCCACACGCCCTTCCGCAAAGCGGCCCAGGCCCGCCGGGTGGCGGCATCCGATAAACCGGTTGACTTCAAGGCCGGAAAGATAGCGCCACGGTGCGGCAAGAGCGCACCGCTCACGAGCATCCACATAAAATGTAAAAGTGCTAAGTTGGTACCGAGTGGCAGACTGACTAACACTGTGCTCAAAACGCTTATGGTATAATCGATCATGGTAATGGGCCTCTTGGTCTGGTTTTTTTGTTTGACACAACTAGATTACCATACTTTGAGCCCATTACCACCTTTTTCCTCTGCGTTATTTAGCGGAAACTAAAG
>DAOUAQ010000100.1:0-11381 GCA_034433375.1 Anaerolineae bacterium | reverse complement strand
GAAGCTATCGCGCGTATTGAACGGTATGCCGAACTCGGTAGAGACGCTTTTGAGCAGGATGAGTTGATCCAAAATTGGATGATTTCGCATTTACAAATCATCGGTGAAGCTTGTCGTGCGCTTTCCGAAGACTTGCGTGGACAGTATCCCGAAATTCCCTGGCGGGCTATTATGGGGATGCGAAATATCCTGGTACATCAATACTTCGCCATTGATGTGAATGCAGTGTGGGTAGCGCTTGAGCGAGATTTGCCCAATCTTAAGCAAACCATCGCGACTATGCTTGAAGCATTAGCTCCTGAGGATTAACTCTTGTTATGAACGACCTCGAATTCCTTGAAAAACTCCTCGCCATTCCCAGCCCTTCCGGCGGAGAAGACATCTTCGCCGAATACCTCGTCGCGCAGATGCGCAAGCTGGGCTTTGTGACACACCGCGACGAGGCGGGGAACGTTGTCGGCGCGGTGGGCAATCCCGATGCGGATCGCCATATCGTGCTGCTCGGGCACATGGATACCGTGTCCGGCTTCATCCCCGTGCGGTGGGAGGGGAACAAGCTCTACGGGCGCGGCGCGGTGGATGCGAAAGGGCCGCTGGCGGCGTTCGTGCTGGCGACGGCGCAGGTCGCGCCTAAGCTGGCGGACGCGCGCATCATCGTCATCGGGGCGGTGGAAGAGGAGTCGCACGGGTGGGGATCGCAATACCTGGCGGAGGCGATGCCCGCGCCGACCTATGCCCTCATCGGCGAGCCGAGCGCGTGGGACTGCATCACGCTCGGCTATAAGGGCCGCCTGCTGATGGAGTACAGCCTGGCGCAACCCGGCGGGCACAGCGCGGGCGAGTTCGCCGGACCGGCCGAGCACGCCGTCAACTTCTGGAACAGTCTGCGCCGCTTTGCCTACGCCTACAACCAGGATGCGCTGTTGAACGGCAAGAAAGGGCGCTTCAACTCACTCGATCCCGCGCTGCGTGACCTGCGCACCTACAGCGACGGGCTGAACGATTACGTGGAAATGACGATCGTGGCGCGTCTTCCGCCGGATTTCGGCGTCGATGCGCTGCAAGCGAAAATGGAAGCCTGGGCCAGCGCGGCAAAGCTGACTTTCGGCGGCAGCGATCCCGCGTACCAGTCCGACAAGAACACGCCGCCGGTGCGCGCGCTGCTCAAAGCGATCCGCGCTGAGGGCGGCAAGCCGCGCTTCAAACTCAAGACCGGCACGTCGGATATGAACACCGTCGGCCCGGTGTGGGAGTGCCCGATGGTGGCTTACGGGCCGGGCGACTCGTCGCTCGATCACACGCCGCACGAGCATTTGGACATCGCCGAATTCCGGCGCGGCGTCGCCGTACTGTCGCACGCCCTGGAGTTTTTGGCCGTTGCATGAGCCAGACTACAAAAGTCTCACGAGGCGCTTGCTTGCGCCAGTATGTACGTCAAACGGCAGGTCTGCAAGGCGCAATACGTGCTGAGACTTTTGTAGTCTGCGCGCCTTGTCTAATCATCACGCTTGCGTATACTCTCTGTTACCAGTAACCGGTTACCAATTACCAATTACTATCTCAAGGAGGTATCCAATGTACAATATGTCATCCGATGCGTTGAAGAAGTTGTATGTGGCCGGCAGCCTGAAGAACCAGGGCGAGGGCTTCGTCTTCCAGGTGAAGAACCTCATCGATTCAGGTTCGATCAGCGGCATCACCAAGTTCACGGTGGATGGCGAATCGCGCCCGTTGGAAGGCGCGACCGTCGAGTTGAGCGGCAAGGTTCGCCCGGTGACGGAGATCACGTGGGCGTCGTCGCTGTACGTGGGCTACGGCGCGGTAATGACGATCTACGTCCCTGGCGCGCTGGAACCCGGTGAGCATAGCATTGTGATGCAGGTGAACGTGCCGGAGTTGGGATCGTTGGGTTTCCCGATCACCGATACGGTGGCGTAATTGCCAGACCGACCCTGGCGACAACGCCAGGGTTTTTTGTTGGTATCTTCTCAGAAATCTGGGGGTGGGGGTTTGGGGGTGGGTGTAACCCACCCCCAAACCCCCACTTCTCCCTCTTTTATTGAGGTTATACCTATGCTGCATTATTTTGATGGAGGAGAGGAGAAAATGACAAAGAAAAAAGTTTCCAAAGTGATCTTGGCGTATTCGGGGGGGCTGGATACGTCGTGTATTGTGCCGTGGCTGATCGAGAACTACGGCTGCGAGGTGGTCACGTTCACCGCGGATTTGGGGCAGGAAGAGGAATTGAGCGGCCTGCCGGAGAAGGCGAAGGTCAGCGGCGCGGTGAAATCCTATGTGGAAGACCTGCGCAACGAGTTCGTCACCGACTTCGTCTTCCCCACGCTGCGGGCCGGCGCGATCTACGAGCGGCAATACCTGCTCGGCACGTCGTTCGCGCGCCCGCTCATCTCCAAGCGGATGGTGGAGATCGCGGAACTGGAAGGCGCGGACGCCGTCGCCCACGGCGCGACCGGCAAGGGCAACGACCAGGTGCGCTTCGAGTTGGGCGTGATGGCGCTCAATCCGCGCCTCGCCGTCATCGCCCCGTGGCGCGAGTGGGATATCCGCTCGCGGGAGGATGCGCTAGCCTACGCGACCGCGCACGGCGTCCCCGTCACCTCGACGGGCAAGTCCGTCTACAGCCGCGACCGCAATATCTGGCACCTCAGTCACGAAGGCCACATCCTGGAAAACCCGTGGCTGGAGCCAGAAGAAGCGATGTTCCAGTTGACCGTCGCGCCGGAAAAAGCCCCGGATAAACCGCTCTACATCGAGATCGATTTCAAGTCCGGCATCCCGGTGCGTCTGGATGGCGTCTCGCACGGCCCGGTGGAACTGGTCACGCGGCTCAACAAACTCGGCGGCGCGCACGGGGTGGGGCGGCTGGATATGGTGGAGAACCGGCTGGTGGGCATCAAATCGCGCGGCGTCTACGAGACGCCCGGCGGCACGATCCTCTACGCGGCCCTGCGCGCGCTGGAGACGCTGTGCCTCGACCGCGAATCGCTGCACTACAAGGACGTGGTCGCCGAGAAGTACGCGGAGATGGTGTACTACGGGCAGTGGTTCACCCCGCTGCGCGCGGCGCTGGATGCGTTCGTGGACAGCCTGATGCAGAACGTCACCGGCAGCGTGCGTCTCAAGCTCTACAAGGGCAGTTGCGCTGTCGTCGGGCGCAAGTCGCCGTACTCGCTCTACCGCGAGGATTACGCCACCTTCGGGCAGGACGACGTCTACCAGCAGAGCGACGCCGAGGGCTTCATCCACCTCTTCGGCCTGCCGCTCAAGGTGAAGGCGCTGCTCGACATCGAGGGCCTGGGTAAATCCGGCTACGAGCAGCCGGACTTTGGTGTGTTCAAGCGGGATTGAGTGTCAACGGATTTAGCGGATTTGAACGGATTTTTCCGTTCTATCCGTTAAATCCAATCTTAGTCAAGGAGGCGCTGTTATGGACCTGGAAGGATTGCAACGCCATATTCAGGATGGTGAAAACCTTTATGTCGAATTCAAAACCTGGCCGTTGCCTGCAGATGATGTGGCCGCAGCGTTAGTCGCGTTTGCTAATAGCGCGGGAGGCGTGTTATTGCTTGGCGTGAATGATGCCGGCGAAATTGTCGGCGTTGCGGATAGTGACCGGGCGATGCAGCGTGTTGATCAGATCGCCTACCAAAATAGCGAGCCGCCCTTGACGATACGGCAAGAAGTTGTGACAACGCCCGACGGGCATACCGTCGTCGTGGTCAACATCCCTCAAGGTGACTTGCGTCCTTATCGCACGAATCGAGGCGATTATTTCATCCGCACGGCGTCAGGGCGCAGGCGAGCGACACGGCAAGAATTGTTACGCTTGTTCCAGGCCGCCGATAGCTTGCATTACGATGAAACGGTACTCACCCGCGCCACTTTGAAAGATTTGGATCGTTATGCTTTCGAGGATTACTTGCGCCGAGCCTATCAGCGTTCCGTGGAAGATTTCGAAATTGGCTATGAAACGTTACTGGCGAACTTGAGCTTGATAAAACCAGTGGAGCAGGAAGTTCATCCAACGGTTGCCGCGCTGCTGTTTTTTGGGCGCGACCCACAAAAGTTTCTGCCTACAGCGCATATCGTCGCGGCCAGGATGCCGGGAAATGATCTCACGGCCCCGCCTTCCGATGTGAAGAACATAGTTGGGCGTTTGCCCGATATATTGGAAGGCGCGATGCGCTTTTTGGAGATTCATCTGCCCACACCGCACTTTATTGAACGCCTTGAGCCAGAAGCGCGTCCTGAATTGCCCTTAGACGCTCTGCGGGAATTGCTGGTGAATGCGCTGGCGCATCGGGATTATACATTCGCCTCTCCCGTGCGTGTGTTCGTCTTCGATAACCGCGTACAAATCCGCACGCCTGGTGGGTTACCCAACAACGTAAAAATCGAGACGATCCGTTTGGGTGGGGCGCACGTTTTGCGCAACCCGATGATTTACACCCTGTTTCGCCGTTATGGTTTGGTGACAGGTGTGGGCTCTGGCGTTTACCGTTCCATTCAGCAGATTCGCGCAGCCACAAGCGCGGAACCGGAATTGTTCATCGAAGGCAGCGAATTCGTCGTTTCCATTCCACGCCGTAAGGAGAAAATATAGGATGAGCAAACTCTGGGGCGGACGTTTCGACAAGGCGACCGACGCGCTTCTGGAGCGCTTCAACGCCTCTATCGGCTTCGATTGGCGGCTGTACGCGGCGGACATCGCCGGCAGCGTCGCCTACGCGCGCGCGCTGGAGAGCGTGGGCATCCTCACGGCGGACGAAGTGACGGCGATTGTGGACGGCCTCGAAGCGGTCAAGGCCGAATTCGACGCCGGAACCTTCGCCGTTTTGCCCTCCGATGAGGACATCCACACCGCCGTCGAGCGCCGTCTGGGCGAGTTGATCGGCGAGGCGGCGGGCAAGCTGCACACAGGCCGCAGCCGCAACGACCAGGTGGCGACGGACATCCGGCTGTACCTGCTCGCGCAGATTCCCGTACTGCGCGAGCACGTCCAGGCGTTGCAGCGTGCCATTGTGGATAAAGCCGAAGCGCACCTCGACGTGATCATGCCCGGCTACACACATCTGCAACCCGCGCAGCCGATTCTGTTCTCCCACTGGCTGATGAGCTTCTTCTGGATGCTCCAGCGCGATGTCGAGCGGCTGGACGACCTGACCAGGCGCGTCTCCGTGATGCCATTGGGCGGCGCGGCGCTGGCGGGCAACACCTTCGGCATAGACCGCGCGGCGCTTGCCGCCGACCTGGGTTTTGATCGTATCAGCGAGAACAGCCTCGACGCTGTCCCCGACCGGGATTTCGTCGCCGAGACGCTCTTCTGGGCCGCGCTGCTGCAAACGCATCTCAGCCGTCTCGCCGAAGACCTCATCCTCTACGCGACGGCGGAATTCGGCTTCGTGGAACTCGACGACGCCTACAGCACCGGTTCCAGCATCATGCCGCAGAAGAAGAACCCCGACTCGTTGGAACTGGCGCGCGGCAAGACCGGGCGCGTGGTGGGCAACCTCGTGGCGTTGCTGACGACGCTCAAAGGCTTGCCGAGTTCCTACGATAAGGACTTGCAGGAGGACAAAGAGCCGCTCTTCGACACGCTGGACACGCTGGAACTCGAATTGCCGGTGGTGGCCGGCGTCATCGCCACACTGCGCATCCACCCGGAGCGGATGGCGTCCGCGCTACGCGACGACCTGCTGGCGACGGAACTGGCGGATTACCTGGTGCGTCAGGGATTGCCGTTCCGCCAGGGACATCACATCGTCGGGCAGGCCGTGCGGCTTGCCGGAGAGCGGGGCTGCGGTCTGCGCGACCTCACCGTGGACGACTATCGCGCCCTCTCCCCGCACTTCGGCGGCGCTGTGTATGCCGTCCTTAACTTCCGCCGCGCCGTCGAGCAGCGTTCCGTGCCCGGCGGTACGGCGACGGCGGCGGTCAAGGCGCAGATTGAAAAGGCGCGAGCAGCATTGGGTGGATGAACCAAAAAATCGGCTACGTTGCGCTTCTCGTGCGGGACTACGACGAAGCGCTTGTCTTTTACACCGGCGTCCTCGGCTTCGACCTGATCGAAGACACCGCGCTGGGCGGCGGCAAGCGTTGGGTGCTCGTCGCCCCGCCGGGAGCTGCCGGAACGTGTCTGCTGCTCGCCAAAGCGACGACGCCTGAGCAAGCCGCCCGCATCGGCGATCAAACCGGCGGGCGCGTGTTCCTGTTCTTGCGCACAGACGACTTCTGGCGCGACTATCACGCGCTGCGGGCGCGCGGTCTTCAGTTCACCGAAGAACCGCGCGCGGAATCGTATGGCACGGTCGCCGTTTTCGTAGACCTCTACGGAAACCGGTGGGATCTTTTGGAACTGAGAACACCATGAAACTGATCTCCCGCCTTTATGAAACTGAACACGACCTGTTGGACATGCTGAATCTGCTGATGGCGGCGCGCGCGCAGACCAGCGATTGGCGCTACGCGCACGTCGGCGAAATGCTGTTCGACTTCTTCATGGTGGCGTGCCACCTGAACCCGCAAGAGCACATTCGTCTTTGGCACGCTGACGCGGGCAAGCTGGTCGGCTATGCGATGATGGGCGAGGACCCGGCTTTCAACTGGCAGATTTTGCCGGCGTATGAATGGTCCGGCATCGAGGATGAGGCGTGGGCGTGGATCGAGACGCGGCTCGCCGACCTTCGCCAGCGTGACGCGAAACTTTGGGGCGGCAATCTCGTCTCCGGCGCGCGGCAAGATAACGCGAGACGTATCGCCTTCCTGAAGCAACACGGGTTCCAGTACTGTGGCGATTTCGCCGAGGTGAACATGCTGCGCTCGCTGGATGAGCCGATTCCCGATGTGACACTGCCTGCCGGTTACGAAGTTCGCGCTGTGGCGGCGGATGAAATCTCCAACCGGGCCGCGGGTCAACGCGACGTGTGGCTGCCGTGGACTGTCGGCAATATCACCGACGACGACTACGCCTACTTCATGCGACTGCCCGGCTACCACCGGGATCTCGACATCGTCGCTGTCGCGCCGGATGGCGTCATCGCTGCCTATGTCAACGGCTGGATCGACCCGATCAACCGCATCGGCGACTTCGGGCCGGTCGGCGCGATTCCAGAATACCGGCGGCGTGGCCTTACGCGCGCTGTGCTTCTCGAAGGCCTGCGCCGGATGAAGGCGCACGGCATGAATCGCGTGTGTGTCTCGACCGGCATTTCGAATACGGCGGCGCGCAATCTCTATGAGTCGGTTGGGTTCAGGGTTGTGAACCAGTATCTCGATTATGTAAGGGCAGATTGAATTTTGGACAGAGTCGGCAGAAGAGAACTCCATAGAACAAGATGTGGGGCATCGGGAGAAGCATAAATGAATCTACCGCAAACAAAACCGGGACCTGTATTTTTACGAATTCATGGCGATAACATCATTGAATGTGAACGCGGATTGCATCTGATTGCCGATTCATATTCTGCCGTTCTTCGATATGTGGTCGGTCCTCCCTATATGCCGCGATACGAAATCTTTGCTGAAGGTGCGCTTCTATTCGATGTGGAGCTATTGCCAGGGCATGGGCGATGGGGTGTCAATATACAGGACATTTTTCGATCTCACGGCGCGCCTTTGCGCGAAGCGACCGATATAGTCATTACCAAGATTGTGGAAGGCGAGAATGAGTGTAGTGAGGAGATTCTGTTAGCTGTAGAGTTCTCGAGTGCTTTGCCTGCCGGTAACAACGCCTGGCAACGTAATGGCAGAGCTTTGGCTTGCGCTGTTGCCGGGGTGCCTTATCTTTATTTCACAGAAGTCGGCGGCGTTGAGTTGGGAGAAAATCGCATTGTGAAAGCGCCGCGCTTCCCAAATCCGATTGTGCCATTTTCATATTTGACTGCTAGTGAAGCGTATCAGGTGTTGTGTTTGCCTGTCTATGCGCTCAGTCCTTCCTGTTCTGAGAGTATTGGCGCTCAGTTTGAGCAGATGGTTGGTGTCGAAGATGCTTGCCATGTGGTCAGATGTGTTCTCGAAAGTCATCTACCATGCGACTCTCAGGCGGTTTTATTCCGCAAAGCTATCGCAGTTGTGAATATCCTGGCTGAGAGTCGAAAGCGGGAAGATACGCTACGCGGTGATGAGTGGGCAGAGTTTCTAACGCTGGACACTGGCGCGCACAAAGTTGCCTGGTTGACCAACAGACAGTCTAGGTGGCAAAAGAAAAGAGCGAGCAAGGTCCAAACTACAGAAACTTTTCAAAACCTCACTGAGCTGTTCGCATCTCTCCCGGTTGTTTCTGTGGGGGCCTCTGATATCCCGATTTGTCTGATTCCAGGTGTTGAGCGCCGAGAACTGGCCACAAGAATATCACATCTGTACGGGAACTCGCTTGACGCCGAATTTGTCCGATGGTTGGATTCTGATGCGCCGCTGCTTATCGTGTGGATTACGGGTTTCAAACCCAGAGGGGACGACTCGCGGCCCGATAGGGGACTTGTCCCACTGGCGAGAATGCTGTTCGGCGATGAAATCGAGATTCTCTCTATCGTTTCTGGCCCGGCCAAACCGGAAATGTGGGCAATGTTACGAGAAAATGCAGAACAACTTGCTCAACAGAACGGATTGTGGGAAGCCGTGCTGCACTTGAGCGACGCGGTTATCGTTGATAGTCCAACGTTGACGAATATCCCGCTAACCTTGTTGCTTACCCCTGTGCGTAAACAGAATCGAGACACAATTCGTTTCCCAATGGCCTCGTCGGCGATAAATTTCTCTGAATATGATGTGGATACAGTTATCCATTTGCTGTTTTCTACAGGGGTAGAAGCGGGAATCTTTGAAGCTATGTGCAATCCACCTGGCGGCGACTGGAGCGGATTATCGGTGATGGATTTTCGCGCAGGGGTCGAGTATCGCTGGACTTCTTTGCCGCGAGTTTCGGCAATTGGCGGCAAACGACCTGACCATGTGATTCAACTGGATTTCACCGAGAAAGGGACTATCTTGCTGGCAATCGAGTCGAAAGATGTGCCGGCAAAAATACAAACTAACTTGGGCTCGAATCTGAAAGCCTATGTAGGAAAACTGTTGGAGATACCTCCTGTTACTGCAAAAGCACCCAATTCAGCGTGGCGGTTGTGGCAAGCCGCCAATTTGCCAGTGTCCAATGCGCTTATCATGTCGGGTGGCGCTTTTTGTTGGACAGGGGAACACGATTTGCTGCTGTATCTGGAAAAGTGTCAGTTCGATTTTGTGATGGCAGTTGAGTTTGACTCAGTTGAACAAACGGCTTTGCTCCATATGTTGGTCAGTTCGAAAGCTGAGTTTCTGTTGCCCAGCATACATCACCTGGCGCAACGTTTCGGCGGGCGGCTCAAAATTAAGGTACACTGACTCTATGACCGGGTCAAGGCTGGTTCTCATTAGTTTTGTGAAAGGAGAATTGCCGGTCGGTAGTTCTATCTTGGTTGTGTACAAGTCAGGTGGAACAGGCGACTCGTATGCCCTGTCACCGGCCTTACCGTCAAATGTCAGGATCCATTTGACGCCAACGCGATTCAATCGCCCCAATTCGAGATAAAACTCCTCAAAATCAAAGTCCATTGGAATATATCTGCCTTTTGTGCCGTTGTAAGGCGGATCTAAAAACGCGAAATCACCTGTTTGGGCATTTTCAAGCGTCTGACGATAATCGCCAGTTACAAATGTAATGTTTTGGGTGTAATGACTCCATTGATGGATAAGGGTTGCCAGGCGTTCTGGCGCAATTCCAGGGCGCGTATGGTGTAATGAGTTGTTGAAATCGCCATTTTTGTTGAATCGAATCAAGCCATTGACACAAGTTCGACTTAAAAAAAGAAAATCGTGGGGATTGCGGGTGACGTTGAATGAATCTCGTATCTGATAATAAGCTGTGTAGCCTTCAGATTGCAATTTCTGCCAACGCCGATTGTATTCTTGGATAGTGCGTTCCGGCTCATCTCGAATGGCTATCCATAGCTGGACAAGTTCAGGAATCACGTCGCCAGCCACGCCAGGTTCACTGGGCCTGAATGGCAACATAGCGCCGCTGCCTACAAAAGGTTCAAAGTAACACTTCGCCTCTGGCAATAAACAAGCCAGGAGCGGCGCTATTTTGCGTTTGCTGCCCGACCATTTGATTACAGGGTCAAGGCTTTGGAAACATCTCTGCATCAAAACAACTCCATTTGCAAACTCTGTGCTCTTGTTTTCAGGTAGGCCGTGATGCGTTGGCAGGCTAAATCAAAGTACTCTTGCTCGACCTCATACCCTACACAATCCATGTCGTATTCCAATCCGGCAATCACATCGGTTCCTGAACCTAGAAAAGGTATCAGTAGTCGGCCCCCACGTAAAGCGGAGATGAGCAACAGCCTTTCAATCAGCCGTAAGGGCTTTTGGGTGGGGTGTTTGCCAAATTCCAATTCATCAGACTTTTTGTTGTTTGGTATGTCCCATACCGTGCGTAATTGTTTGCCGGGTTCTTTCAGGCTGTCTTCCTTGAAAGCGGCTGCTTTGACTTCTTCATAATTGAAAAAATAGTCGCGCGTATCTCGCCCGGTATGTACCCACAAGATAGTTTCGTGGCTGGCCGTCAAGCGACGTCCTGACAAATTGGGAAATGCATTGCGCTTATACCACACTACCTCATTGATGATTTCCAGTCCCAGGATTTGACAGGCCACATTGACGATGCCTGAATTGTGATAAGTCGAATGTATCCAGATGGAACCGGTGGGTTTGACCAAACGTTTCAACTCATTGAGCCAGGAAATGGTAAACGCAAAACCGTCGAGGCCGTTGAATATATCCCAATCGTGTGAGGCCAATTTCCAGGGGCCGCCAAAGCCTTCGAGCGCGTGCCCATTCTCCAATTTCCACGTGGCTTGGGTTGAAGCGCCATAAGGTGGATCTGCGATAGCTAAGTCGAATGAGTTGTCTGGTAAATCGCGCACGCCTGCCAGCACATCTTGAAGATGCAAATTTACCTTGTCGCGTATGAACGTCGGGTGGTCACTCATGGTCATTCCCTAAATAAGCGTTGATTCGCGCCTCGGCGATTCTTAAGGCTTGCAGGGTAGCGGGATTGGATGTATAACTCATAACGATTTTTTCAGCAATGGCATGTGCTACAAGTTCTTCCAAAGGGATATCGAAATACCAGGCAAGTTTTTGTAACTGTTGATCTGTTGGCAACCTGTCGCCATGTTCGATTTTACTTAACAGGCTAGAATCAACTTCAATGGCTGCCGCAACGATACGTAGAGGCTCGTTACGCGCTCGACGTAAATCCCGCAGTCTTTCCCCGAGAGATTGCTGATTTTCCATAATCTGTCTTGTTTATTATTGTCTTGACA
>DAOUAQ010000099.1:0-21476 GCA_034433375.1 Anaerolineae bacterium | reverse complement strand
TCGGGATAGAGCAACGTCTGGATACACACCCGCCGGACGCCATCATCCGCCTGGAGGCTTTCGAGCACAGCAGGCAGCTCGAATTCAGGCCAGATCACGCGCGACAGCAATTGGCGATCCGCGTCGCTGCGGCGGGCCTGCGTGCAGAAGCGACACGCGCCCAGGCACGTCTCGCCGAGCAGAGCGTAGAGCGTCGTGGGGGCAGCCTCCATCTTCGCCGTGCGCAGTCCCAGGCTCACCGCGGAGCCGATGCTCAACCGGATGTGTGACGCCGTTTGTCGTTCTTCGTCATTCATCGAATTTCAGCTCGCGCGTGTCGCGCTCCAGGTCCGTGCGTTGAGTCAGCAGCCCGTACATTTCAGGCCGGCGCGCGGCGATCCACGCCCGCCCGGTGGCATGTTCGAGCAGGCTATTGTCCAAATCGCTTACGACCATTGCATCATCCACCGCCCAGGTCTCGACGAGGATACGGCCATACGGATCGAGCACCATCGCGTTGCCCGTGCGGATTTCGTCATCGTCCACGCCGACACCGTTCGCAAAGACCAGGAAGACGCCGTTATCGTGCGCCCGGCTGGGCAGCCAACGCATCAACCACCCGCGCCCCTTGTCGCCCAGGAACTCCTGCTCGATAGCCTGCGGATCGCTGTAACGGTTGTCCCACAGGCGACGGTCAATCAGGCCCATCAAATGCGGATTTTTGGTGCGACAGCCGCCGGTCTGGTGCGGCGCTAGGATGACGTCGGACCCGAGCAGCGCCGTCATCCGCCCGTTCTCGTTCACGTTGTTGTCGTAGCAGATCAACACGCCCACGCGCCATCCCCAGGGCGTGTCGAAGACCGTGTAGTCCGTCCCGTTGTGGATCAACGGGTGCTCGAACGCCTGGATTTTGCGGTGACGGTGCGTCGCGCCATCAGGCAACGCCACGACGTAGCTGTTGTAAAACCCGGTTTCAGCAGCCTCGACCAAACCGGCACCGATGGCAATGTTGTACTGCGCCGCCAGCGCCTTGAGACGTTCGGTGCTCGCACCATCAGGAATCGGCTCGGCGAGGCTTTCCAACTGTTGTGGCGTTAGGTTGCGTACAAACCAGTAGCCGGTGATGCAACATTCCGGGAAGACGATCAGCTCGACGCCCTGGACGGCAGCTTGCGCCACAAAAGCTTCGATTTTGCCGAAGTTTACGTCCTTGTCCCCGGCCCGGCTCTCCATTTGTACAGCCGCAACGCGCAGTGGATTCGCCGGAAGTGCGTGCGTCCCAAAAGCTGTCAAAGATTCATCCCCCTTTTATGTATGCTCGCTGTCCTTGAATCGGCGTTTACCGCAAGGTCATTATAAACGCACTGGTCACAAGTCAATATGGTGTTGTTTCGCAAAACTCAGATTTCTTTCATTTTCCCTGTTGACAGACATACAAAAACCGGGTATGATATATGTGTTCATTTGTTCAGTTCTGTTCAAATGAACATCACACCAGGAGATATTATGCAAAGCGATCCCGAAATCCAAAAGCTGCTCTGCAAAGTCGCCAAAGCCTACTATGAAGATGGATTGACGCAACAAGTCATCGGGCAGCGGTTTGGCCTGTCACGGATCAAGGTCTCCCGACTTCTCAGTCAGGCCCGCGAACAGCACATCATCCAGATCGGCATTGCCACGCCGCCAGGATCGTATGTGGAGCTAGAACACGAATTGGAAAGGCGCTACACGCTTGATGAGGCAATTGTCGTGCCTGCTCAAGACGATGCTCAGGCGCTGCGCCAGGCATTGGGCCTTGCCGCCGCGAGTTGTCTGGTCCGCAGTTTGCAAGGCCACGAGACGCTCGGCCTGACGTGGGGCAACACACTGCTTTCGACCGTCGCCGCGCTGCCCGCCAATAATTGGCCGGAGATGCGCGTCGTGCAGATACTCGGCGGCCTGGGGCATCCTGAAGCGGACGTATACGGGGCCGACCTGGTGCATCGCGCAGCGCAGACGTTTGGGGCGAAGGCGCGTGTGTTGGCTGCGCCGGGCATTGTCGCCAGCCCGGAGGTGCGCGCCGCATTGTTGGCGGACGCGCAGATTGCTGATACGTTGACGCTGGCAGCGCAGGCGGATATTGCGCTGGTAGGCATCGGGCGGCCAACCGTCAACTCGGTGGTGATGCAGTCCAACATCCTCACTAAAGCAGAATTTGCAGCATTGCAGGCGCTCGGCGCGGTGGGCGACATTGGCCTGCGCTTTTTCGACGCGGACGGGTATGCCATTCCTCACGCGATCAATGACCGTATCATCGGCCTCAACCTGGAACAGATCGCTGCCATTCCGCGCGTCATCGGCGTGGCCGGCGGCGCGGAGAAATTCGAGGTGATTCGCGCCGCGCTGCGCGGTAAGCTGATCAACGTGCTGGTGACAGACAAGGAAAATGCGCGGCGTTTAGTCGCGTGACAGGCAGCAAATCCGAGCGACAAAAAATTCCACCACGAATCTACACGAATTCTCACTAATCTTTCTCTACTATTCGTGAATATTCGTGCAGATTCGTGGTTTATACTCTGTGTAGGACGTATGACAGCTTATTTGCTTGGCATAGATTACGGCACAGGCGGGGCGAAGGCGCGTGTGATTGACGAGGCGTGCGCGGTGTTGGGGTTTGCGTTCGAGGAGTATCCGCTCATTCACGAACATCCAGGTTGGTCGGAGCACGACGCGAATCTGTATTGGGAGATTGCCTGCCGGTTGATCAAGGCCGTGATTGCGGAAGCGGCGATCAGACCGGCGGAGATTCGCGGGATCGCGGCTTCGGCGGCGCTGCCCTCGCTGGTGATGGTGGATGCGGACGGCGCGCCGGTGCATCGAGCGTACAACCTGCGCGAAGGGCATTTCGATACCGCGATGCTGGACGAGATCGGCATAGACCCCGCGCGGCTGCTGGCGCAATTAGCATCGCCGGGGGCCGTCGTCGAAGCGACCGGCCTCACCGAAATCGGCGCGCGCGTCGCCTGGACGTGCATCGAACACAGCATACACGTCGTCATGCTCAACGTCGAGACCGATGTGACCGTCGGCCCGATCCTGCACCGTCTGGCGCAACAGGCCGGCTGTGTCTACACCGTGGCTTCCGGCGACGAGCCGGGCGTCTGCAAGATGCTGTTCAACGAAAACCGCGCGCTCGGCTTCGAGGTCGTCTGCCTGGGCAAGGGCAAGAACAACACCATTGACTTCGACGCCACGCCCGACAAATACCACGACGAGGCGCTGAGCAAGGGGATGAACCCCAAGATGCTGTCGGCGTTCAAGGATGGCAGCAAGACGATGGTGGAGATGGCGGCGGTCTCCAATGCGACAGGATTCGTCCCGGATGTGCCGGGGATGCACGGGCCGAAAGTGGAGATTCCCGATTTAGCCAAAACCTTCGTCCCGCAAGCGGATGGCGGCATCTTCAGCCGGCGCGGCTGCGTGGAGTATAGCACCGGCAAAATCGCGCCGGGCGTCTTCGCCATTGTCACCTCGCAGGATGAGCGCGTCCACACGGATATGCGCTTCGTGGGGATGGGGCCGGGGCCGTACTACCTGCTGCTGCGTCCCTATCACCTGTGCAACATCGAGACGCCGCTGGCGATTGTGGAAGCCGCGCTGTACGGCGAGCGCACGGTCGCCTCGACGCGGCTGGTCTCCGAAGTCGTCCCTATCGCCAAGCGCGACCTGCGGCCCGGCGACGTGGTCGGCGAGATCGGTTGCGCCGACTACCTGGGGCGCGTCTACATCTACGAGGAGGCGCGCGCGCAGCAGGCGATCCCGTTGGGCGTCACGCCGGGTGGCAAGGTGACGCGGCCTATCGCCAAGGGGGAGATGTTCACGGCGGAGAATTTCGCGCCGGATACGGGGAAGTTTGTACACAAGTTGCGGCAGATGCAGGATGCGGTGTTGGGGATGGCGTGAAGTTGGTTAAACAAAACGAACGGTGTTAGCGAGTTTTTCGCAGGTCAGCGTTTCGAGCAAAGCTAAGGTACGGCGCAACAACACGCCTTTTTCAAGTTGTTGCGCCACGATAATGCCGTAATGTTTGATGTCTTGCTTGAAATAAACTTCGGCCAGCGGCGCAAAATCCTGGATGTTGTGTGTCAAAATAGCGCGACCTTCAGCAACAGCAGCGGCCATTTGTTCTTCATCCGAGAAGGCTTTGCGCTCCAGTTCGTTGACTGATATAGCATCATAGCCTGCTTGGCGGAGTGCAGCGGCAAGACCTATCCATACATCTTCATCAAGGAGTAGCTTGATGTCGGTGGTCATATCAATTGCCGAATAATTGCGCAGCGGCGGCTTTACCAAGCCTTTGTGTCAGCCGTTGTTGCCAGGCTTCGGGAGTATGCGTTTCCATTGCCGCATCTATAACAGCGCGATGGTCTTCATAGTAGCTTAGTGCGTCATAAATCTGCGCAAGCGTCAAATGGGGGAAGAAGTCATTTACAAGATTGTCGGGACTGTAGCCGGCCCGGATATAACCAATGATAACATCCACGCCGATACGTGTTCCCTTCACAACAGGACGTGGTCCGCTGCGGCTCTCAACGACTTCAACGTAAGGATGTGAAGGGAGAATAAGTTCGGTCAACAGAGTCTCTACAAAACGTGCGGGAGTTTGTTCGCGTTTCGCAGCACGTTCGGTGAGCATATCATAAAGCCTGCTCGGTAACTGAAGGGATAAAGTTTGCACTGTCATAGGTATTCTCCTTACCATAAACCTTACATCACCATTATAATTTGGAGACGATAAATGGTCAATACAATGAACGCCGTCATCATCCGCGCGCCAATGGAGTTCGCGGTGGAAGAAGCGCCCGTCCCACAGCCGGAGGCCGGCGGGCTGCTGCTCAAGGTGCTGGCGTGCGGCCTGTGCGGCTCCGATCTGCGCACACTGCGCAGCGGGCATCACCGGGTAACGCTCCCGTGGATCGTTGGGCACGAGATTTGCGGCGATGTGGTGGCCCTGGGCAAAGACTACGATGGCCCGTGGCACGTGGGCGACCGGCTGGCGGTGGGGCCGCTGGCGTACTGCGGCGTGTGCGATTTCTGCGTCGAAGGACGGCACGAGCAGTGCGAAAACTACCGCGAGATCGCGCAGGCGTGGCCCGGCGGCTTCGCGGACTACGTCGCTATCCCGGAGGCGTGTCTGCGCCTGGGGACGATTCTCCGCGCGCCGGAGGGCCTCGATCCGGCGTTCGCGGCGATCTCCGAGCCGGTCTCGTCGTGCGTCCACGCGCAGGAGAAGGGGCAGGTGGGCCTGAGCGATACCGTCGTCGTCATCGGGACGGGGCCGATTGGCTGCACGCACGTCAGCCTGGCGCGGGCGCGGGGGGCGAAGCGCGTCTTCGTCGCCGACATCGTGGACGAGCGGCTGGCGCTGGCGGAGGCGTTCGAGCCAGATGCGACGATCAACGCGGCGAAGGTTGATCTCGTAGCCGAGGTGCGTCGTCTGACCCAGAATAAGGGCGCGGACGTCATCATCACGGCGACGCCGGCGCCGTCGGCCTCCGTCCAGGCGGTGGAGATGGCGCGCAAGGGCGGGCGCATCCTCATCTTCGGTGGGCTGCCCACAGAACAGCGCAAGCCCGGCGTGGACCTGAACCTCGTCCATTACAACGCGCTGCACATCATCGGGACGACGACGTTTGCGCCGCGTCACCAGCGCATCGCGCTCGACCTGCTCGCCTCGAGGCGCATCCCTGCCGACAAGCTCGTGACGCACCGCTTCCCGCTGGCCGACTTCCGCGCGGGTGTGCAACTGGCGTTGGACGGGCAGGCGCTCAAGGTGGTCTTCCTCCCATCAGCAGATTGAGCAGATTCATCTCGATGGACGAAAACGACGACTCGACTAACGACGACTCGACTAACGACGACTCGACTACCGGCGTCACGCCTGCGCCAACCACTCGGCGGCGAAGCGGTCGGTCGTGTAGGATTGAACAATTATCAATAGACGAGGATTTATGCAATGACAGAACTGACGAATACGCTAACAGATGAGATTGCCCTGTTGCGGTACAAATCCATTTTGTACCGCCGCATGGTCCTCACGATGATTTACACGGCTAAGGCCGGTCACACCGGCGGTAGCTTATCGTGCATGGACATACTCAACGTCCTCTACAACCACGTGATGGATATCACGCCCGACAATTTCACCCGCACAGACCGGGATCGCTATGTCCACAGCAAGGGACACTCGGTCGAGGCGCTCTACGCCGTGCTGGCGGACCAGGGCTTCTTTCCAGTTTCCGCATTGGAGACGATGGAGAAGTTCGGCTCGGCTTGGAGCGGGCATCCCACGCGCGCTGTGCCGGGCGTCGAGCAAAACACCGGCGCGCTCGGCCACGGCCTCGCCGTCGCCGTGGGCATGGCGCTGGCGGCCAAACTGGACGGGCGGCCCCACCGCGTCTTTGCCCTGATGGGCGATGGCGAACTGGCCGAAGGCTCGGTGTGGGAAGCGACGATGAGCGCGGCGCACTACCGGCTGGATAATCTCGTCATTATCGTGGATCGCAACACGCTGCAAATCAGCGGACGCACCGAAAAGGTGATGGCGCTGGAGCCGTTGGCCGACAAATTCACCGCGTTCGGTTGCGCCGTGCGTGAGGTGAACGGCCACGACATCGCCGCGTTGGTGACGTTGTTCGACGCGCTGCCCTTCGCGGCCGGCAAGCCCAATCTGGTGTTGGCGCGCACCGTCAAGGGGAAGGGCGTGAGTTTTATCGAGGATAACGCCGGCTGGCACCACCGCGTACCGACCGCCGCCGAATACGACGCGGCACTGCAAGAACTTGCTGAAACCGAAGAAGCCTGGAAGAGGATGTATGAATATGATGAATCTGCCACCTGCTAAAGCCAACCTGGACGTCTTCGCCGAGACGCTCGGCGCGTTGGCGGCGCAACACCGTGACCTGCTCGTGCTCACGAGCGACTCGCGGGGATCGGGAAAGTTAGGCCCGTTTGGGCAGCAGTTCCCGGAGCAGTTGATCGAAATGGGCATTGCCGAACAAAACCTGGTGGGCGTCGCGGCGGGATTGGCGGCGGCCGGCAAGCACGTGTTCGCCGTTTCCCCGGCCTGTTTCCTCACCGCGCGCGCCCTGGAACAAATCAAGAACGACGTGGCCTACTCCGACCGGCCCGTGAAACTCATCGGCATCAGCGCGGGGGTGAGTTACGGCGCGTTGGGCAGTACGCACCACTCCCTGCACGATCTCGCCGCGCTGCAAGCGATTCACAACCTTGACATCGTCGTACCGGCGGATAATTTCGAGACCCGGGAGGCGATTCGCGCGGCGCTGCATCATCCCCGGCCCCTCTACATCCGCTTCGGCAAGCGGCCAATGCCCACATTGCACGCGCCGGAGACGCGTTTCGAGATTGGCAAGGCCATTCCGTTAACGCCGGAGCGAGACAACTACGCCGTCGCCTTCATCGCGTGCGGCGAAACGGTGGTCCACGCCCTCGCAGCGAGCGCGTTACTCGAACAGGAGGGCCTGAATTGCTGCGTGTTGAGCCTGCACAGTCTGCGCCCCTTCGACGAGCCGGCCGTGGTAGAGGCGGCGCATCGCGCTGAGGTCATCGTCACCGTGGAGGAGCACAGCGTCAACGGCGGCCTGGGCAGCCGGGTCGCGGCGTTCCTGATGCAAGTCGGCATCTTCCGCCGGCTGCGCATCGTCGGCCTCCCCGACGAGCACATCATCACCGGCAGCCAGGCGGAAATCTTCCAACACTACGGCATCTCGCCCGAAGGTCTGGCCCAAACCGCCCGACAACTGATGCAATTGTAACCGCTAATTTTTCCTGAAAATTCGCGTGATTAGCGATTTATTTTCAAAGGTTCCACATTAACTGACGTTTACCAGCGATTGGATGAGAATTTTCACCGCCAAGCCGCCAGGAACGCCAAGTTTTTTCTTGACTTTCGACTTTGGACTTCGGACTTCGGACTATTTTTCAAGGGAGGCACATTGATGAGCCAATCTAGCAGGTTGTTCTTGGCCCTCGACCAAAGCACGTCGGGGACGAAGGCGCTGTTGTTTACACCGGAAGGCCGCCTGGTGGATCAGGAAGCCGTCGCCCACCGGCAAATCTACCCACGTCCCGGTTGGGTGGAGCACGACGCGGACGAAATCTACGCCAACACCCTCGCCGCCGTCACGGCGCTGCTGCAACGCCACGCCGATCGCTGGTCCGAGCTGCGCGCGCTCAGCATCACCAATCAACGCGAGACCTTCGTGGTCTTCGAGCGCGAGAGCGGACGGCCCCTGCACAACGCGATTGTATGGCAATGCACGCGCGGCGAAGCGCGTTGCCGGGCGCTCCAGGAGGCCGGTTACGAGCCGCTGATTCGGGAACGCACCGGGCTACGCATTGACACCTACTTTCCCGCATCCAAGATGCAGTGGCTCCTGGATGAACGCCCCGACTTGCGGCAGGCGGCGCAAGCAGGGCGCGCGCTCATCGGTACGATAGACGCCTATCTCATCTACCGGCTCACCGGCGGGCGCGTCTGGGCGACGGATCACACCAACGCCTCGCGGACACTGCTCTACGATTTGCGCCGCCTCGCGTGGGACGAGGAACTGACCCGGCTCTTCGACGTGCCGCTGCACGTCCTGCCCGAAATCCGCGCCAGCGATGCGCGCTTCGGCGCGACCGATTTCGACGGGTTGCTGCCGTCCCCCTTGCCCATTTGCGGCGTGATGGGTGATTCGCAGGCGGCGCTCTTCTCGCAACGCTGCTACGCGCCGGGCAGCGCCAAAGTCACCTTCGGCACCGGGTCTTCGCTGCTGCTCAACATCGGCGGCGCGCCGCGTCTGGCGGGCAAGGGGCTGGTGACAGCGGTGGCCTGGGTGTTGGGAGAGACGCCCACCGCTACGCGGGGGACGCCCACCGCTACGCGGGGGACGCCCACCTACGCCTTCGAGGGCATCACCAACTTCACTGGCGCGACGATTCAATGGCTGCGCGACCAACTGGGGCTGATTCAATCGGCGGAGGAGAGCGAAACGCTGGCGCTCTCGGTGGAAGACAACGCCGGGGTCTACCTGGTACCGGCGTTCATCGGCCTGAGCGCGCCGTACTGGCGGCCCGATGCGCGGGCGGCGATTCTGGGCCTCACGCCTTCGGCCACGCGCGCACACGTGGCGCGGGCAGCGTTGGAATCTGTCGCTTACATCGTCCACGACGTGCTGCGGCTGATGCAAGAGGAGGCGGGACTGGCGCTGACGCTCATCCATGCTGATGGCGGCGCGACGCGCAACCGTTTCTTGATGCAGTTCGTGGCCGATATGACCCGGCTTCGGGTGCGCGCAGCGCGCACGGCGGAACTCTCTGCGCTCGGCGCGGTCTTCGCCGGGATGCTCGGTATGGGGCATGTTGCGTCCCTGGCCGATTTGCAGGCGCTTCCGGCGGATTGCGTGGAATACGCGCCGGCGCTGTCGCGTGAAGAGGCTGGCGCGCTGTTCGCCGGTTGGGAGCGCGCCGTGGCGCAGGTCTTGTCCGCTTGGAGGACTATTCAATGACTGAAAGACCTGAATTGCCGTTTTTGCGCAACGGCGTGACGCAAGTCGCGCTGGTTGTGCCGGACTTGGATAAGGTCGTTGAGATGTACTGGAAAATGTTCGGCATCGGGCCGAGGCACATCTACACCTACGGGAAGCCGCTGGTGAAGACGATGACGTATCACGGCGCGCCCGCCGAGTACAAAATGCGCGTCGCGCTTGGCTATCTGGGGCCGACGCGCATCGAGTTGATCCAGCCGCTTGAAGGCGATAATGTCTACGACGACTTTGTGAAAGAGCACGGCTATGGCGTGCATCATTCCGGCGTGCTGGTGGACGATATGCGGGCCGCGCTCGCGCAGGCGGAGGCCGCCGGGTTGACGATGACAATGGACGGCGCAGGCTTCGGGGCGGATGGCGACGGGCATTATGCCTATCTCAATACTGAGGATAAAATAGGCGTGACGATTGAGTTGATCGAGCGGCCCAAAGGCCGCGCCATACCCGAAGCCATCTACCCGCCGCCGGAACCTGAAGCCGTGTAAGAACTTTTTTGTCAGCAGATTTAGCAGATCAAGCAGGTTTTTAGGCAAGCCGACTACAAGACTAACAACCATACAACTATTTGGGAGGAAAAATGCCTTTACCCCCGTTGAAAGTGCATGCGAGCCAGCGCTATCTGGTAACTGAAGACGGCCACCCATTTTTCTGGTTAGGCGATACGGCCTGGGAGCTGTTTCACCGCCTTAGCCGGGAAGAGGCCAATGTCTATCTGCGCGACCGCGCGGGCAAGGGCTTCACCGTGATCCAGGCCGTCGTCCTGGCCGAACTGGACGGCCTCAACACGCCGAATCCCGCCGGACACCGCCCGCTGTTGGACAACGATCCCACCAAGCCCAACGAACCGTACTTCCAGGACGTGGATTGGGTGGTGAACCGCGCCGAGGAACTGGGCCTCTACATCGGGATGCTGCCCACCTGGGGCGACAAGTGGCACAAGAACGGCGGCACCGGCCCGCTGGTGTTCACGCCAGAAAATGCGCTCGTGTATGGGCGCTTTTTGGGCGAGCGTTACCGGCACAAGCCGATCATCTGGATTCTCGGCGGCGACAAGTTCGTCGGTGCCCCCCGCGTAGCGGTGGGTGACGATGAAGAGCGGCGCATCCTCGAAGCGCTGGCGCACGGCTTGCGCGAAGGCGACGAGGGCCGCCACCTGATCACGTTCCACCCCACCGGTCAATACAGCTCGGCGATCTACTTCCACGATGCGGACTGGCTGGACATCAACATGATCCAGACCGGCCACACGCTGCACCGCGACAACTACACCTCGATTGCCGCCGAGTACAACCGCACGCCGCTCAAGCCCGTGCTCGACGGCGAACCCGGCTACGAGAACATCCCGCACGCCTTCAACGGTGCGAATCCGCGCCTGCAAGCGATCCACACGCGGCGGTTCTGCTACTGGGCGCTGTTCAGCGGCGCGTGCGGGCACACCTATGGCTGCAACGACATCTGGCAGATGTGGAAGCGCGGCGACCCACCGATCATCGCCGCCAATCTGCCGTGGGACGAGGCCATGCACCTGCCCGGTTCCAGCCAGATGCAACACGCCCGCGCGCTGATCGAGTCCGGCCCGTACTTCGACCGCCTGCCCGATCCCTCGCTGGTCGTTCCGCCCAACCTGCCCGCACCCGATTACGTCGCCGCTTGCCGCGCCCCAGATGCCGGCTACGCCCTGGCCTACTTCCCCTCCGGCAAACCGGCCTCCCTGCGCACCTTTCTTCTCAAAGGGCCGCGCCTCGACGCCTGGTGGTACGATCCGCGCACCGGCGAGCGCCACGCCCTGCCGCAGATTGAGATCGCACCGTGGAAGACGACGGAGTTTATTCCGCCGGATGCGGGGGATTGGGTGTTGAGATTGGAGAGTGTGGGATAGGAGGTACATGATGTTACAAGTCAACGGCTTTCTCACTTCCCAAATCGGCTACGACCTGGGCGACCCCAAGCGGGCGCTCATTCGGAGTGACCGGCGCGATTACGTGCCGGATGGTGCGCGGTTCACCGTTACGCCCCTCACGCGGGATACGGAGCAGGCGACGCCGGTTTTGTCCGGCGACGTGCGCTACTGGGGCGAGACGTGGAACGCGCACTGGTGGGAGATTGACTTCTCCGCCGTGGAGGAGGCCGGCGAGTACGTCATCGTCGTCGCCGGGCGCGGCGACGACGGCAAGGCGCTGCTGCGGAGCGAGCCGGTGACGGTGGGTGATAACGTCCTGTGGCGGGAAACGGTCGAGGCGATTGCGCTGGATCAATTGGAAGAGCGCGGACGCCGGGCGCGGAACGGCATCGGCTGGCTGGATTGCGGCGTCGAATGGCGCGAGGCCAACAGCCACGCCACCACCGTCATCGGCCTGTGCGAGCTGCTTTCGGTGGGCTACGAGTGGATGACTGACGAGCAGGTGGCGCGGTTGCGCGCGCAACTCATGCGCGGCTGCGACTATCTCGCCCTGCTCCAGGATACCGGCGAGCGGGTCGGCGCGCCGACCGGCGCGCTGGTCCACGAAATCCCCAATCACATGTTCCCCATTCCCGGCGATAGCGCGCAAGCAGTCGTCGCGCTGGCGCACGCCGGGCGACTGCTCGCCGACACCTTCCCGGAGAAGAGCCAGGACTACATCCGCCGCGCCGTCCGCGCGATGAACTACCTCATCCTGGAAGCCAAACCCTTCGGCGGGCTGAACTTCTCCGCAATGAACCACGGCGCGCCGGCGGATTTCCGCGTACCCGACGAGTTCATGACCCGCGACCTGGCGATGATGCTGTGGGGCTGTCTGCAACTGTGGGCCGCCGGACAGACCGATTACCAGCGGCACGCCGTGCGCTTCGCCCGCGAGGTGATGGCGCGGCAAGTCCCAGAAGCGCGCGCGGAGGACGGCCTCTACGGGCATTTCTACACCTTTGCCCCTCGCGGCGATGCGCGCACCGATTTCACCGAGAAGGCAAACACCCACCACCACGTCGGCCACGACACCGGCTCGACGTTCCCACACTACATCGCCCCGCTGCTGGATATGGCGACGCGTTGGGACAGCCACCCGGACGCCCCGCTGTGGCGCGCGTGCGTGCGCCGGTTCGCCGAGGGCTATCTTATCCCGGCGTGCAAGCGCAACCCCTTCTACCTGCTGCCGGTGGGCTACTTCGCGGGCAAGGGGCTGATGAGCTTCTGCGGCCCGTGGCACGGGATCAACACGAGCTACGGCTTCGGCGCGGCGCTGGCGGCGGCGTGTATGGGCGTGAGCAACGATCCGGCGCTGCGGCAGATCGTCGTCGGCAATTTGCAATGGATCTGCGGCCTCAATGCCGGGATCACGCGCAAGAGCTTCGAGGGCTGCGTGCTGTGGCGGGAGGAAATCCCGGAGGGCGTCGCGTTGCCGTACAGCCAGATTTACGGCGTCGGGCGGCGTTGGACGGGCTGCTGGCAGCGCATCCGCGGCACCGTCCCCAACGGCTTCGACGTGAACCCGCAGTTCCAACTGGTGGTGGAGCCGGACATCGAAAAAGACGAACCGCTGCTCTACACCGACGAAGACTGGATCCCGCACGGCGCGGGCTTCCTGGCAGGTCTCACGGCATTGCGGGGCCGCAAGCGATTCGAGCGATAAAGCTGTCAGCCGTCAGCGATCAGCGGTCAGCCAGAGCTGATGGCTGACCGCTGAAAGCTGACAGCTGATGGCTAAGAGCTAAGAAAGGAGCTTACAATGACTATACAAAACATCAACCGGTATTTGGATCACGCGATATTGAAGCCCGATATGACGCGCCAGGAGGCGATTGAGGCGATTCAACTGGGCATTGACTACAAGGTGCGCACGGTCTGTGTGCGGCCTTGTGACATCGAATTGGCCGTCGAGATGTGCAAAGGGATGGAAACGGAGGTCTCCTGCACGCTCGCCTTCCCGCACGGCTGTACGCTGAGCGCGGTCAAGGCGGACGAGGCGCGGCATTACATCGCGGCCGGCGTCCACGAGATTGATATGGTGGCGAACTACGGCTTCATTCGCTCCGGGCTGTGGGACGAGGTCACGGCGGACATCCGCGCCGTCGCCGAGGTGACGCGGCCAGCCGGCGTACCGCTCAAGGTCATCTTCGAGACGGCTTGGCTCACATTGGACGAGATCAAGCGCACCGTGCAATGCGCCATCGAAGCCGGGGCTGACTTCGTCAAAACTTCCACCGGCTTCAACGGCGAGGGCGCGACGATGGAGCAGGTGCAGGCCATGCTCGACGCGGCGCAGGGGCGCATCAAGGTCAAACCCTCCGGCGGTATCCGCGACCGGGCGCGCGCGGAGTTGTTCATTGAAATGGGCGCGCATCGTCTCGGCAATGGCTATACGTCCACGGCGGCGATTTGTGGGGAGCAAGCAGCAGTCAGCGATCAGCAAGCAGCGAATAGCTATTAGCAGTCAGCGGTCAGCAATCACACTCTGGCTGAAAGCTGATAACTGACGGCTGACAGCTAAAGGAGGTCCTATGTCCAAATCTATTGTCGTGATCGGCAGTTCCAACATTGATTTCATTATGAAAATGGATCATCTTCCGGCGCGGGATGAGACGGTGGTCAATGCCGTGTTTATGCAGACCTTCGGCGGGAAGGGCGCGAACCAAGCCGTGGCGGCGGGGCGCGCGGGGGGCGACGTGGTTTTCGTGAACTGCGTCGGCGACGACCCCTACGCGGAGCGGATGCTCGCCGGGTTCCGTGAGAGCAGGATCAACACGGATTACATCTACCGCGACACGGGCATTTCGAGCGGCACGGCGCTGGTGATGATCGGCGAGGGCGGGCATAACTATCTCTCGGTGTCGCCGGGCGCGAACAGCCTACTCACGCCGGAGCGCGTGGACGCGGTGCGCGACCTCATCGCGGATGCCGCCTACGTCTTGATGCAGTTCGAGATTCCACCGGCCTCTATCGCCCGCGCGCTGGACATCGCCGCCGAGGTGGGCACACCCGTCGTGTGGAACTACGCCCCGGCTTTACCGTTCGATGTGACGCAGCTCAACAAGGTGAGCATCGTCGCAGCCAATGAGGTGGAAGCCGCAGCCTTGACCGGCGTTCACGTCACAGACATGGCCTCAGCGGAGACAGCAACGCAAAAACTGCGCGAACTCGGCGCGCAGACGGCGATCATCACCCTGGGCGAAGCGGGATCGGTCGTGGCGACCGCCGAGGACGTCGTCCACATCCCCGCCTTCCCCGTCGAGCCGCTGGACACGACGGCTGCCGGCGACACCTACTGCGGCTGCCTCGTCGTCGCCCTGGCGGAAGGGCAAAGCCTGGCGGATGCCGTGCGCTTCGCCAGTGCGGGCGGCGCGTTGTGCGTCCAGCGCATGGGCGCGCAGCCTTCGATCCCCTGGCGAGAGGAAATCGAGGCATTTTTGCAAGCACATTTGTAAGGAGGATTCTGTGAGTACTACCTTAACGCAGTGGCAACAGACTGAATTGGCTTTATCTGCGCAGGGACATTATGCCAATCCCTACACCGATGTGGATGTGTGGGCGCGCTTCGTCCACGCGAACGGCGCGGAAGTGCTCCGCCCGGCTTTTTGGGACGGCGGGGACACCTGGAAGGTGCGCTTCGCCTCGCCGCGGGTGGAAGGCATCTGGCGGTGGGAGAGCTTCAGCGCGCCGCGCGATCCGGGGCTGGCGGGGCAAACCGGCGAACTGCGCGTCGCGCCGGGCGCGGCGACTAACCGCTTTCACCGTCACGGGTTCTGGCGCATCCCACCGGGCGGGCGCAACCTGTTGCACGCCGACGGGACGCCGGCCCTGCTCGCAGCCGATACGCCCTGGGCGCTGCCCTGGCGCGCCACCCACGAGCAATGCGAGGTCTACGCGCGGGATCGCCAGGCCAAAGGCTTCAACGCCGCTTTGTTGATGTCCGTCCAGCCGGACCGCAACGCGCGCGGCCCGCGCGACCGCACCATGCGCGACGGGTTCGACGTGGGTTTCGAGGATCTGCCGAGCGGCCACATCAACCAGCTCAATGTCGCCTACTTCCAATTCCTGGATCGTCTGGCCGAGATTCTGGTGGCCCACGAGATCGTTCCGGTCTGGCAGCCGGTCTTCCACGGTTACGGCTGGAAAGGGTTGGACGTGGCCGGGCCGGTCATTCCCGCCGCCGAATACGCCCGCTATTGCCGCTACCTGGTCGCCCGTTACGGCGCGCAACCGGCGATATGGCTGGTGTCGGCGGACGGCGACGGTTTCGCGCCGGGCGTGGACCCTGGCGGATGGGAAATCGAACGCTGGGACGCCTACCAGCATCCGACCGGCATCCACTACGGCCCGAATCGCTATCCCTGGGCGTATCAGGATCGCGCCTGGCTCGATTTCCAGTGGTGCCAGACCGGTCACAACGGCGAGCACGTCCCGCAGCGCGTGGCAGTGATGTGGGAACAGCGCCCGGTCAAGGCCGTCGCCAACGGGGAACCGACCTATGAGAACATCGGCACGCCGGGACGGGCGGCCGGTTGGTGGCAGGGCCACGAGGCCTGGAACAACCTCACCGCCGGGGGCACGATGGGCGTCGTCTACGGGGCGGGCAGCCTGTGGCAATGGCGGCTCGACGCGCAGGAGGAACATCAGGAATGGTGCATCGCGCGCGACGCCGGCTGGCGCGAGGCGCTCGATTTCGAGGGTTCGCGCTACGTGGGGCTGCTCTCCCGCATCTTCGACGGCCTGCCCTTCGCCGAGATGCAACCGGATTACGTCCACACGTATGGGCGGTCCGGGCTGATCGCGCCCAACAAATTGCTGGTCATCTACTTGCCCAATGGCGGCGGGCTGGAGATTGTCAAAACGGAAGACGTGCCGCCGCATTACCGGGTGATTGATCCACGCACCGGCGACATCGTGGACGCCGGCGAGGGCTATCGCCCGCTCATAGATGCCGGCGCGCCCCGCGTGCTGATTTATGCGGATTTTGCATAACTCTGTTGAAAAAGCTATGCCTACCGCCAAGACGCCAAGCGCGCCAAGGTTTTTTTTCTTTCTCTTTTCTTGGCGAACCTGGCGACTTGGCGGTGTGCCCCGCGTGCTGATTTATGCGGATTTTGCATAACTCTGTTGAAAAAGCTATGCCCACCGCCAAGACGCCAAGCACGCCAAGGTTTTTTTTCTTTCTCTTTTCTTGGCGAACTTGGCGACTTGGCGGTAAAATTAAGCGAAGGAGGAGCTATGAGACGAGAACCTGATGCAGAAGTAGATATGTGGGCGCGGCGGGTGATTGGCGCGGCGATTGAGGTACACCGGCATCTTGGCCCCGGCTATCTGGAAAGTGTGTACGAAGAAGCCCTGGCGATTGAGTTTGGTTTGCAAGGGATTCCTTTCGAGCGGCAAAAGACGATATCCGCTATCTACAAAGGGCGGCACGTTGGCGAGGGGCGGCTGGATTTTTTGGTCGCAGGGCAGCTCATTGTGGAACTCAAAACTGTGGATGCCCTTGCGCCAATCCACAAAGCGCAAGTGATTTCCTATCTAAAAGCCACCCAGCTTGACTTGGGCCTGTTACTCAACTTTAAAGCCCCAGTTCTTCGGAAAGGGATCAAGCGTGTCATACAGACAGATGAGGTAGAGGAAGAGGAATAAACCACCAAGACGCCAAGACCGCCAAGAAAAGAACAAAAGAAAAACTTGGCGGACTTGGCGCCTTGTCGGTTCGCCTGGAACCACCAAGTTTCCAAGACCGCCAAGAAAAGAACAAAAGAAAAACTTGGCGAACTTGGCGCCTTGGCGGTTCATTAGGTATTTTCTTTTCAATATTCTTGGAACCTATCTTCAAACATTCAAATTCAAGTAAGGAGAGACTGCAATGCGTATTATGGAGAAGAAAATCTGTTTTGGGCTGATTGTGGGCACGCGCGGCTTCTTCAACTCGGAGCTGGCGGTGGGCGTGCGGACGAAGCTGCTGGAGATTATGGACGCGCGCGGCTACGACTACGTCATCACGCCAGAAGACGCCACGCCGTGCGGCGCTATCGAGACGCGCGAGCACGCCAAGCTGTGCGCCGAGCTGTTCCGGCAGAACGCCGACAAAATTGACGGCGTCATTGTCGTGCTGCCCAATTTCGGCGACGAACTGGGCATCGTGCAGACGCTCGATATGGCAAAACTCGATGTGCCGGTGTTGGTGCAGGCGTGCGACGACGACGTGGACAAGCTCTCCGTCGCCGAGCGCCGGGATGCGTTCTGCGGCAAGCTGTCGGTGTGTAACAACCTCTATCAGTACGGCATCCCCTTCACCAACACCACCTACCACACCTACCCCATCGACAGCGCCGAGTTCCGCAACGACCTGGACTTCTTCGCGCGCGTGTGCCGCGTGGTGAAGGGGCTGCGCAATGCGCGCATCGGCGCGATTGGCGCGCGCCCGGCAGCGTTCCAGACGGTGCGCTTCAGCGAGAAGTTGTTGCAAGCGACCGGCATCACGGTGGTGCCGGTGGACCTGTCGGAAATCATCTTCGGCGCGCAGGCGCTCAAGGACGACGATCCCGCTGTGCAGGCGAAGCTGGCGCAAGTACAGGGCTACGGGCGCATCCCGGCCGGCATCCCCACAGCGAATATGCTCAAGCAGGCCAAGCTCTCGGTGACGATTGACCGGTGGATGGACGCCAACGAGTGCGACGCCAGCGCGGTCGAATGTTGGGACTCGATCCAGAAGAACTACGGTTGCGCGACGTGCCTCTCGATGGCGATGATGGGCGACCGGCTGCTGCCGAGCGCCTGCGAGGTGGATGTGGTCGGCGCGGTCTCGATGTACGCGCTGCTGCTGGCCTCCGGCAATCCACCGTCATTCCAGGACTGGAACAACAACTATGGCGACGACCGCGATATGTGCATCAATACCCATTGCAGCAGCTTCCCCAAGAGCTTCCTGAAAACCGAGGTTGAGGTCGGCAACCTGGACATCCTCGGCGCAACGCTCGGCGCGGATCGCTGCTTCGGCGCGGTGAAGGGGCAGGCGGCGCCCGGCCCGGTCACGTATTTCCGTATGTCCACCGACGACCCGATGGGAGAGATCAAAGCCTACTTAGGCGAAGGCGTCCTCACGGCTGATCCGGTGGGCAATTTCCAGGGCGGTTCGGCGGTGCTGCGCGTGGCGGGACTGCAAAAGCTGCTCGACTTTATGTGCAAGAACGGCTTCGAGCACCACGTCGCCGTCGCGCGCGATCACGTCGCCGACGTGCTCAACGAGGCGCTGACGACGTATCTGGGCTGGAACGTGTATTATCACCGGTAAAGAATAATGGGCGTGTAGTAACGACTTCAGTCGTTCTGTCGGCACAAGCGACTAAAGTCGCTGCTACGCTCCCTGTTCCTCCGTTTGGGCATCCATCACCCGCCAGTAGATACTGTTCTCGCGTTCCAGCAGGCCGGCATCCACGAGGCCGCGCCGCAGCGTCGCCACGTCGTCGTTGAATTCGACGAGCACCTGGTTGACCTCGCGCTCGGTATACCTGCGCCCCGGCTCGAACTCTTCGGCCAACCGCTCCAAGATGATCAGGAACTTCTTGAGCTGCGCCGGAATCGCTTTGACACGCCCAAACTTGAAGAACGTCCGCAGCACTTTCTGGCGATAGGCGTCTTCCTGTACCTGAGCCGTGACGCCCGTCTGCGGCATGAACACCACATCGCGCAGCGCCTTGTCCAACACCGCGCCCGCCAGCGAGTAGACCTGGTAGTACTGATCCTTCTCCGAGCGCAGCAGACCCACATCGGACAGTTTGCTCAGGTGATGCGAAACCGTCGCCGGATTGAGCGTGAGGATTGTCGCCAGTTCCTCACCATGTCGGGGCTTCATCCTGATCAGATTCAGAATCAGCAACCGCACTGGATGTCCCAGCGCCTTGAACAACTCCGCCCGCGCTTCGAGATTCTGTTCTGGGGTCAAGGTCTCATTCATCCCACACCTTCTTTCCCGTGATCCGCACATAGTTCATCGCAAAAATGTGCCGGGCGTGCTTCAATGTATCCCGCTTGATCTGCGCGCGGATTCTGGCATCCTGATCCTGGAGCGCATTCGCCACCTCGATCTCCTGGCGAGCGTAACCGATGATGTCATCCGTGATCCGTCCGAACGCCCACGCCAGCTTGTCGATGTCGGGTTTGTCGGACGCGAGAATGGCATCGAACTCGTCCTGAAAACCTTGCACCTGCATCCTGTTATCCATCCTACAACCTCCTTGTTTGTCGCTCGTGGCCGGCCTCGCAACGAGTGAGCATTGTTCAATTGATTTCGTTAATTTGATTAGATATATATCTAATCAGATAATATCATACAATTCGATAATTGTCAACGAATCTTCGCAAGGGGTCAGGGTTTAATCATTCTCGCTCCGAGGGGAACGCCAGTTCCCCGTTTTAGGCCATAAAACGCGGATCTGTCGATCCGCTCGAAGCAGAATAAGGAAACAAACACGGATCTGCCGATCCGCTCGAAGCAGAATAAGGGAACTGCGACGAGAATGATAAAGCCCTGAGGGTCGTCCCGCCTTGAAAAACTCCCCCTTTGGTGTACTCTATAGGAGCCAGGCTACAAAAGTCTCACGAGGCGCTTGTTTGAGCCAGTATGTGCGCCAAACGACAGGTTTGCAAGACACAATACGTGCTGAGACTTTTGTAGTCTTTGCCACTACTGACTACCCGACTGACGACTATCCGACTAACCGGAGGTTCACAATGCCAAAATTTGCACAAGCGCGGGCGCTACTGCGCGAATTCAAGGGCGACCGTTATCTTTACGGAACCGGCGTGCTCGCGCGCGTCGGCGCGATTGCAGCGGCGTGGGGGAAACGTGCGGTGTTGGTCCGCAGCACATTCCCCGGCAGCGATGCCTTCGTGCAGACCATCCGCGAGGCGCTGGCTCAATCCGGCGTAACGCTGGCGGGTGAAGTGCCTGGCGCACGTCCCAACGCGCCCCGCGAAGACCTGTTCCGCATCGCCGGCGCGCTCAGGGCGCTCGATCCCGACGTTATCCTCAGCTTCGGCGGCGGCAGTCCCACCGACGCTACGAAAGCCGCCGAGGTTTTACGGACGCTCGGCGGCGAGATCGACGACTACTTCGGCACGGGATTGGTGACGGCGGCGGTCCAATCCAGCGGCAAAACGCTCACCCCGCACGTCGCCATCCAGACGGCAGCCAGTTCCGCCGCGCACCTCACCAAGTACGCCAACATCACCGACACCGCGACCGGCCAGAAGAAACTCATCGTCGATGACGCCATCGTGCCCGTCGCGCCCGTCTTCGACTACACCGTGACCTACGGCGCGTCCCCCACCCTCACCACCGACGGCGCGCTGGACGGCATCTCCCACGCGCTGGAAGTGCTCTATGGCGCGGTCGGCAAGCCCAATTACGCGCACATCGAAGCCGTCGCCGAGGCCGCCATCGGCCTGGTGGTCAACCACCTGCCGCGCGCGCTGGAACATCCACACGACGCCGAGGCCCGCGAGAGCTTGTGCCTGGCGACCGACCTGGGCGGCTACGCCATCATGCTCGGCGGGACGAACGGCGGGCACCTCACCAGCTTCTCGCTCGTGGATGTGCTCAGCCACGGGCGCGCCTGCGCGCTGATGAACCCCTACTACACCGTCTTCTTCGCCCCGGCCATCGAAGCGCCGCTGCGGACGCTGGCCCGACTCTACGCGGACGCCGGCCTGACCACCGGCGACACGGACCGCCTCCACGGGCGCGATTTGGGCGTCGCCGTAGCCGCAGCGATGTTCGCCTTTGCCCGGCGCATCGGCTTCCCCACGCGGCTGGACGAAGTCCCCGGCTTCACCCCCGCGCACATCGAACGGGCGCTCGTCGCCGCCAAAGACCCGCAGCTCAAGATGAAGTTGCGGAACATGCCCGTGCCGCTCACCGCGGATAGGGTGGATGACTACATGGGGCCGATTCT
>DAOUAQ010000098.1:0-3109 GCA_034433375.1 Anaerolineae bacterium | reverse complement strand
TAGAGCGAGACGTCGGGCGGGAGCGTCGCCGCGCGCGCCAGCTCGCAGGTGAGCAGGATTTGTCCGCCCCAGCCGGCCGAAAGCAGCCGCGCCGTGCGGCTGACTTCCAGGCCGAAGTAGTCGCCTTCGCGCTGGCGGGCCTCGCCGGTGTGCAGCGCCATACGCGCCCGCAGCTCGCCGATTTCGCCCCAGTCCTGCTGCGCCAAGTGCCATTGGATTTCGATGGCGCAAGCCAGCGGCTCGCCGCCCTCGAAGACCGCGAAATAGCCGTCGCCCGTGTGTTTGACGACCTTGCCGCCATGCCGCACAATCTGCGTCTCCATAATGGCGTCGTGGCAGGCCAGCGCCTCCTGCATCGCGCGCGGAAACTTCGACCACTTCTCGGTCGAACCTTCGATATCGGTAAAGAGGAAAACGGGCAAGACTGGTGCGCTCCTTCAAAAATACCTCGACGGATGCGCATTCTATTTCCGTTGAGGGTTGTGTTATGAAACTCTATCCCAAATTATACGGGAATTTCGCTTTTTGTCATTTGTTGTCTGTTCTTGCCCGCCGCGAAAAATGCGCGCGGCGCTCATCTTTAAGGTGAGCGCCGCGCGGGTGAGCATGTAGGGACAATCTGTAGGGCTTTTCTTGCTATGACGGATTACTGCGTCCGCAGGACCAGCGGCAGGTAGATGTAGTGATAAGGCGCGCGGCCTGTATCGAAGTTCCATTGATAGTCCGCCGCCAGCGGATTGCCGGCCAGATCGCTGACGCCGGTGGTCACGGTGGCGCTGTAATTTCCCACAGCGAGCGCGACGCGCGGCGTGATGACGATCTGATTGCTGCCATTATCGAAATAGGCGCTGATGAGAACCGGCGCGCCGCCCTCCCGCGCCAGGGTGACGGTGGCGCTGGTCACGGTGGTCGCGTTCAGGGCTTCGGAGACGCCGATCAGAATCACGGGCGAATAGACCGGACCGAGTGTGTTGGTGAGAATTGGTGTGGCTGAAGCTGCCACATTTGTAGCATCGGCTGCTGGATTTGTCCACACCACCTGCGGCGGCGTTGTATCGCCGGCCGGCGTCACCGTGATGTACACCTGCGCCGGGCGGCTGGTGGTAACGCCGTTACTCACCTGGAAGCTAAAGCTATCTGCGCCGGTGAAATTCTCCGCCGGCGTATAGGTGAGCGTGGGCAAGTCGCCGGTCAGTGTTCCGCCGTGGGGCGGCTCGATGATGGCGTAGGTTAAGGGTAAACCGCTGACATCACGGCCCCACAACGTGAGGGTGAGCGGCGTCATGTAGGGTGTGGTGAGATTTTGTGGCGCGGCGGTTAGCGGCATGACCTGGTTCACCCAGGTATTGGTGGGCGTCTCCTCCGGCACGCTAGGGAAGTAGACCACGGCTTGGTTAGCGACCACCGTGCCCGACGCCAGCCCGCCCGTCAACGCGACGGTGTAGGTGATAACGCCTTCCGAGTCCGCCGCGCCCTTTGGCCCCAGTTCGCCCACCAGCCAGAGAAGCTCGCGGCTCTCCGGCAGGTACACTCCGCTGCCATGCGTGAAGCTGATGCTGCGCGTGTCGAAGACGGCTGGTAATACGTTGATCACGTAGACGCCGTAGGCCCGGCCGGCGCCTTCGTTCTCGTAGGTGATGGTGTACGTCACTCTGTCGCCGGGGAGCAAGTCTCCGGCGGGGCCGTAGATGGCGTTGGGGTCTTTGGCGCGCAGCAGTTCCAGATCGCTGCACTTGGGCGATCCATTGACGGCGCACGCGCTCTGCGGCGCGAGGGACACCTGGCTATACGTTGCCATGCCTTCCACGCAGTCTTTGCAGCCGCCGGCGTTGTCGTAGCCGGCTACACAGCGTTGTCCCCCGGCCGTACAGTAGATGGTACCGGGTGCGCCATACCTGCCGGCGCTGCCGCACACTTCTTTGACGCACGCGCTGCCGAAGAGTTTGAACCACCCGGAGACCGTCCACCGCACTTGCCCCGCCGTGCAGCAGTTGGAGTTGGGATCAGCGTTACACGCATTGTTGCAATCGTAGATCATCTTGGCGACGTGGAGGGTGTGATACGCCGCGCTCGCCACCCCGCCGCCGCCGCCTGTGGCCACTGTCCACATAAACATCTGCCCCAGGCTGTACGTGACGTATTTGAAGGTGATTTTCTTGCCGATGCAGTTGGTCTTGCAGGCCAGCGACGTGCAGGCGGCCGGCGATGTTGTTCCCAGGGTCTGTGCGCCGGCTTCGGCTATCCAGTTGCCCCAATAGGCGCGAGACAGGCCGTTCAGTGTGGTTGTCATCCCGCCGGTGGTGTCGTGCAGGGTGTAGAGGCCGTCGGCGTTGGTGACGGCCAGCGCCGCTCCTTCGTACAGCGTCAACAGGCGCACGGCGCGGCGGTCGGGCGTGCGGAACACCGCGCCGGTGACGGACGTGCCATCGTCGAAGGCGACGCGCCCGGCTTCCAAATAGCGGTAGCCCTGCGCGATGGCTTGCTCGTAGAGGGTTTGCAGAGCGGGTGCGGTTGCGCGCAGCGCGTCAAATTCTGCCTGGCTGACGGTGGTTTGCCCGGTGATGTTCTCCGGCTGATAAGCGGCGTACTCCTCCGTGTTGAACGCGCCGGCGTTGTAGTTGTCCGCCGCCAAAAATGTGATGGAGCCGTCGCGGTAATCGGCCGGCAGTCCCCACTGGAAGCGCACGCGCGTGGAGACAAATGCGTGGGCGTTCGGCGGCAGGTCGCCTAGCTTCCAGAAGACCTGATGGCGTTCCGCCCAATAGAGGCCGCCGCCGGCGCTGTCCATGTACTCGGCGGCTTGGGGAAGTTGCAGCAGCAGCACGGCGTTCTCTACGGTGGTGGTCATCCCGTTGAAGTATTGGATAGCGTAGTCCACCGTTTGGCCTGGACTGACCAATGTGGGCGCGCCGGTGCTGACCAGCATCTCGCCGGGGGCTGCGCCGCTGGATGGCGCGCCGAGCCAGGGGTAGAAGAGGATATTGTTGCCCACATCGTCCCCCAAGCCGCCGGGATTTTGCGTGGGGTGGCGCGGCCCGGTGGGGTCGCCCCAGTAGTTGTCGCGGGCGTCCAGCGGCGGCGCGTTCCAGTTGGTGACGGCTGCCTGGGT
>DAOUAQ010000097.1:0-5504 GCA_034433375.1 Anaerolineae bacterium | reverse complement strand
TCGTAGAGCCAGCCGGGCCGCCCCGCGATGACGAGCGCACGCTTCTCACCGCGCGCGTGGAGCTGCGCCAGCGCTTCCAACAGCCCCGGCAGGTTCTTGCGCGGCTCCCACGTCCCCACGAAGAGCAGATAGCCGGGTTCCAGCCCGTAACGCGCCAGCACGGGCGCAATCTCTTCCTGAGATAAAGGACGGAAGTATGTTTCAGCGGCGAGATGCGTCACCGTGACCCGCGCCGGATCGACGCGCAGCAGACGTTCGAGATCGCGCCGGGTGGCGTGTGAATCGGCCAGAATCGCGTCGGCGTGGGCGACCGCCCAGGCGATCTGGTCGTTGTAATAACGGCGCGCGTCGGCGGTGAGATACTGCGGGTAGTAGAGGAAGTTGAGATCATGCACGGTAATGACGGTATGTCGCGCGCCCCAGGCCGGGGGAATGAAGTCCGTGCTGTGGAACAAGTCAAGCCTAAGCGGGAAAAGTTCCGCGCCAAGCGACCACCGTTCCAGACGATGATGCGGCGGCGTCCACGCGCGATAGACGCGCGCGCCCGAAACCTCCACGGGATCGGACTCCCGCCGGTGTTGCACCAGCGTCAGCGTTTCCGCCGCGAGGAATGGCGGCAGCGCCTGCGCCAGATGTCGCGCGTACCGCGAAATCCCGCCGGGCGCGTAGGCGTGCAGTCGTAGGTCTATCCCGATGCGCATTGTGGGGTATGTGTGGTGTTTTCCTCTGTGGACAGTGCATCGGTCAGCAATCGCGCAAACTCGGTCAGGGATGATACAAGAATGGCTTGGCGGAGCAATTGTTTGAGTAGCATCTCATTCGTAATCTGGTTGACACGGCGCGTAATGTTTCTTGGCGTGCTCCCAAAGCGTGTCTCCAGAACATCAAGAATGGCTTCACGTCCCCGCATAAGTTGTCCTTGTTGCAAGCCTTGCTCAAGACCCTGCTCAAGACCCTGCTCAAGACCTTTCTGAATCCCAAATCGTTCCACACTTGTCACGTAAGTCATACGTTTTGCCTCCTCATACGCCTGGATATCCTGCCATAACGCCTGTTCCAATTCCAGCGGCAGCGCCAATAACCAATCGATGAACCGAAACAGTTGCAGAATATCCTGCCGCGCGTAACCGCGCTCGTACAATTGCCGGATCAGAGTCCATTTCCAAGCCTTGCGTTCCACATCGTCGCGCCGCGTGGCTTGCGCCTGAAGATGCGCCATAATCACCACGGCAAACGGGTTGACGCTCTCTTCCAGTACGGACCAGGTTTGCCAATAGTCCAGTAGCTTGATCACCGGAAATCGAAAGTGCAGCTCACAGCCCCAGCGCGTGTAGCCGAAGGATGTGGGCCGCCAACTCGCCGTTTCATCGCCCAGCACCGCGAGACTGACCACTTCACGGGCATAATGGTCGAAGATGCGATACTGGTAGACGTACATGCGCTCTGCGAACGCCGGGTCCGTTTGCCCTTGCACCTCGATATGCACCAACAGCCACGTCTCGCTGCCGTCATCGAGCCACACCTTGACGAGCTTATCGGCTAACCGCCGTCCCAGTTCAGCGTCGCGGGTGATCTGTTGGAGTTCCTTATCCAGGAACTCGTGTCCTCGCGCCCAATTGATCCCGGCGTGCGCTTCTGGGAAACACAAGGCCAGAAACTCCGGGAAGTATACTTCCAAAGCCTCTTTCCACGGACTGTCGTAATCGGCAACCTCGGTCATCCGCGCTCCTGGGAACATAGGTTAACCTCATGGTATGCCGGATAACAGATTTGTAAAGCAAACCCATACATCCAATACTTGCTCCCTTGCCTCCTGCCCCTTGCCTCTTGCCTCTTGCCCGCATTTGTAAAATCTGCCGTTCGTGTTACAAAAGGTGGGCGTGGAGGTAGACCACTTATGCCTGATCCGAATCGTGATTATCTAACATTGGCCCTCAATCAATATTGGTTCGCGCCGCCGGTGGCGCTGTGGCGAGCGATCGAACTGCGCGTGCTGGCGGCAGAGACGTTCCCCCGTCCCCTGCTCGACCTGGGATGCGGCGACGGCCTCATCGCGCAGGTGCTCTTCGCGGGGGAAGCGCCGGTCGAGGCCGGCTTCGACCCGTGGCTGAGCCAGGTGCGCAAAGCGCCGGCCTCGGGCGCTTACCGCCACGTCCAACAGGCGCTCGGCGACGCGATGCCCTACCCCGATGCGAGCTTCGGCGCAGTCTTCAGCAACTCCGTGCTGGAACACATCCCCAATCTCGACCCGGTATTGCGCGAGGTTGCGCGCGTGCTGCGACCCGGCGGGCGCTTCCTTGCCACTGTACCCAGTGATATGTTCCGCCGTCTGCTGGCCGGCTACCACGACCGGGATGCCGCCGGGGATCACACGGGGGCGGAGACCTACGGCGCTGCCGTGGATCAACGCCTGGAACACCACCGCTATCTCACGCCCACGCAATGGTCAAAGCGGCTTGACCTGGCCGGAATGCGTTTGCTTTACACCCGGTACTACATCCCCGGTGAGGTAGAAGCGCTGTGGGACCGCGCCAATGCCGAATACGGCATCCACCCCAAGAGCGAGCCATTTCACGGGAAGTCCTACTACCGCTGGCTGGCCTCGCCGCGCCTGCGCAAACTCGGCTACCAGACGCTCGTGCGCCGTTGGGCCGTGCGGACGTTGGGACAGCGCTGGCGGCGCGCATATATGCAGGACGTGCTCGAAGGCGGCGTCGGCGGTGGGCTGCTCGTGGTGGGGGAGAAAGCGTGATCGAGCCAGAAAGCTGGGACGCCTTTGTCGCCGCGCATCCGGCGGGAACGGTTCTGCAAACCACCCGCTGGGCGCACCTCAAAGCCACTTTCGGCTGGGATTGGGAAATCGTCACCACAGACGCTATACTCAACAGCGGCGCGCTGGTGCTGTACCGGACGCTGCCGTTGAAGGTGGGAACGATTGCCTACGTTCCTCGCGGCCCGCTGGTGGACTGGAACGACGCGCCAGCCGTCGCCGCCACACTCGACGCGCTGCGCGCAGCGGCGCGCCGGCACCGGGCCTGGGCGCTGTGGTTGGAGCCGGAACTGCTCGACACACCGGAAGCAAGAAAACAGTTGCGCACATGCGGCCTGCGCGCGGTCACGCGCGCGATTCAGCCGCCGCGCACGATCATCGTGGATATTGCACCCACGGAGGATGCTATTCTGACGCGGATGCGCTCGAAGACGCGCTACAACATCCGCCTGGCCGAACGCAAGGGCGTGACCGTCCGCGAGGGGACGGTGGACGATGCAGCGGCGTTCTACGCGCTGATGACGGAGACCGGCACCCGCGACGAATTCGGCATCCACAGTGAGGGATACTACCGGCGGGTATTCGAGCTTTTCCTGCCATCTCCTGGCACGCCCTCAGGACACGCGGCTATGCTGCTGGCGGAGGTCGAGGGCGAACTGGTCGCCGCGCTGGTCATCTTCGCGCTGGGGAACAAAGCCTGGTACCTCTACGGCGCGTCGTCGGAGCGTCACCGCGAGAAAATGCCGCCCTACGCGCTGCAATGGGCCGCGATCCGCTGGGCCAAGACGCGCGGCTGCACGGTTTACGACCTGTGGGGCATCCCCGACTTCGACGAGGAAACGCTCGAAGCGCAGTTCGCCGAGCGCAGTGACAACCTGTGGGGCGTCTATCGCTTCAAGCGCGGCTTCGGCGGACAGGTCGTTCGCTGCGTGGGCTTGTGGGAACAGCCGTTGCACCTGCTCTATCCGCTGGCGGCCAGACTGCGCGGCTACGGCGCGGAAAGCGGCTAGAGTGTCAACGGATTGAACGGATTCCAACGGATTTTTTCATTCACCATTCACCATTTGCCATTTGCCATTTGCCATTTGCCATTTGCCATTTGCCATTTTCAAGGAGTGCGCAATGCCCTTTACTTTTACCCGTTTGCAGATTCCTGACGTGATTCTTGTCGAGCCGCATGTGCATGGCGATGCGCGCGGATTTTTCGTGGAGACCTACAAACAGTCGGAGTTTGCCGCTGCCGGCATTCCCGACGTGTTCGTGCAGCACAACCACTCGCACTCGGCGTATGGGGTGCTGCGAGGATTGCACTACCAGTTGCACCCAATGGCGCAGGGCAAGCTCTTGAGCGTGGCGGCGGGCGAGATCTTCGATGTGGCGGTGGACATCCGGCGCGGCTCGCCGACGTTTGGGCAGTGGGTCGGCGTGACGCTCTCGGCGGCGAATCATCACCTGCTCTACGTGCCGCCGGGCTTCGCGCACGGGTTCTGCGTCGTCAGCGATATGGCAGACTTGCTCTATCAGGTCACGGCGGAGTATTCCTATGTCCACGAGCGCGGCATCCTGTGGAACGACCCCGACATCGGCATCGTCTGGCCCGTCGCCGAGCCACTGCTTTCACCGAGAGACGTAGCCGCCCCCCGCCTGCGCGATGCGGATAACAACTTCATCTGGAGCACACGATAACGGTACAGTCATTCCGGTACACGGATGAACACGGATAACACGGATTTTTAAAGAAAACAAATCCATAGAATCCGTGAAATCCGTGTACGATATGTTTTTGCCATTTGCCATTTGCCATTTGCCATTTGCCATTTGCCATTTGCCATTTTTGAAAAAGAGGCATCTATGTACTACATCACACTCAGTTGGGATGACGGGTTCACCCGCTCGGTCAACAAAATCGCGGAGATTTACGAGCGCTACGGCTTGCGCGCCGAATTCAACGTGGTGATAACCTTTCACGAACACGATCCGCAGACGTTTGGAGATTTCGGGTTGTGGAACGAGTTAGAGGCCCGTGGTCACATCATCCAACCGCACGGCTACGATCACAGCAACCTGGCCGAGATGCCGCTGGCCCAGGCGCAAGAGAACATTCTGCGCTGCCTGGACGTCTTCCGGCAATCGTTGGCCGGCTTCGACGCGCGCCGGACGGTGTTCAATTTCCCGTACAACGAGTCCACGCCGGCACTGGACGCCTGGCTGCCGCAGGTCGTGCGCGCCTTCCGCCTCGGCGGGGTGACGAGTATGCCATTGCCCACGCGCGAGACCACCCGCCTGACGTCTCCGGCCTCGGAGGACGCTGAGCCAATGCTGGACCGGTGTTTGGAAGCATTGTTCGGCCAACCAGAAGGCTGGCTGCTCTACACGGCGCACGGCCTGGACGGCGAAGGCTGGGGGCCGCTGCGCAGCACGTACCTGGCAGGTCTGCTGGAACGCCTGTTGCCGCGCGACGACGTTCGCATTCTGCCGACGCAGGCGGTTTTGGATACGGCGGTATTGTAGATTCAAATGTACCTCTCGCGGCGCAAGTTCATACAAGCGGCGGGCCTGCTGGCAGCGAACACGGCGGTGCTCGCGGCGTGCGGGCGTCAGCCAGAAACACCTGGGGAGGCGCCAGAGATTACATCCACGAAATCCCCCGATGCCTCAGCAGTCAGTATAGGAGGACAGACGATGAACATCCCAAATGAAGACGGATACGAACTCTGGCTGCGTTATCGTCCAG
>DAOUAQ010000096.1:0-14085 GCA_034433375.1 Anaerolineae bacterium | reverse complement strand
TAGCCTTTCGGCAGCATCTCCCAGGTGTTGGCGCGGGTGACGGTGTTGCCGAGGATTTTGATGTGCGCGGTGACGCCGTCTGTCCCGTGGGTGCGCCAGACGCCGATGCCGGGGCTGAACGTCGTATCGGCGGTGTTGTTGAGCAACTCGATGTGTTGCGAGTCGCGCACCATAAAGCCGGCCTGGTGCGAGTTCCGTACCGTGAGGCCGATTACGCGGATGTAGGCTTTGCGCTCGATGTTGAAGCTCCCGGCGTCATGGGAGAAGTGAGCGGGCGGGTCGTTGTCGATGGCCGAGGCATCCAGCACCGGCTGCTCGCCGGGATAGGCGCGATACGTGATCCAGGCATCCTCGCGCCCGGAATGAGCCGGTCTGACCTGCCGGGGCAGCGCGTAGACGCCGTCGCGCAGATAAACCGTCTGCCCGGCCTCCAGCACTTCCGCCGCGTGGTTGACGGTGGCCCACGGCTGCGCGAACGTGCCGGGGTTGGCATCGTCGCCGTCCGGCGCGACGACGAAGACGGCTGCGGTTAGCGGCACGGCGGCAGTGGGCGACGATGTGGATGTCGCGGTAGGTGTAAGCGTTGGCAGCTCTGTTGCAGTACAGGCAGTTAGTCCTGCGATGACGATCATAATCCACCTCGGTAACAAAAAGCGGGTCAAGGGATAACGCCTATTCTTCTTGTGTTTGCTCTGGCTTCGGTTGGGATGCTTCGCTCTCTGCCGCCGGGCGCGCGAGCGGCAGCCACGCCAGCACGCGCTGGATTTGCGCATCCCACATATCCCAGGTGTGGCCGCCCGGCCCTTCGCCGTAGGTCAGGTTCAGCCCCAGTGCCAGGGCGTGGTCGCGAAAAAGCACATTGTCAGCATGGAGAAAATCCTCGGCGCCGCACCACTGGAACAGCGCCAGTTCCTCTTTCCACTCCGAAGCCGCGACTTCTTCGGCCAGGTGGAGCAAGTCGTGACGGCTGCCGGGCAGTTGCCGCAGGCTGCCGAAGATACGTTTGAACTCGGCGCGCCATACGGGATCGGGCACGCGACGTAACTCGGCGATGTTCACCGCGCCGGAGAGGCTTGCCGCGGCCGCGAAACGTTCCGGGTAGCTCAAAGCCAGCTTGAACGCGCCATAGCCGCCCATCGACAGACCCGCCACGAAATTGTCTTCCCGCGCGGGTGAGAGTGGGAACAAAGCGCGCGCCAGGGCAGGCAACTCGGCGCTGATAAACGTCCAATAACGATTGCCCGCCGCCATATCCGTGTAGAAGCTGCGATCCACCGCCGGCATGACGACGGCCAGTCCCATCTCCGCCACGTACCGCTCGACGGACGTGCGCCGTTGCCAGATCGTGTGATCGTCCGACAAACCGTGAAGCAGGTACAGGGTAGGATACAGGCGCGGTGGCGTCAACACCTCGCCGTCCGGCGAACGTTTGGGTTCAGGTAGAATCACATCCATCGAACACGATAGCTGTAACACCTCAGACCAGAAATTGCAGTGTAGCAAAGCCATAGCAACCCCCTTGATTTTTGTTGAGAATTTCTACACGTAGAAGCACCGTCAAGTGTAGGGCGAATGAGAAAAGTTGCAAGCAGCGGGGCAACACCGACAAACCACAACACGACACAAGTTGGCGATGCGGAGTATCATGAGTGTGACGAATGGCTACCTGACTGATGACGATGTGACTGTCTTGGAGGTTTATATGCCAGTGATGCAACCGGCTTCACCGCGTAGCACAATCGAAGACAGAGAATCCGCTTTGATTATCACCATTCCTACCCGCAAAGATTGGCTTTCAATCACCGTGATGTTGTTTTGGTTAGGGGGTTGGGCCTGTGGGGAGCTGACCATGGTGGGGATGGGCGCCATGTTTTTATTCGGCGGTTTGGTAGGGTGGCTCGGTAATGATCCTGACGCTTCGGCTGCGGGCCTGGCTGCTGTTGCCGGAATGTCGGTGTTTTGGCTCTTTCTGAAAATCTGTTTTTGACTTTTTTCTGTTTTGCCGATATACTGTAAAGCGGAAAAGCAGTAAAGCAGAAAGGGGCCAGCAATGTCTGAGACAACCGTACAGATGACCGATCGGGGCGTGATTACACTCCCTAAGAAATTGCGCGACACCTATCGTTTGCGCGGCGGCGCTAACTTGACGTTGCTCGACCTGGGTGGAATCTTTATCCTCAGCCCGCAGTCTTCCCAGATTGATTTCCTCGCCGACCAGGTCGCGGAACAGTGGGCCGCTGATGGGCAGACATTGGAGAGTATGCTCCAGGCTCTGCGCGAGGAGCGTGAGCGCCGTGGGCAGTAAGCGCATTTTCCTCGATACCAGCGTGCTCTTTGCCGCCATATTCTCGGAGACGGGGGGCGCGCGGCAACTGCTGAAATTAGGCGAGGCTGGCGTGATTGCGTTGTGGGTTGGGCCAAGCGTAATGGCAGAGATGGACACCGTCCTGACCCGCAAATCGCCGGCCAGTAAGAGCAGTCTGGCGATTTTACTGGATCGCGCCAGAATTCACGTTGGCTCTTCAGCGGAGCCGGCGGCCTGCGTACAGGCCCAAGCTGTGGTAGCTTATGCGCCAGATGCCAATATCGTAGCTGAGGCGTTGATCACGCAGGTGGATTACCTTGTATCGCTGGATCGCCAACACCTGGTCAATAATCCCCAGGCGCAAACATTACCGTTTTTGATTGGCACGCCCGGAGATTGTCTTGCCTGGCTGCGTGCGCAGTTATTCTAGCCGTGCGCGATCAACGTAGAGTCTGAAGAAGTTCAGCCAGGCGTGTTCCTCGACTTTGACGCGAATGGATGAGTCGTAAGAATTGAAATGCTTGCGCTCAGTATGCGCACTGAACCAGAGGAGTTGTGAATTGCAATACGCACCATTAGTGCTCACTTTTTGAGGATATCTGCTATGACACAATCGCCCAGACGAAATGTGCTGTTCCTCGCGTCACTCCTGATCCTTGGCCTGCTCTTCGGTTGCGGCGCGCAAACCACGCCGTCCCCAACCGCTTCTCCAACACCGCAGCCAACGCCAACCGCGACGCCCATTCCCACCTGGGACGGTTCCGCCGACCTCGCTCTGTGGCAAGGCGGCAACGACTACGCGCTTGAAGCCCGGGAAGATGGACTGCACGTGCAAGCCAACAAGGTCACCGAAAATGCCTACATGGAAGCGACCTTCCCCGTCATAGACATCAGCGGTGCGCCCTTTGCCAGCCTGACGGCCCTTTCCGACATCTCCGCCAACATCGTTGTGGGGCTGGTGGATGCTACCGGCAAACAAGGCTGGATGCCGGGCAATATGGCGAATCAGGAGATGGCCCACGGTCTCCACCCGCTGACCCACAGTTTTGACCTCACGAAGCTCTCTATTGATCTCACCCGGATCACCGGGATGCGCATCGCCTTCAATCGCGGCGCGCCGGTGTGCCGCGCGAAAGTTCTGCTGCGCGACATTCTCCTCGGTGGCGGGGCCGTGCGCGGGCTGAATTATGCGCCCCTGCCGGACGTGGCGGTGACGCTCGGCGATGCGCCTCGACCGGCCGTGCCTTATCCGTTGACCGAGGCCGATGCCGGTGCAACCTGGCGCGCGGAACTTCCAGACATCGTCAAGACCGCCGAATTTGTGGACGGGCAGTTCGTCTACACCCTCACCGGTGCGCCCGGCAGCGGGACGGTGGTTTTACGCGGTGAAAAGGACGGCAAGACCGTTCGCCTGCCCTTCGAGCTGACCGTTTCGGAGAACAGTCCGCCCGTGCTGAATGAGATTGCCGGGCAGATACTCGCGCTAAACAGCGTTGCCAACCTGCGTCTGACCGGGCTGGATGACGGCGACCCGGCCTCGGCGCAACAGCTCACCTTGTCGGCAGAAAGTCAGGATGTGGATATCGTTGCTGTAGAAGAGGTTGACTATGACCACATCAGCCGTTGGGCCAGGCTGAAGCTCAAAGCCGTTTCTGCCGGAACCACGCGCATCACCGTGACGCTCACCGACGATCGCGGCGCCAGCGCAAGCCGCACTTTCGATGTGGCGGTTTACCCGGAGATCAACCGGCCTCCCACGTTCGACAGCCCTGCTCTCATCGTCATGAACACCGGCAGTGAACTGCGGCAAGCCATCACCGGCATTTCCGGCGGCGAGCCTGATGACCAGGTAAAGCTCACCGCGTGCTCGGACACGCCGGGCCTTGTCGCCATTGTGGAAGACGGCGTACTGGCGCTCCAGGCTGCCCCAGGAACTGTGGGCAACGCCTCGGTGGTCATCACCGCGACCGACAACGGCGGCAACGAACGCAACCAGGGCAATGTCGCGACCACCCATACAGTGCCGGTCGCCATCATCCAGCCGCCTATCACCGGCTTAACCGATACCTTCGATGGGCCGGAGGTGGAGCCTACCCTGGCCGGCAGCGGAGAAGGGGCGCACACCCTCTCCATTGAGGACGGCGTCTTGCGGGTGGAGATTGACAAATACGCCACCAACAATCAATGGGCGGGGCTATGGTACGCCTTGCCGACCGAACTGGACATCAGCGCCAATCCCATCATCACATTGCGCATGAAGGCCGACAAAGAGACGGCTATGCTGATCTTCTTGTGGGACGCCAATGACGTCTACAACACCGCCGGGACTGTGACCGTGCTGGTCGGGACGGAGTGGAAAGATTACGCGCTGGATTTCTCCGGCAAAAACCTGGATGCAGAGGGGAAAACGGTTGATTTTTCGCGCATCAAATCGCTGCTGATCAACTTCGCTCCCGGCTTGCTGCACAAGGGGACGTTCTGGCTGGATGATCTGAAGATCGGCAGCGCCGCCGAGGTACGCGCCGCGCCGCCGCCGCTGGTGATTCATGCGCCCGTGCGCCTCACGCTGCTGCAAGGCGGCGCTCTCACCGAGTTGATCCCCGTTTCCGGGATGGCGGACGGCGACCAGGCCGAGCTGGCCGGCGCCGATCCCACATTACTTGCTTTTGCGGAGCTATCCTTGCAGGGGAACAACCTGTTGTTGGACTTGAGAGCCGCGTCCCAGGCCGCAGGGACTACCAGACTGAAAATTACAGTTTCCGGCCAGGAAAACCGGAAGGCCGAAAAATACGTGGACATCATCATCCCTGCGCGCGGCGATACCACACTGGTTGCCGTGGATCGCAGCACCCGCTACCAAACCATAGACGGCTTCGGCGCGTTTCTGGGGACCGGAGTGTGGAATACGGCCCGGCAAGACCTGGTGTTGCCTTTCGTCCAGGATTTGGGCGTCACCGTAGCGCGGTTTGGCATCATTGACGTTGACTTCGAGCCGCGCAACGACAATGACAACCCCTACGTCACCGATTTCAGCGCCTTCAACGCCTCCGCTATCCCGCTTGACTGGATGCGCCGCTTGAAAGCGGAAACGGCAATTGACAAGTTCATCCTCACCGTCTGGAGTCCGCCGGCCTGGATGAAGAAGAACCGCACGCAGGCCGCGCTTCCCACCTCAGGGGATAACTTCGTCGAAGAGCGGTACGACGAGGAATACGCGGAATTTCTGGCAGCGATTGTGCGGGTCATCAAGGAGCACACCGACATTGACCTGTATGCCATTTCGGTGCAAAACGAACCGCAGTTCAACGAACCTTACGCCTCGGCGCTGCTGTCGCCGGAGAGAATGGCGCGCGTGCTGCACGTCGTTGCCGTCAGATTTGCGGCAGAGGGCATCCAGACGAAGCTCTTTATGCCCGAAGCCCTGCCCGCGCAGGGCGGCATCCACGAATACATCCGGCAGCTTGACCTGCTGTCCGAAGCGAGCCAGGGCACGGACATTATCGCCATTCACAACTACGACGCCGACGGCATCCGGGTCGGCGGCGCGGGCGCGCAGGAGTGGAGCAGCATCGCGAAGTGGGCCAATGCGGCTCGCCCGCGTCAGGTCTGGATGACCGAAACCAGCGGCCACGCCGATACGTGGTCAGGCGCTGAAACACTGTTCGGCAACATCTACAACGCCCTGGTCTACGGGAAAGCCTCGGCCTGGGTGTGGTGGACGCTGGCCGAAACCTCCGGCAACGCAAAGTTTGGGCTGGTGGTGGATAATCAAGCGACCTCACGTTACGCTGTGTCGCGCCACTTCTACCGCGCGGCCCAGCCGGGCGCAGTCCGCGTAGCGACGACCTTCGAGGCCGACATCCTGAGCGTGGCGTTCGACAACCCCGACGGGATGGTGGTCGTGGTGCTGTACAACGCGGGAAAATCGCGCCTGGTTTCCTGCACCGGCGCCGGCACGTTCACCGCAGCTTGGGTATCGCAGGACGGCCTCCTGAGCCGCCCGGCGCAGGTGGAGGGCGAAAGCGTGTTGCTGCCCGCCGGTAGTGTGGCGACGTTGGTGTATCGTTCGCAGCCTTAAATCCCAGTAGTTGTCTTGTCTAGACCAACTCGCCAGGGTTGTGCGTCAACGTAGCGTACATATCTGGTCCAATTCATCTTCACCATCGTGGAATCAATACCGGAATCCTCTTCTTGTACGCCTCATAATCTTCCTGCCCACCCCATTTCTCATCCGCCTTTTTCTCCAGGAGCGGGATACCACTGACGCGCGTCAGCAGCAGGGTGACGAAAACGGGAGAAATCAGGGCAATCCACTGCCAGCCTTGCAGAACAGGAAGGGCAATCAGCGCCACTCCGACCCAGAGTACAATTTCGCCAAAATAGTTGGGATGTCGCGAGCGAGACCATAACCCCGTTTGGATAAACTTGCCTTTGTTCTCTGGATTAGCTCTAAAGCGGCTTTTTTGGAGATCGGCGATGACTTCAAAGGCAAAGCCGAACCCCCATATCAGAAAACCGCCGATGGCAAATCCATCCAATGGTTTGCGGGTGATCGTTGTGATAGCGACCAGCGCCGCCGCCATCGTGAACGTCACCCACAAGGCTTGCACCGTCCAGACGTTGAGAAAACGGATAAAGGAAGGTTTTATCTCATCGAAACGATCATCCTTCCCCGCTTTTTTGACGCGCGTGAATAAGAAACTACCCAGACGCAGCGCCCAGATGACGACCAGCGCCGTGAGAAGGATCGCTCTTGCATCCGCGCCAGGGCTAAGAAAAACGGCTATCGTGACCACCGAAATATACGTGAGGCTACCCGTCAGATCGAAGAACTTTTCTGTTTGCCGCACGTAGGCGGGGATGAAGACCAGCCATTGGATCAGAAAGATCAACCCCACCAACAGGGCAAATAACGGGACGCCAAAGACCGCCGTCCCCCCCTGACTGCCGGCCCAGGCGACGAGAAGTCCAATCACGACTAAAATGGGAAACGTGATGAGCGCATTACGATCATTCGTCTTCATGGTATTTTGTCCTTTTATTGTGCTATAGGGGTTAAAATCCGCGCCGCTGCCCTTGCCAGGGCGCAGGCGCGTTGTTGCGAAACTCCTCCAGCAGTTCGCGTGCTCTATCCCGTATGCTTTCCTAGCCAGAATTTGCGCCAATCGTTGCCGCTGGTTTGCAGTGCGATGAAAGCGTACAGGCTGCCTGTGAAGAATCCCAAAATCATCATCGCGATTGTCCATAGAATGGCGACGGGTAGGGATTTCTCACGGTAGATGATCCAGCCCGAGAAGAGGATGAATCCCGTGTACAAGTCCACGAGCGAGACGATGCCCCACGGCATAGCGAGAAGTTGGCTACCTTCACCGGAGAAGTCACCGCGCGTGAAGCCATTGACCAGTACGGCTGTCATCGCCAGCACACCAAGAATGGAGATTATTTTAGCCAGTTTCATACCTTTACTCCTTCGAGATGCAGGCAAATCCGAGTGCCCCGATGCCAAGATGCGCGCCGAGGACGGGCGTGATTTGCGTGATGAGTACTTCGTTTTGTGGAAAATAGACATTTGTTTGCCGGCTCAAGGCTTCAGCCTCTTCCTGAACACCGGCGTGCATGATGGCAAGTTTTTCATAAGGCGCGTATTCCGCCAACCATTCCAGCAGGCGGGCAGTGGCGCGTTTTTGCGTGCGGGTGCGATGCGCATCGGCTTTGCCCATATTCATGTGCAACAAAGGCTTGAGTTGCAACAGTTCGCCAAACTTTGCCAGCGCAAAACTCATCCGCCCACTGCGCCGCAGATATTCTAACGTCTTCAGTGAGGCGAACACGTAAGTGCGCTTCATCAGATCACCCAAGGCCGCCATAATTTCCAGCGCATCTTTTCCCGACTCTGCCAACTGTGCGGCGCGCTCGACGATGAAGCCCAGGCCAAGGCTGAGTTGGCCGGAATCCAGTACGGTGACAGGGATGCGCTTGAACTGTTCCCCCGCGATGCGCGCCGTGTTGACGGTGGCGCTTAACGTCTCCGAAATGTGAATGGACAGGATGGCTTGTGCGCCTTCGTCTGATAGCCGCTCGAAGGCCTGTGTGAAAGCGTCTGGGCCAGGCGCCGCGGTTGTGGGATGCGGATTGAACGTGGGCAATTGCGCGTAGAACTCACTGCGCGTCAGATCGACGCCATCCAAAAAAGATTGGTCGCCCACATTGATTGCCAGGGGAATGACAGTGATGCTATGTCGGTCAACAGTCTCTATCGGCAAATCGCAGGTGCTGTCTGTGACAATACGAATGTTCATTATTTTTTCTTATCCCTCCGACTGCGCAACGTCCAATTCTTGACATTTGCAGATTATTATATATTATCATCAGAAATTTAACAATTATTACCAAAGAACTCTTTTACAGGAGAGCTATGACACAGAACAAACGACTCGATTTCGACGCTGCCGCGCCAGATTTGACAGTCCTCGACACTGCCGGACAGCCGGTGCAGCTTTCCAGCCTATGGGCGGCAAGGCCGCTGCTCCTGGCCTTCACCCGCCATTTCGGTTGCACCCAGTGCAAAGTGATGCTGGACGAATTGACGGCCGCCAAGAAACGCCTGGAAGAAGCCGGTCTGGCGCTGGCCGTTATCACGCAGGGAACGCCGGAAATGACGGCTGAATTTGCCCGGACACATGCGCCCGGCTTGCTGCTGTTGGCGGATCCAGAGCGCAAAGCATATCAGGCTTACGGCTTGGAACGGGGTACCGTGTTCCAGACGGTGCTGAATCGCCGGGTCTGGCGGGCCGTCGCGCAGGCAAAGCAGAAAGGCTACCAGCTCGAGTCGCCACCTGCCGGGCAAGATGCCATGCAGATGTCAGGCGCCTTCATCATCGGCCAGGATGGACGCATCCAGCTGCCCTACTACTATGACGATATTGCCGACCATCCCTCGTTAGAGCTGCTGTTGAACGGCGTGCTTGCGACTCCCTGGGGCGCCGCCTTCGACGGGCCAATCGGCCCTGGTGCGACAAAACCAGACCATGAATCCGGGAGGGCGCAATGAAACAGACCTTCGTAGTATCAACCTACCTGGCGCTGAAAGAAATCTGGCGCAACCGCGGCCGCTTCCTGCTGGTCAGCCTGGTGATCGCCCTGATCACCCTGCTGGTGCTCTTCATTGCCGCCCTGGGCGAGGGGCTGGGCAATGGCAACCGGGAATATATCGCCAAGTTGGACGGTGAATTGCTCGTCTATCAGGCCAAAGCGGACTTCCTGATTGCCGCCAGCCGGCTGGACACCGCCCGCGTGGACGAAGTACGCCAGGTCGCAGGCGTGGCGGATGCCGGCATGATCGGGACATCCAGCGCCACCCTGCTCCTGAGCGACGACGCGGATCCGCTCAAAGTGGCCTTGCTGGGCGTTGAACCGGGGCACGTCGGCGAGCCGCCTGTGGTGACCGGTCGCCAGCTCGCCGCAGAGGATGCGGACGAGGTCATCATAGACCGGAACACGGCCATCCGCACCGGCCTCGCCGAGGGCGACACTGTGACCCTGCGCGTCACACAGGGCACCGAGGATGCGTTCTTCACACTCACCATCGTGGGCGTCACGGATGGGCGGCAGTACAGCCTGCAGCCCGCGATTTTCGCCCCGTTTCTGACCTGGGACCGGGTCCGGCCGCAATCGGCGGCGGAACTGAATTTCGCGGACGTGACGGCCAACGTGATCGCCGTGCGGCTGGTGGACCCGAACGCGGCCGAAGCGATGCGGCAGGAAATCGAGGTACAGGTGGATAAAGTGGAGGTCGCTACCTTGAAAGAGGCCATCCAGGCGTTGCCCGGCTATTCTGCCCAACAAAGCACGTTGAACACGCAGGGCGGCTTTACCCTTTTCATCGGCATCCTGGTCATCGGCGGTTTCTTCCAGATCCAGATCCTGCAAAAAGTCTCCCAGATCGGCGTGCTCAAGGCGATTGGCACCTCCAATCCGATCGTGGCCTGGGCTGCCGTGATCCAGATCGTGGTCATCACGGCCGTCGGGGTCGCCATCGGCGGCCTGCTGACGTTCCTGTTTTCGCTCTTCTTCCCGCCTACGGTGCCCATCGTCTTCAACGGAACCACCTCGGCGATTGCGCTGGTCGCGCTCCTGTTGATCGGGCCGGCTGGGGGCCTGGTCTCCATTCGTTACGCGGTCCGTATCGAGCCGCTGAAAGCACTGGGGTTGAACTCATGAACGATACCATACACACTCCGTATGCTCTTGAGACCCGCGCCGTGGTCAAGAAATATCAGGCGGATACCGGTACAATCTTTGCCGTGAACGAGGTGTCGCTGCATGTGGCGGCGGGCGAATTCGTGGCGCTTGTCGGGCCGAGCGGTTCCGGCAAGACAACGATGCTCTCGATGCTGGCGGCGCTGCTCAAGCCCAGTTCCGGCCAAATTTTGCTCGACGGGGTAGACCTGGCCGGGATGAGCGACGCCGAGCGAGTGGTCATGCGCCGGGAGAAAATCGGGTTTACCTTTCAGGCGAACAACCTGGTGCCATACCTGAGCGCGGTCGAGAACGTCGAATTGATGCTGCGCTTGAACAATCGGCTGGACAAGGCCGGCAAACTCCGCGCCCGTGAATTGCTGGCCCGGCTGGGATTGGGCGAACGGCTGCACAACCTGCCCGGGCAAATGTCGGGCGGACAGCAGCAGCGCGTCGCCATCGCCCGCGCGCTCATCCACAACCCTAGCCTGGTGTTGGCAGACGAGCCAACCGCCAGTCTGGACACCGAACGCGCCTATCAGGTGGTGGAAACCTTCGCGGGACTGATCCACGAGCAACAGCGCGCCGGCATTATGGTTACGCATGATCTGCGCATGTGTGAGTACGTGGATCGGGTGATTCAGATGCGGGATGGCAAGTTAGTGCAGATATATACCGATCGGGATGAGATCATGAAGCTGGCTAAAGGCGGCAGGGATTGATAAATCAGGCGCTGAGTCATTAGTCGGCAAGGCCAGATGGGGGCAGGAATCGCGCCTTTACTCGATCACCACCACAACGCCGACTTCAACCCAATTGTAGAGCGTCTCCGCCTCAGGAATCCCGAGGATGATGCATCCAAACGACGCCGGACGCCCCAACGAGCCGGCCCACAGCCGCTGCCCGTTGGCGAGGATCGGCAGTTCGTGGAAGCCGTTTTCCACGCCGCCGCCTGCGGGGTAGACGGAGATAAAATATGGCATCCACAAATCCCATTGTGAAGCATAAGCCTTCTCGTGCTTGTTGAGCACCTGGAACACGCCCTGGTGCGTCGGCGAGGTAGCGATTCCCGTGGACGTCGGCCAGTCGTAGAGCAGCGCGCCGTTCTCGTAGACGCGCACACGCTGTTCGGCGAGGCTGACCACGATCCGTTTGCCCGGCACCGGCTTATGCGGTGTGAGCACATCCTGCGAGGGGATGATGATCTGTTGCCCCACGCTCAAGCGGTTGTAGTCTATGCCCGGATTGGCCTCCGCGACCAGTCCCGACGGCATCCCGAACTTCGCCGACAGGCTGGTGAGTGTATCGCCTGATTCCACGGTGTAGGTGCGCTGTGGGTGCGTCAGATAGACGTTGACCGTTCCCCCGCCCGCGTCGAACGTCTGAAAAACCTGCTGCGCCGCCTCGTCGTAACGGAAGCCGCGCCCGTCGCCCAATCCCGCCGCCAGTGCGACCAGGCTGTCGCGGATGGCGTAGAGGTTCGCATCCACCAGCGCTTTCCCGGCGGGGCCGGGAAGCAGGTGCAGCCACGGCGCAATCGTCTCACGGCCCAACGTCCAGACGAGATTCTTGTCGGTGAGCACGTCGTAGGCTGTCAGGGTGATGCTGCGCGCCAACAGCGCCTCGGCCTGCGCGGTGACGGCGGCGGTATCCGGGGCCACCGGCTGGACAATCTCGAAGATCAGCGGCACCTCCACGCGATACAGGCCGCTGCCCGCCGTTGTCAACGCGAGCAGTGTCTGTGATATGTTGACCACACGCCCAGGCTGCCCCGGCACAATGACCACCTGCCCGTTGCGGAGTTGGATGGTCGCCTCGGTGGAGGGAACTGACGCTTCTGCTGCGACCTGTGACAGCAAGGCCAGCCCCGCGTCGGCGTTGTAGGTGAAGCGCAGCGGCACATCGTGGACGTTCAGCCACACGCTCAACTGGCCCTCGAAGCCGCCGTTGCGTCCCACCCGGTAGGCTGCCTCGGCCATCGCCGGCGCGTCAATGCGCAGGCCGGCCTGCGACCAGGCGAAGGACCAGCGTTGGTCGCCGTCGGTGAGGATGAGCATCCCGGTGTTGACCTGCGCGGCAATGCCTTCCAGCGCGGCAGCGGCTTCTGTCGTCGTCATCCCGCCCACCGGCGCGCCGAGCGCGTACACGTGCGGGTAGATGTGGCCTTCGTAGAGGCGCTCCATCCGCTGCACGAAGACCCAGCCGCAGAAAAGGGTTAACGCCAGCAGGATGAGCAGCAGCGCCAAAATCAGCCCTCCGGTGACGGCGTCATGGCTCTGGCGTGTGGCTGGCGGACGGTGTGTCATCTATCTCATACTCTTGGAGCGAATACACCCACGGCAACGCCTCGTGGACACTGTTGTACAAACGTTTATCGGCAGTCCAAAAGTTAGCGTTGAGACGTTCGCATAAGGCCAGATAATGGGTATCATAGGCAGCCGGCAAGTGTAAACGGCGCGCCAAACGCGCGGCTTGATGATGCAACGCGATATCGCCATAGAGATTAATCTCGAAGGTTATCGCCGTTTCCAAAGCAACTTGCGCCTCTTCCGGCAGAAGTATATTTTGCCGGGTATGTTGATGCAAAACGTTGCACAGCTCGTAATACAACAAGGTTGGTGCAACCAATCCTGTCTCGGATTGACGCCAGTGCTTGCAAAGAGATTCCGCTTGCTGCGTCCAGGGTGCTTCTACGAGCAACTGGAGCACAAAACTCGCGTCAACGCAAACCACACGCTTCCATAAGTTGGGCATCCCGCTCCTCCCGCATCTGGTGAATGATCTCTGCCGCGTCCGGCAAAGGTTCGCCGCCGCGTCTGGCTGCAATTTGCTCTCGTAATTCGCGGGCGCGGTCTAATACAACGCGCCAATCCGGTTTAGATTGCCCGGCTTCCTTTAGCTGTTTGTATTCTTCTATTGCCATAATCACCGCTTGGGGTTTACCGGCACGCTCCACAATTATAGGCTGTTGTTCTTCGGTCACATAGCGCAGCACTTCCCCAAAATTCACGCGCGCTTGCGTCGCGCTCATCTGTCGTTCCATTATCGCCCCCTTTGATTAATCAATTGATTAATCAAATTGTAACGCCGGATAAGGTGAATGTCAATACAAGCGCCCCAAATCTGTTGCGGATTCGGGGTATTTGCGTTATTTCATAAATTCCGCGCTGCGGATATTCAGCCCATACCCCACCGAGCCGGTGCTGAACTCGCGGGCGGGCGCGGTTTCATCCACGAGGACGTTCTCCGGGTCGTGCGCGTCCACGATGAGGACGCGCACTTTGTCCACGGCGAGCGCCTTCTCCTGCTCGGCGGTAGACATCTTCTTGCTGCCGACGAGGATGACGTTCACGCCGACGGAAAATTGCGGCTTGGTAGGAGCGGATTCGGTATTGCGAATAATAGGCATAGTAAACCTCCAGGATGCAGGATGCAAGATGCAGGATGCAAGACAGATTTCCGATGCTTATGCGCGGCGACGTTGATGTGCGCGCCAATACGGCGAGAGCTTGAGCATCGAGCGTCGCGCGAACGAGCGCGCC
>DAOUAQ010000095.1:0-5296 GCA_034433375.1 Anaerolineae bacterium | reverse complement strand
GTGCTGGAACCGGGCGAGTTTCAGGTGTGGGTGGGGGGCCAACAGCCTAACTTGACGGCCAGCGCGCAGCCTGCCAACGTCCTGACGGGGCAGTTTGTGGTCCAGCGTTAGCTATAGGGGCGCGTTAGCCAAAGTATATACAGAAAGCCCTGATCACAACGATTGGGGCTTTCTGTTCACTTTTACCCACTGGAATTGTCGTGCTCTGCATTTATTGACGGATGAGCGGACTCCGGTATACTTTGAGCCGTTGGTATCTGGACAGCAAAGGATCATAACGTGAACACGTCGCAGACTTCTCACAGTATGCGCCACCACAAAACCCTCGCCGCGGCGCAGGGTGCGATCTCCGTGGCGCTGGTCACGGTGAGCGACAGCCGCACCGAAGCCACCGACGCCAACAAGCACTATCTCGAAGCCGCGCTGGCGGCGGCGGGGCATCAACTCGTCGCTTACCGCTTGATCAAAGATGAGCCGGAGCAGGTTGTAGCGGCGCTGGATGAACTGGCGGACGGCGAAGCGCGCATTATCCTCTTCAACGGGGGCACCGGCATCTCGCGGCGCGATACAACCATCGACGTGCTGTCCGCCAAACTGGAAAAACACCTGACCGGCTTCGGCGAGCTGTTCCGTATGTTGAGCTACGAGCAGATCGGCTCCGCCGCGATGTTCTCGCGGGCGACCGCGGGCGCCTACCGGGGAAAAGTCGTCATCTCCACCCCTGGCTCTCCGGCGGCTGTCCAGTTGGCCTGGGAAAAGCTCATCGCGCCCGAACTACAACACCTGGCCTGGGAAGTGGCGCGTTAGCCCCTCGACTACTTGACTAACGACTACTTGACTAACGACTACGCAACTAACGACTACGCAACTAACAACTACGCGGCTAACGACTACGCAACTAACGGCTAACCAATGCTAAACGACACTTATCAACGTGTCATTGACTACCTGCGCATCTCGATCACCGACCGCTGCAACCTGCGCTGCGTCTACTGTATGCCCGAAGAGGGCGTGCCAGCTTGTTCGCACGACGACATCCTGCGTTACGAAGAAATTGAGCGCGTGGTCCGCGCGGCGGCGGCGCTGGGCGTCCACAAGCTGCGACTGACCGGCGGCGAGCCGTTGGTGCGCCTGGGCGTCGTCGATCTGGTGCGCGCGCTGGCCCGCATCCCCGGCATCGAGGACATCGCCATGACGACCAACGGGATGTTGTTGAATCGTTATGCCGCGCCTTTGGCCGAAGCCGGCCTGCGCCGGGTCAACGTCAGCCTGGACACCCTGCGCCCGGAACGCTTCCGCGCCATTACCCGGTGGGGCGATCTGGACATGGTGCTCGATGGCATCGCCGCCGCCTTCGCCGCCGGACTGGAACCGGTGAAAATCAACACCGTCGTGATGCGCGGGCAGAACGACGACGAGGTGGTTGACCTGGCGCGCAAAACGCTGGATGCGCGCTGGCATGTGCGCTTCATCGAGTGGATGCCGGTCGGCGCGGCGGCGCAGGATTGGCGCGCGCGCGTCGTCTCGGCGGCGGAAATCCGCGCGCGGATCGAGGCTGAGTTGGGACCGCTGGTTCCGGCGAAAGTCAACGGGGCCGGGCCGGCCCGCATCTTCAAACTGCCGGGTGCGGAGGGCACGCTCGGCTTCATCGGCGCGGTGAGCGAGCACTTCTGCGCGAGCTGCAACCGCCTGCGCCTGACCGCCGATGGCAAGCTGCGCCCGTGCCTGCTGGCGGTGAACGAACTCGACTTGCGCACGCCGTTGCGTCAGGGCGCTGACGACGCGGAAATTCAAGTCTTGCTGCTGGCGGCTGTGCGCGCCAAGCCTGATGGACATCACCTGGCAGACCGTGCGGAAGTCCAGGGGCGGGCTATGGCGCAGATTGGAGGGTAGGGGATGGAGCTAAGTCACGTTGATGCCGAGGGCCACATCCGCATGGTGGACGTGGGCGCGAAGCCGGACACGGAACGCGTCGCCGTCGCGCGTGGCGAAGTCCACATGCGGCCGGAGACGCTGCGCCTCATCGTCGCAAACGGCCTACCCAAAGGCGACGTGCTCACCACGGCGCAGCTCGCCGGCGTGATGGCGGCGAAACAGACCGCCAACCTGATTCCCTTGTGCCACCCGCTACTGCTGACCAAAATCGACGTAGGCTTCGAGGTGGACGAAGCTGCGTCGCGCATCGTCATCACTGCGACGGTGCGCACGCGCGGCAAAACCGGCGTCGAAATGGAGGCCCTCACCGCCGTCAGCGTCGCCGCGTTGACGATTTATGATATGGCGAAAGCCGTCGAAAAGACGATGCGCATCACCGACATCCGTTTGGTCAGCAAGAGCGGCGGCAAGAGCGGCGATGTCATTCTGGAGGCATAAACGTAGTTGGGCGCTCGTTGCATGGTGAGAGAAAAGCAGGATTACCTACATGAGAAAAATCAATTGGATTCTTGTTTTTGTAATGGTACTGTGCAGTGCTTGTAATGCCACACAACCAACACAGATGGTTGAAACAGGCTCATTTGTCTCGCCGCTCGATCCCGAACCGTTTTTATCACCAGTCAACACGCCTGTCAAAACTCCAACTGTTACTCCAATCCCTTCGCCAACAAGGGCTCCAATCCTCGAAACTCCTGTGTTGTCACCGACAACACTCCCCACGCCATTTCCAACCCCTACGGCTATGAATACTCTCCGTTGTGAACGCGATGGGGTATTCTGGAATTGTTTTGACGAGTTACTTGAGGTAGGATTCAGAATTCCTTCGCGATGGCTCACTGTTCCCGAAACGTATTTGTCTCCAGGGGAATGTGGCGGTTTTGCATACGGCTATGTTTTCTATAGACAAAATCAGCTTAGGGCCGGAGGTCACAGTCTGGATTTCTGCCAACCAACAGAAGGTTCAGCTTTTATTGGTTTCAGAGAGCGGTGGAAACCTGGATTTAGAGATGTTGATGGGTGTAGCTTGTTTAGGCAAGCGGTATACTGCGAGTCTATAAAGCCGAATGTGGTTATGGCAATTTCTTTCCCAGAATCTCAATCAGTGTGTGAGCCATACGCTGACACAATATATCATCCCATAGTTCAAGTAGGGGTAAATCTATCAGTTGAACGCAAGGTTCAGGGACTGTTGTTTACCACAGGATTTCTCTCAATCAGATTAGAAGACCAACTTTTTGAACCATTAGGTGGAGTAGACTTGGATCGAACTACCTGTGCTGACATAACCGCGATGAATCGGTTTGATGAATTAGCTTACAGTGTTGCTCAAGCTGTGATTGAGGGTCGTGCAGATGAGGAAACGACTTATCAACTTGGATTAGTCAGGGAATTTGCTAGATCCATTCAAGTAAATTCTCCATAAACAACTAACATTGCATAGATGGGGGTGAAATGCTTGGTCTACCATACGAAACATGTAGCCATTGTTACGCCGAGTTGTAAGCCGTACGAGGAGGATGTAAATGCATATCAATGTACGCTTTTTTGCAGTCTCCCGTGAGATGGCCGGCGCAGAGCGCCAACCATACACACTGCCTGAAGGCGCGACCTTGCAGGATTTGCAGAACCAACTGTTCGCGGCTTATCCCGCCCTGGAAGCGCAACGCGTGCGCTTCGCCGTCAATTTGACTTACGCGCCTTTGCCCACGACACTGCACGACGGCGACGAAGTCGCCTGCATCCCGCCGGTCGGTGGCGGTTAAGGAAGGCGGAAACGATGAACAACGAACCTGGTGTCCAAAATCCAAAATCTAAAATCCAAAATCTGATCGAGATTACGGAACAGGCTATTTCGGTAGATGAAGTTGTGGCTCGGCTGGCGGACCCGGCGAACGGCGCAGTGGTGACGTTTATCGGCGTCGTGCGCGGCGTCACGGAAGGGCGCAAGACGCTCTATCTTGAATATGAAGCCTACCCGGAGATGGCGGAAAAGGTCTTGCAGCAAATCGCCGACGAAATCCGCGCGCGCTGGACGGACATCCGCGAGGTGGCGATTGCGCACCGGGTCGGGCGGCTGGAGATCGGCGAGACGGCGGTCGTCATCGCGCTCGCCGCGTCGCATCGCGCGCAGACCTTCGACGCGCTGCGGTACGCGATTGACCGCATCAAAGACATCGCGCCGATCTGGAAGAAAGAATTCTGGGCCGACGGCGCGGCCTGGCGCAGTGAACAATGACCGGAGTAGGAAGTACGGAGTAGGGAGTAGGGGGGCCTGGTTCCTAATCCCCAATCCCTCGTTACCAATTCCCAGTTACCAATCCCAGGAGAAAAGATGAAATATAGACACGAACTGTATCCGATGTTGAGCGTCGAAGAGGCGCTGGAGAAGGTGCTGGCGATGTTTCACCCGCTGGAGGCGGAGCGCGCGCCGGTGTTGGAGACGTTGGGCCGCGTGTTGGCCGAGGACGTCATCGCCCCAGGCGACATCCCGCCGCACGCGAATACCGCGATGGACGGTTACGCCGTGCAGGCTGCCGACCTTGCGGGCGCGGGGCCGGAGTCGCCCAAGCGCCTGCGCGTCATCGAGAACCTGGCGGCCGGGTACATCGCCACGCAGCGCGTCATGCCGGGGACGGCGATCCGCATTATGACCGGCGCGCCGATGCCAGAGGGCGCGGACGCCGTGATCCCCTTCGAGGAGACGCACCAGGATGGCGCGCACCAGGAAGGCGCGTGGGTAGACTGTTTCGCCGCAATGCGCGTCGGCGCGAACGTCCGCCCGGCAGGGGAAGACGTGCGCGCTGGCGAACGCACGCTGGCGCGCGGGGCGCGCATCCGCCCGCAAGAGATCGGGATGCTCGCGGCGCTCGGTTACGGCGAGGTTTCCGTGATCCGCCGCCCGCGCGTCGCCATTCTCGCCACCGGCGACGAGTTGGTGGATGTCACTGCGCCGCTGCTGCCCGGCAAAATCCGCAACTCCAACAGCTACTCGAACGCGGCGCAGGTCTTGCAATACGGCGGCATTCCGTTGATGTTGGGCATCGCGCGGGATACCGTGGAAGACCTGACCGCCAAAATCCGCGCAGGGCTGGCGCAGGGCGCGGACCTGCTGCTGACGTCGGGCGGGGTCTCGGTGGGCGATTTCGACGTGGTGAAGACGGTGCTGGCCGCCGAGGGCGAAATCTCGTTTTGGCGCGTGCAGATGAAGCCGGGCAAACCGCTGGCCTTCGGCTACATCACGGCGGAGGTGGACGGCGCGCCGCGCACTGTGCCGCTGTTGGGGATGCCGGGCAATCCAGTTTCGACGATGATCTCGTTCGAGCTGTTCGCGCGTCCGGCGATTTTGACGATGCTCGGCGTG
>DAOUAQ010000094.1:0-8392 GCA_034433375.1 Anaerolineae bacterium | reverse complement strand
CCCGTCACCGTGGCGATCATCGCCAGCAAGATGAACGTGCGGTATGTGCCCAGATTGGGGACCAGCACCAGATTAGGCAAGAACGTGCCGATGAAGCTGCCCAGCGTGGACACCGCATAAATCTGTCCCGCTGTGCCGCCGGAGGCCGTCACATCCGTCACCGAAAGGCGGATGACGAACGGCGACACGCACGCCAGCAGCGTTATCGGGACGACGAAGAGCACGAGGATGAAGACGAACGGCCCGACGAGCTGCGGTAGGCTCCACATCATCATCCCTTGCGCCGCCAGCCGCAGCATCGGGCGCGACAACAGCGGAATTGTAGCGATGGTTAGCCCCGCCGCTGTCAGGATCGTGTAGAGCGTCGTGGGGTGGGGTGAGCGATCTGCCCACCGTCCGCCGAGTGTATAGCCTACTGAAAGGTACAGCAATATCAGCCCGATGATGGCCGACCAGACCAGTTCCGTCGTGCCGAACGCCGGGGCGAGCAAGCGTCCCGCCGCCAACTCTACCGCCAGCGTGACAAGGCCGCCGACGAAGGCGGTGAGGTGGAGGTAGACGGTAGATCGTAGACGGCAGACGGGGGGAGAGGGATTTGTGTTGTTCATTGTTTGGGGTGTGTTAGGACCAATCCAGTTCGGGGCGCAGGGTTTGGCCGGCGGCGACGAGGGCGGGGAGGCAGGTGTGGCGCTCGCAATAGCCGATCAGTTCGCGCGCTTTGCCGGTCAGCCCGGCGCCGGATAACTCGTCGTAATTGACGCCCACCGCAAAGCAGAGCGTGTTCAGTTCATCCAGACTGAAATGCCGGGTCAGCAGCGAGAGCAATCGCACACGGTCGGGTAGGGCGCCTGTTGTGACCGGCGGCTGGCTGGTTGTTGCAGGTTTGTTGACGGCGACCTGGTTGGGGTTGCCGATCACATTGCCATCGCCGATGATGGTAATGTGATCACGCCCGACGAAATCACGGCCCGTGGTCACGTCTCCACCGACAAAAGCCCCGCCGCCAGTGTTTATTGTGGTCGCCGGCATCATCGCATTGCCTAACTCGCTGAAGACCGTGTTGAGCGTCGCCATCGTGAGCGCGTTGAGCCGCGCGAGGATTTCGGCGCGTTCGGCGCGGCGGGTTTCGGTGTCCCCAAAAAGCCGGGTCCCTTGCAGATTCTCGGCCAGGCGCTGCTGGTAGATGAGCGCCTCGTTGTAACGTGGGTGCGCCTTGTCCAGGCGCGCCAGCAGGGTGTTTAGCGCAGTCTCATAAGGGGCGTATGGGTCGGCGGGGGATAGCCTGGCTACACTTTCACCGCCGGCTTTGACAAGGGACGTCGCTGCGCCGCCGCTCAACGCGATCGCCAACTGCTCCAGTTCGCGGTAACAGGCGTCATTAGGATTGGTTTGATCGCGCAGCACATAGACAAAAAGCGCCAGAGCATTGTCGCCATCCACCGTGGCTTTGTCGTGCAAATAGGCGATGAGCGCCTGCACGCGCGATTTGGGATTGTCGGCATCGGGCACGCTATAACGCCAGGGAAATAGGCGTCTGTCGGTAAACACCGCATTCAGCTCACGCGCGCTGTAAAAAGGCCCGCAGCGTAACAGCGTATCTGATAGAGTATGCACTATATCGCCGGTCAAACCGCCGCGCGTTGTCGGCATGGATGCAACCGGGGGCGCATCTGGTTCGATGGTAAAGCGGAAAGGTATCTTCATCCACGAGACGAAGTCACGCGCCTCAGTGAGCAAGCGTCTGTACGCCGCTGAATGGGCGAGAAAGATGAGGTTGACAGGCAGGCTGTACAACCCTTCCCGCGCCATATTCAACATTTGCACGCCGCGCGCTTCCAGAGTATCTGGCGTCAGGTGAATGATAGCGGCTTTTGCGGATTTGTCTGTCAGTGCGCGTTTGATCTCTTGCGTTAGCGAGTGTGGCGAGACAAAGAATTGCTCAGGAAGGACTGTCCATCCCTTGGCAGCAAAATCGGCGCGCAAACGTTCCACAAGCGCGTCTCGGATTGCAGATTGGTCGTACTCTAAGACGTAGAATCCCTGATTGGAATTCCCTAAATCGCTTAGGAAAAGCTGCCACTGATATTCAAATTCAGCCGACCAATTCATTGTGATACCCCATATCGTGTAATGTCTCGCGCATCAGTGGATGCAGATCATACCAACCCTCGCCGTTGTATTCCAGGACGGCTTGGGTATAAAGCAGGAGCCGTAGGGCGTCATCTGACGCTACCCGTCCCAAACGAGACTCAGCAACCACTCTCATTTTTGCATACAATTGTTCAGTAGTCACATTGCCTCGTCCGACTACACTGTTGCGGTAGTCTCTTTTTACTTGGTTCAGGCTGTATTGTATGGCTTCCATTGATATTTTTGACTCACTGGCATAATAAGAAACGCGGCTGGCTATTTGGATGACGCGCAGAAGGTCACGCAAGACGCCGCCTGTTTTCTCTATGGCAAGATCGAGAGCTTGAGGTTCAATCAAAGTATCAACATTTAAACGGCGGGCAACGACTTTGCGGAGGATTTCCCATCCAGTGGCTGATTTCTCACCTTGCATTGTATACGTTTTGATCATTGGCAAGGTGTGTATTTCAAAGTAACTCTCCAAACGAGTGCGATCCGGGGAGTGAACCAGGTAAATCGGCACGGTGTAGACCACAGAAGTTTGTAACTCGGCTAACAAACCGGTGTGATTGACAAATAAGTCATAGGCTAACTGCACATCCAGTAACTTATCCGTGTTTTCGACAATGACCAATAGCCGCTGTGAGGGCGAACGTTTTTTTAGTTGTTTTGATACCTCATTCAAGACACGGTTGCAGTGATCCCGTAACTCGGCGATGCGTGGTTGGATAACCTGCCGTACAGTACGCGCCGATTCATAAGATAACTTAAAAGCCGATCGTAAATTTGCCAGGATGCCAACAATTTGCGCCAGAAGTCCATCTGCTCCGATTCCGGCTTCTACATTGAGTTCCTCTTCACGCATCACTCTGGATTCACGCACAATTTCGCTCATCCAGTCGCGGACAGGTTTGATGATACTTTCATCTTTGATAAGTTTTTCTGCGCGGCCATGGCGATAAATGGCCTCGATAAGTGCTGTGATCAAGTCTATGTGGGTGAGTGTTGCCAAGTCCAGGGCTTCGCGTGTATCCAGCCGCACGAACCAGAAATCAGCCGCAGCGTTTTTCATCAGCCGGTTAAGTTCGGTGGATTTGCCTGATCCTGGATGACTGGCAAACAGCAGACGCGCAGGAGGAGGCGCTTCGTGAAGATAGTCATACAATGCCTGCGATGCTGGAAGGTATGGATTCCGCGCGGCATCCGTCGGGACGTAAAACATTTCGAGTTCTTCACCCTCAAGCGGCGCTACGCGCGTTACATCATTGATCTCTGAAAGGGTTTCTGCTCTTTTCATCTGGCGCCTCCAGAAGCGCAATCATTGTTGGATATTGCAAATTATAGAGTCCCCTGCTCAAAGTGCAACTTGCCCTACACCCCTAACGTCTCCCACAGCGCATCCACCCGCGCTTTGACCTCCGGCGACATCCGCACCACCTCCGGCCACTCGCGCGTGTAGCCCTCTTCGGGCCATTTCCGCGTGGCGTCGATGCCGATTTTGCCGCCGAAAGAGTGGTGGTACGAGGCGTGATCCAGGTGATCGGTCGGCCCGTCGCTGATGACGACGTCCCGCGACCAATCCACGTTGCCCAACGCTTGCCACGCGGCGATGTTCGCGTCTTGCACGTCCACCCATTCATCCACGATGACGACAGCCTTCGCCAGACTGAGCAGCGCCAGCCCCCACAGGCCGTGCATCACCTTACGCGCGTGGCCCGGGAAGCGTTTGCGGATGCTCACCAGCACCAGGTTGTGGAAGAGACCCGGCGCCGGCATCGCAAAGTCCACGATCTCCGGCAAAAACAGGCGCAACAGCGGCAGGAACAGGCGCTCGGTGGCTTTGCCCATCCAGTAATCCTCGGCCGGCGGGATGCCGACGACGGTGGCGGGATAGATCGGGTCGCGCCGCCGGGTGACGGCAGTGACGTGCAGCGCGGGGAACGGCTCCACGGGCGTGTAGTAGCCGGTGTGATCGCCGAACGGCCCTTCGGGGCGGCGGTCGTCGGGATCGACGTAGCCCTCGATGATGACATCGGCCTCGGCGGGGACGGAGAGCGGCTGCGTGATACAATCCACCAGCTCGACAGGCTTGCCGCGCAGCCAGCCGGCGAGCAGGTACTCGTCGATGTCGGGCGGCAGCGGCGCGGACGCGGCCCAAATGCATGACGGATCGCCGCCCAGGGCCACCGCGACGGGGACGCGCTTGCCCAGCGCTTTGGCGATGCGCTCGTGTTCCGCGCCGCCCTTGTGCCGCTGCCAGTGGACGAGCAGCGTGCGGCTATCCACTTTCTGCAGGCGGTACATCCCCACGTTGCGCGCGCCCTTGACCGGGTCGCGGCTGATGACCTGCGGCAGCGTGACGAACGGCCCGCCGTCGTTGGGCCAGCAGGTGAGAATGGGCAGGGCGTCCAGCGACGGGTTTTCTGTTTCGACGATCTCCTGCACCGGCGCGTTTTTGACCTTGCGCGGCTTGATCCCGGCGGCGCGCAGCGCGTTGAGCAACCCCACGCCGCGCCCCACCGCCGCGCCCGCGTTCTGCGGCAGTCGCAAATCGATCAGTTTCCCCAGATTGCGGGTGAGGTCGTCCAGCGCATCCACGTGCAGCGCCCACGCCATCCGCTGCGCGCTACCAAACATATTGATCAGCACCGGCATCGAATAGCCGGTCACGTTCTCGAAGAGCAGCGCCTTGTTGCGTTCCGCCGGCCCCTTGCTCACCCGTTCCACAATCTCGGTGATCTCCAGCGCCGCCGAAACCGGCGCACGCACGCGCACTAACTCCCCGCGCGCCTCAAGCAACTGCGCAAAATCCCGCAATGTATTGACCTTCATAATCCTCCTCGAATCAAGAATCCAGAATCAGCGAATGAGCGAATTAGCGAATGGGTGAATGGGTGAATTCTCTCCCCCCGTCTACCGTCTACCGTCTACCGTCTACCCATCTACACATTCGCCGTTCCACCGTATCCACCCCAAAATACAAGCCCAGCCCGAGCAAACTCATCGCCACGATCCCCGCGTACATCTTCGGATAATCGAAGAGCGTGCTGCCCTGGTAGTAGATATAGTACCCCAAACCATAGCGGGTGGCAAACAACTCGGCGATGTAGAGCACGGCGACGGCGGTACCGATCGACTGCCGCACGGCGGTGAGGATCGCCGGGATGCTCGCCGGGAGGTAGACGAAGCGGAACAGCGCGCGCCGTCCCGCCCCCAGGCTGCGCACGCTGAGCAGCAGTTCCGGGCGAATGGCGGCAGCCGCGTCGCGCACGAGCACCAGAATTTGGAAGAACAAAATCATCGTGATGATGACGATTTTGGGGAAGTCACCCACGCCCAAAAACAGCAGCACAATGGGGACGAGCACCACCTTGGGGATCGGGAACAGCAGATAGACGAACGGCGCGAAGATGCGGTTGAGCCGCGCGCTCTGGCCCAACACCAGCCCGGCCGGCGTCGCCAGCGCAATCGCCAGGGCGATGCTCGCCACTACGCGATACAGGCTGACAAGTGTGTGTCGCCCCAGGTCGCGGGGCAAGTCGCGGATAAAGGTCGCCAACACACGCGTCGGCGTGGGGAGAATGGGGCGTTGGATGATTGCGGCAAGCCCGTACCACAGAGCAAGGAGCACGAGTGTTGCGAGTAAAACGTCACGGCGCTTCATCATTCGAGCGCCTTAGTTGTGTGCGTGAATAGGGAGATTGCGCACTCGAATCAGCCCCTCGGTCACACTAATAATGGCTCCGTTCTCTAACACCTTCGCGTACTGGAGGATGATACTGTGCAAGTAGCCGTTGACATATCCAGGTTGCATGTTACGCAGGCGAAAAACAATCACGCTAGGAAGACTTGCGCCGCTTGCGGCCGTTAGTTCGCCGAAATCCAGGTCGTGGGTGAGAATGATCCGGTCTTCAAAGCGCGCTTTTTCGAGAATGGCTGAATCGGGCAGTTGGTCAAGACCCAATGTGTGTAAATGGATAGCGTCGTATCCAAGATTGTATAGAAAATTAACAGTTATGGGCGAAATGCCCATATCGGCCAGGAATTTCATGCGAAGACAGGCTCCATCATATAGACCGACTCTTCAGCCAGCCACGCAACATAACCGAGCGCCTGTTGAATGTCCTCCGGTTCCAGATAGGGATAGGCTTCGATGATCTCGTCTGTTGTCATGCCGTTAGCGATCAGGTTAACGATCAACGAAACCGTGACGCGCATACCGCGTATGCAGGCTTTCCCACCCATCACGTTAGGATCAAATGTAATACGATCAAATCCAAACATAAGCCGCCTCCATCTTCTACTATAGTTCCATTATAGCAGAGCATTCGCCATTGGCTATAACGCCTCGCGTAAGCATGTGTATACAGCTTGATATTCTATCGAATGTCTGTATTCCTGATTGGTAGTATGTGGATTGGCAATGATGTACGCCTGGCGGTTTGGAGGTTGGGTGAGTAATAACACCCTCTGTCCCACAAACGCCGCCTCCTCGATGTTGTGCGTGACCAGCGCCACGGTCACGCCCGCCTCCTCGCACAGCGTCAACGTCAATGCCTGCAAGCCTTCGCGGGTGGGGGCGTCCAGCGCGGAGAACGGCTCGTCCATCAGCACCAGGTCGGGGTCGAGGACGAGCGTGCGCGCAATCGCCGCGCGCTGGCGCTGCCCGCCGGAAATCTGGCCGGGGTACTTCGCTGCCACCTCTGCAATGCCGAGCCGCGCCAGCCAGTGCTCGACGCGGGCCTGCGCTTCGGCGGGGTCCAGGCGCTCGTCACGGGGGACGTGCCGCCCATCCGGGCCGTAGAAGCGGCGGATGCGCAGCCCCAGCCTCACGTTATCCTGCACCGTCGCCCACGGCAGCAAGCCGTATTCCTGCAAAATCAACCCCGTGCGCGGGCGTGGACGGACGATGCGCTCGCCATCGATGACGACCTCCCCGGCCTGGGGATGCAGCAACCCTGCCAGCAGCATCAACAGCGTGCTCTTCCCGCACCCCGACGGTCCCAACACCGCCCAAACCTCCCCGCGCTCTCCGTGCCACGAGAACCGCTCGAACACCGGCGGCTGGCCCGGATAGGCAAAGGTCACGTCGCTGAGTTCAATCATACAGATTTAGGATTGGTTGATGTGAGATTGGGTGATTTGGGAAATCGGGAACAATCTCCAAATCTTCAATTCATCAATCTCCAATCATTTCCTGCTTTCGGGGAAGCGATTGAAGTCCACGATATAGGGCCACCAGTTGTTGAGCTTGCCATCGGCGGCGCGGCCTGGGGCGTGCGGGAGGCGCTTGAGCCACCAGCGATGATGCTCGCGGATGTCGCCGTTGCCCCACTGGGTGCAGTTCATCTGCCGCTTGCCGCCTTTCAGATCGGGGTAGTTTAGCCAATCGTCGGCGCTGCTCATCACCAGGCGGCGATTGCCCCAGTCGTAGTCCCGCTCGCTGTTCGGCGCGAAGTGGACGTTGCCGCAGGCCGCCTCGCCCGGCGCGACCTTGTCGTACAGCGTGAAGCGGTTCCAGGCGTGAGGCGTTGACTGTTGCGCGACCGGGGCAAGCTCCCACGAGCCGTAAACGTGGCGCATAATGGACTCAATGCGATGCCCGAACGCCTCCAACATTTCGCCGACGCCGCGCTCGTAATTGAAGCCCATCGTCACGAACGTGCGAAATCCCCAAAAGCCCGGCACAGGTTCGGAGTTGCAGAAGTAAGGTCGTCCGCCGGCCATCGTGGATTCCCAGAAGCCGCCGTAAGGAAAGCCCCATAGCCACACTTCGTCAATGTCCCCTAACATCACGCGCATCGGGATTTTATACGCCCTGAAAATGGCCGCATAGTCCACCGCGTCAGGCTGATGCCAGGCGTCTTTTCCCTCGTGGCACGCCATATATGAGGCGTTGGTATAGCGGAAGCCATCCAGCTTGAGCGGATAACCGCCTACCTCTATCGTCTCGACGACGCGATAGCGCACGTACCCATAGCTGCATTCTTCGAGGTCGGTGATATATTGCGGTATCAGGACGTGTGGATCGCTCCATCCCAAGACCTCGTAGAGCCGCTTGCCGCCCTGCTCAGGAAACACCGGCGCGAAGTTGATCACCAGCACTTTCGGCGCAACAAATGGCGCGGGGACTTTTGTTTTTCCCAACATTGTGGCCTCCTTTGGAATCATGAATCACGAATGAGAGAATCAGCGAATGAGAGAATCAGCGAATGAGAGAATCAGCGAATGAGAGAATCAGCGAATGAGAGAATCGGCGAAT
>DAOUAQ010000093.1:0-7947 GCA_034433375.1 Anaerolineae bacterium | reverse complement strand
CCTTCGAGGATGCGCGCGCGCTCAGTCCACGTGGCGCCGCCGTCCAACGTCACTTGTTGGTAGAGGGCGCACGTGGCGCGGCTGTCTTCCCACACCAGGAGCGTCTGCGCGTCCGGCCCATCCAGAAAACGGGGATGTTTCGCCGTGCTTTCGCTGTCTGCGCCGACGCTGCGCGGCTCGGTCCACGTCTTCCCCTTGTCGGGCGAGGTGGTGTAGAGCGCCTTGTTCAGGCGGGGGTCGTCCCAGGCAAAGTAGATCACGCCCTGGTCGTCCATCAGCAGGTGCATGTGGACGTCCTCCGGTTTTACCCCGCGGAAGTAGCGGGTGGGATATAGCAGTTTTGCGGCGCTGCTCCCGCTGACGTAGTTGAAGTAGATGCCGGCAGGGAATTGGGCGCTTTGCTCGTTGCGAATGTAAACGAACATCAGGCCATCTTGGGGATCGCGGGCGACGGTATACGCCAGCACTTCGCGCGCTTCCACTCTGGGCGTGGACCAGTTCGTTGCGCCGATACGCAGTTGGCTGTGCAACAGTCTGCGGATGCCCGGCCTGAAGGGATCGGCTTGATCTGTCCAGAAGGCGTGAACCATCCCCACGTTATCGCTGACGATGAGCGGCTTTTGCTCCCAGACGATCCAGATGGCGTCGCCATCCTCGGTGAAGGTGATGATCGGCGCGATGACCGGATCGGACCAGGTCGCGCCGTTGAAGATGGACGTAGTCAGCCCGTCGAAGTTATCCCACCAGATTGCTTGCAGGAGGCCACGCGGCCCGTCCACCACTACTGGATCGGACGCCGCGCCGGACTTCGAGAGGTTCACCGGTTCGCTCCACTCCTCGCCGGTTTCTTGCGCTGTGACTGTCGCCCGGATATTCGCCAGCGCCATCCCAATGAGCATCACCACAATAATGAAATTTCGTATCAATTTGCCCACATTTGTTCCCTTGAATACGTCCGAAGTCTAAAGTCCGAAGTCCGAAGTCCGAAGTCCGAAGTCTGGAGTGTAAAGCCGTGAATTTCCCTACTCCCTACTCCCTACTCCTTACTCCTTACTCCTTACTCCCTACTCCTTACTCCCTACTCCCTATTACCGCCTCAGTAGTTGTAGCACGTGCTTTGCATAGAGCGCGCGCCGCCGGTCGCCTTGCTGCTGGTAGCGATAGAAGGCTTGTCCTTCCAACCGTCCATCCGCCCAGGTGAGGCCGCGCGCCAGCGACGCAGCCTGCGCCACCTTGCCTTGCGCGGTTAGCGCGTCGCTCAGGAGCAGGCGCGTCACCCGGTCGCGGTGTCCGGCGTTCCAGGCGGTTTGCGCGTGCATCAGCGCCGCGTCGTAGTCGCCGCGCGCGAGCGCCAGATGCGCCAGCCGTGTCCGCGCCGTGGCTTGCCCCGGATCGAAGGCCAGCGCCAGGTTGAAATAGGCTTCAGCGACGGAAAAGTTCCCCCGCTGCCGGATTTGATCCAGCGTCGGGTTGTCGAACTGCCGGTAATTGTACCACGGAAGTTCAGCGCGTGTCTGCGCCAATGCGCCCAGATTGGCGTACCACGCCGGGACGAGCGCCGGTCGCAGGACGAAGAACGCCGCAAGCGTCGCTACGCCGAGCGCCGCCGCGCCAATTCGCTCAATCCAACGTTGCCACGCCGGGACATCTCCTTGCGCCGCCACGATGATCCCCACCGGCGCCCACAGGAAGGCGCTCCACCGGCTGCTGTATAGCGCGTCGTCGCCCAAGCCGTGGATGACCATCACGCTCAATGCGAGCAGCCCGGCCCCCAGTAGCGGCATCCGTTTGTCGGCGCAGGCCAACGTCCACAATCCCCGCCACAGCGCGATGAGCCACACGCCGAGCAGCGCCAGCGCCCCCAGGAGGCCCTGCTCGATGGCGACATCTAGCAGCAGCGCGTGGCTGTAGGGCAGCGTGGGCACGTGGATCAACTGCGCGTAGGTCGAGTCCACGAGGGCGAAATGCCCCAGGCCGCTGCCGGTGAATGGGTAGTCGCGCACGAGCAGCAGCCCGCGCAGGAAAATCCACAGCCGGTTGGCGATGTCCGGATGGTGGAGCGCGGTTGCCCACAGCCCGGAACGGGCCATCAGCCAGCCGCCGGCCAACACTCCGCCGGTCAGTCCGCCCACGAAGACGCCGACCCGCAGCCACGCCCTTCCGCAGCGCCGCGCGAGTTGCCAGAGCGCCGTCAGACCGAGCGCCACGCCCAGCGTTCCCCACGCGCCCCGCGAGCCGGTCAGGGGGAGCGCGACGAGCATGACTGCGCCGGCGGCTATCCCCCAGGCCCGTAGCCGCGATTTCCCAATCGCGCCGGCCTCACCCCTTAGCGCGCACACTATCCCCGCATCGAGCAATAACAGCGGCGCAAGCACGCCAGCGATGACGTTGTCGTTCGGGATGAGCCAATGGACGAAGCGCGTGATCGCCGCCGGCGCAATTCCCAAACGAACGATGCTAAAGAGCAACGCCCCAACCGCGCCGATGCCGGTCAACAGCGTCACCGCCCACCGGCGCGCCGTTTCAGTCGTCAAGGCGGCCAGCGCCGCGTAGACGAGCGCCGCCAGCAGCAATCCCCACAGCTTGACCCAGCCCACCGGATACGCCGGGAAGATCGCGTGAACGCCAGAGCGGTCGTACCCGGCCCACACACCCGCCAGCGCGCTGAGCACAAAGGCCAGCAGCGTCACATCCAGCGCCGTGAACCGGGGCGCTTTTCGGTCCGCAAGCCATTCCACTACCCACGGCGCGAGCGCAACAATCACCGCCGCCCATCCCCACGCCGGCCAGGCTACCCACACGCCCCACGCGAGAAGCGCCCCGCACAATCGCGCCACAGGACTCCACGGACGCCCCAAAACACACCTCATCCCCCATAACTCGTTACAGGTTACTCGTTACTGGTTACTCGTTACTGGTTACTCGTTACTCGTTACTCGTTACCGATTACCGATTACTCATTCCCCATCCCAAACTCTCCAACCCAATCTCCAGCGCCGCCCGCCACAACGCAGGGCTGGGCGCCAGCATCTTCAGGTACGTCCACAGCGGGCCGGGACGCAGCGCCCATTCGCGGAAGGCGCGCCTGGCCCAGCGTTCCAGGTCTTCGGCCTTGAGGTTGGGGTAGTCCAGCACGGTGGAGCGATCCATGTCCACCTCTTCCCAGCGCGTGCCGGGGCGGAACCAGCCGTTTTCCACCACTTCGAAGAAAAACGGTGTGCCGGGGTGCGGCGCGGCGATGTGGAAGAGGGCGATGTCGAGCGGCAGCTTTTTGGCGAAGGCGATGGTTTGGCGGATGCTGGCCTCGGTCTCGCCGGGCAGGCCGATGATGAAGTAGCCCCAGTTCATGATGCCGGCGTCTTTGGACCAGCGCAGCGCGCGCTCCACGGCGGCGGGGGTGATGCCTTTGTTCATCCGTGCGAGCATCGCGGGGTCGGCGGATTCGATGCCCCAGGAGATCATCCAGCAGCCGGAGCGCGCCATCGTCTGCAAGAGTTCAGGGTCCACGAAATCCACGCGGCTGTTGCACGTCCAGCGGATGTTCAAGCCGCGTTCGATGAGACCCTGGCTGATGCCCATTGCGTGGTCGCGGTTGATGGTGAAGAGGTCGGCGTACATGTGGATTTTGCGGACGCCCAGGTTCACCAACTGCTCGATCTCCGCCAAAACGTTCTCCGGCGAGCGAAAGCGCACGGAATGTCCGTAAGAGACGTGTTTGATGCAGAAGCGGCACTGCGCCGGACAGCCCCGGCTGGAGACGACGAATGTGTACGGCCCCCCGACCAGCGGCGCGCGGTAGTGCTGGAACGGCAGCAGGTCGTGGCGCGGCAGCGGCAAATCGTCCAGGTTGGCAATAAACGGGCGCGGCGGGTTGATGACGATCTCGTTGCCATCGCGCCACACCAGCCCAAGAATTGCGTGAAGAGTGAAGAGTGAGGAGTGAAGGGTGTGGGATTCTAACGTTTCGACGATTTCGACGAGTGTCAGTTCCGGCTCGCCGTGGAGGATGAAGTCCAGGGCGGGGTAGGCGCGCATCGTCTCGCGGGGGATCGGCGTGACGTGTGTGCCGAAGGCGAGCGTCGTCGCGCCGAGCGACTTGGCGAGGAAGACGCCGAACATATCGTTTTGCAGGGTGGGGGCAGTGACTTGGGTGACGTAGTAGCGTGGGCGCTTCTCCAGCAACAGCGCCTCGAACGCTTTCCACGTCATCCGCAGCGGAATTGCGTCAATCACCTCGACGCGCAGGTTGGGGAACAGCGCCGCCATCTGCGCCAGGTCTACCTGCGGCCAGATTTGCCCCTCGCGGGAGCGGCGCCCCACGCGGTGCTGGCTGCGAATCCAGATGCCCCGGTCGGGCGCGGGCGGGTTGACGAAGAGGATGTCCACGGCATCGGCCGGCCGCGCCTCCATCTGCGCGCGGACGGCGTCATCGGCATTGGGGAAGCGCGGCGACGGCAAGACCGGACGAATCAATGTGCCACGATTAACTACTGCGTCATTCATACGGCTGTCATCCTAACACACATAATGGTGTTCCATATCCGCCTGAATCAGCACCTCGCGTTGGCTCAACTCTTCTAGCACGCGCATAATGATCCAGAAGATGAGCAACTGCACGCCCATCAGCGCGAGCATCGCCCCGGAGGCCATGTAGAACCAGAGCCGCTCGATGGCCCAGCCGTTCAGTCCCAGAAGCAGACTGCCCAATCCCAGGCCGAACCCGCCCAACATAGCCCCCAATCCCATCCACCAGAAATGCCGATCCAGCGGCGGATTGAAGATGGGACGGCCAAACAGCCCTTTTTGGACGATCCCCCGGTTGAACAGCGCCACCAAATAATTGAACGTCGCGCCAAGCGCGAACAGGTTGAAGCCGACGATGCCCGACAGTAGTGCGGCGAACAGCGCCGTCACACCCCACGGGCCGAGCGTGGTGACGCCGGACAGGCGCAGCCCCACCAATCCCAACGCCAGCAGCGCGCCCAGGCAAAACAACGCGAATCCCAGGCCGCCCAGGGGCCGGGCCGGGTTGTAATACAACGCCGTCCAGATGATGGTCTCCAGGAAGCGCATTCCATCGCGCACCACGCTCAGCTTGGAACGGCCCGTGCGCTCTTCGTAAGGCATGGCAACCTCGACGAAGTTGAGGCCCTCGTGGACGGCGCGGGTGCTCATCACCGGCGTGAAGTTCAGCCCATCGGGAAGCGGGTAGAGCCGGGGCAGGATCGCGCGCCGGAAGACGCGCATCCCACTGGCGGGGTCGAGCACCGGACGCCCGCTCAACGCCGTCACCAGCTTCGCCCAGACGAAATTGCCCACCTTGCGCACCAGCGGCATCCCGCTGGCCGCGCCGGAGCGCCGCGATCCTACGACGAGGTCGGCGCCGTTCAGAATCTCCCGGCAGAGAGCGGGGAAGGATTCGGGCGGATAGGTGCCGTCGGCGTCGAGGAAGCTCAACAGCTCGCCCTGGGCGGCGCAGAATCCGCTCTTGAGCGCCGCGCCGTAGCCGCGATTGGGGCGATGCTGGAGCAGGCGCACCTCCGGGTACTGGCGCACGATCTCGGCGGTGCGATCCGCCGAGCCGTCATCCACGACGATCAATTCCAGCCCCAGGCCAATTTCCGCCAGCGCCGGGCGCACGGCAAGCACGCGCTCGATGATCTCGGCGATGCCGTCCTCCTCGTTGTACGCGGGGATGACGACGGAAAGCATAGAGAGGGCAGTTTCGGTAACGGGACATTCGGTCATAAATTCTCTCTTTGTCAACGGATTGAACGGATGAAACGGATTTTTTTTCTTCAGACCTGACAGGTTTCGGAAAACCTGTCAGGTCTGGAAGTATACCTCGCCGCGCGGTTTCATGGGCGCGCCGTCAATCTCGCGGAGCGCGTGCGCCGGGACTCCGCCAACGACGGTGTGCGGCGCGACGTCCCGCGTGACGACTGCGCCGGCCGCCACCACCGCGCCCTGCCCCACGCGGACGCCATCCGTGATGATCGCGCCGGCGCCAATCCAGACGTCGTCTTCGATGACGATGCCCTGCGCGGTGATGCCCTGTTCCACAAAAGGCCGCGCCGGGTCATCGAAGATGTGGTTCACGGCGACGATCTGCGCCAGCGGCGACGTGTAGACGCGGTCGCCAATCGTCACGCCGCCTTGTCCGCGGATCACGTTGTATTCGCCGATGAGGCTATCGCGCCCGATGGTAATCCCCGCGTGAGGTAAATCGCGGAAGTTGTAGACGTGCAGCACCGCGCCGTGCATCACCAGCGTGTTCGCGCCGACGCTCACACCGTTAGGACAAGCGTGGATGTAGACGCCCTCGTCGAGATAGACGCCGTTTCCTAACCGGATATGGTTAGCGAAACGCAGGCGGACGCCGCGTTCGATAGCGGCGACGCCGTCCATACGCAACATCAGCCGGTATAACAGTCCGCGCAATCCTATGCCGAGAATCGTGGGTACCCATCCACATAGAATTTGCAGGGATTGTTCCAGCGCATAATGGCCCCGGGTGGCGGCCTGGCGGCGCAGATACAGGTCAAGCATCGTGATGGCGTGTTTCATTTGTGTTTTCCAACCAAACGATTATAACCTTACTTATGCAGTTGGCAATTGTCATCATACTGTCACCAAATAGAATCTTGATTTTTGATACTTTTTAATTATAATGTAGATAGATTTCTTAATAATGTGATTGGTGGGCATTGGGGGCCGGTAGGATTAGGAGGATTATATGAGAAAGAGAGGCGTTTTTCGTATTGTTACTGTAGGTTTGGGCCTGTTACTCGCACTGAACACTGCTTTCGCACCGCCTTTGTTGGCTGAGGGCGTGCCATCCTCTACTGAACACACTACACCGCTCTCCGCGCCGATTGCGTCCGCGGTGCCGGCCGACATATCTCCTGGCTTGCGTGTACTGGCTTCTGACGCGCGTGGCGTAACGCTCGAACTGGTCACACCGGATTTCACGGTTGTCTCAAGTGAAGACAACCTCGGCGCATGTACGCGACTTGTGGTTGATGGGTACGGCGGCGCGAACAACTCCGGCGCGCCAGAACTCCCTGTCAAAGGCGCGGCGGTTGGCATCCCGGCGCAGGGCAGCGTGACGTTGTCCGTTGTAGAGATGGAGACTGTTGCTGTGCCGGAGAAATATACGCTGTGCCCCGTCGGTCGCCCGATTGTGGAGACGGGGTTGGCCGATCAACTCAGCTACCAGGGCGAAGCGCGGGTGCGCGATGCGGCGCTCTACGCGACGGCAGGATTCACGCCTACGGCGGCAGCGGTGTTGCTCTCGACGGGCTTCGTGCGCAGCCAGCGCGTGGCGGAAGTGCAATTTCGACCCTTCCAGTACAGCCCTGTCACCGGAAAAGTGCGGTTCGCGCGGCGCATCCGCGTGCGGTTGACGTTCGATGCAGCAGCGAGCCGCGTCGCGCAGATGGCGTTGTCTGGGAGCGCGGCCACTACCGGTGACGTGGATGAGGGCGTGTTCGAGGATGTGCTGCGCAATACACTCATCAACTACGAAGATGCGCGTGCATGGCGCAAACCATCACAACAGTCTCCGGCCACTACAATGGCGCAAGCGCCAACGAGCGATCCCGCCTACAAAATTTTGGTGGATGCAGACGGTATCTACCAACTGACGTACAATGACCTGCTCACAGCAGGCGTTCCCGTTACCAGCTTGGATCCACGCACCCTGAAACTGCACAACCAGGGCACTCAGGTTGCTATCTACGTCGCTGGGGAAACGGATGGCGTGTTTAACGCCGGCGACTATGTGCTTTTCTACGGCCAGAAGATAACGACGAAGTACACCGACGTGAACGTGTACTGGCTCACGTGGGGCGGCGTGAACGGTCTGCGGATGGCGACGTCCGATGGTACGCCGGGTGGGGCGGCGACGCCGGAGTCTTATCGTACGACGCAGCGGATTGAACAGAA
>DAOUAQ010000092.1:0-15693 GCA_034433375.1 Anaerolineae bacterium | reverse complement strand
TTCTGTCCCGACGACAACACGCTGGCAACCTTCTGCCACGAAGGGCCATGGAACCTGGTCACGCAGCGGATATGGATTCTCGATTTTGTCTCACGAGAGGCAAAACCGTGCTATCGCCAGGAAGAGTACGACTCCATTGGCCACGAATTCTGGACCCAGGACAGTCACATATTTTTCGATGATCGCGGCCCCGGGCACGACGGCACGATCACTTCCAGTCGCACTCAGGCCGTGGCGACCGAGGTGCCGGTCAACGCAAACGCGATGATCCCTTTCGTCGGGCTGGCCGACCGGTACGGGAACGTCGTGCGTCGGATCGATATGCCTTACTACTGCAACCACTATCACGCCAACCCCGATAACACCGTCCTGGTCGGAGACGATGTAGATGACCTGGTACTGATCGACATTTCTGGAGTCGAAGCGAAACTTTCCGTATTGTGTCATCACAAAACGTCCTGGCACACACAGAGCAGTCATTGTCATCCTACGTGGAGTTGGGATGGCACACGCATCCTCTACGCCTCAGACTTTGGCGGCAAAGTGAACATTTATCTGGTTGAGCCGTAGCGAATTACGAATTACAAGTTAGGAGACTGACATGAGATATTTTGCGGCTGTTGAAAATAACGCTGGTCTGAACCGACTGCCCTACAATCCGTGCGAACTGTTGGGCTTTGAGCTGCTGAATCTTGCGCCCGGCAGCGCATACAGCGGCGAGACCGGCGACCGCGAGGTGCTCGCGGTGATCCTGGGCGGCAAGGCCACGTTTGAGGTGAACAGCGCGCGCTTTGAGAAGGTGGGCGCGCGTCCCAATGTCTTCAGTGGAAAGCCGCACTCGGTCTATATGCCGGCCGGCTGCGCATACACCATCGCCGCCGACGCGCCCGTGAGCATCGCGCTAACCAGCGCGCCGAGCAACCTGGATGTCGCGCCCTACGTCATCGGGCCGGAGCGTGTCGCCAACGGCGTGTGGGGCGCGGCGAACTTCAAGCGCTACTTCCACCAGATTCTCACGTTGGCGGGCCAGCCCGACTTGCCGGCGCGGCGGCTCATCGTCGGCGAGACGTTCACGCCGAGCGGCAACTGGAGCACGTTCCCGCCGCACAAGCACGAGGTGGACGATCTGCCCCGCGAGGCCGACCACGAGGAGGACTACTTCTTCAAAGTCAACCCGCCCGACGGCTTCGGCATCTGCCGTTATTACAACGCGGAAGGCGTCGAGGAGAACTTCACCGTGCGCGACAACACCATCCTCATGGCGCCGCACGGCTACCACACCGTCGTCAGCGCGCCGGGCTATATGACCTACTACCTGTGGTTTCTCGCCGGCGAGCATCGCATCCAGGCCACGGCAGACGATCCCGCGTTGGGTTGGGTCAGCCGCACCGTGCCGATGTTGAAGGAGTTGGGGGCATAATAGAGGAACTACGAGAAAAAGCGCTGCTTGATTTCCTCAATCAAAGCCGGAAGATTTGGAACGGTAAAACTGAGATGAGGGGCCGGAACGCGATGATGTTTGATGTCCGGTGGAACATGTTGATGATGCGGAAAGCTCGTCGCCAGAGACTCGTTTTCGGGATGCGGCTGCGGGTCATACCAATAGCGTTTCTCTCCGTCTTGTGTTAGCGTATAGCTATAACGGCGAATAATCCCTTCCGCGAAGTCTATCATTTCGACTACGCGCAAGACGATGCTGTGCTCGAAATGTACTTCGCCTTTTAGCACGCCTTCGTATGGCCCAACTGTGTATAAGCGCAGGGTATTTTTCTGAATGATTGGATAGCGCGCGGGCAAGGCATAAACGAACTGAGCGTAGCCCTCGATTGAGTCTAGCATGACTCGTTACATCGCCATCTGCGGGGATAAACGCAGTTTGCCGCTTTCGGACGTTTTGAGCAGACGTTGCACGGTTTTATGGCTGGCCTGCCGCAAAGCTTGTTCCCGCGCCAGCTTGGTTTCATACAAACCGGCCCACAGACAAAAATCTTCGGTTTGCTCCGGCTCGCCATCGTCCAATTTGCCTTGCGAGAACAGCGTGTAAAAGTCTTCAGAAACGAGAGTATAGGCGCGCTCGTAGCTATAAAGCTCTTGCGTCAAGGCCAGGAGGCTGTCTAACAATTCAGGTATAGAGAGTTGTCGCGTCGTCATCTTTTTTCTCCTCGTGCGCGTGAATGGCGCTATGGGATAACTCCATTATAATCCTGACTTGAGCGGTTGCAATTTCCAATGAGACATGAGATACAGACCAATGATGAATGACTTTGTCAATCCACCCCGCGAATTCAGCATGGCGCCGTTCTGGTTCTGGAACGACGCGCTGGATGAAGCGGAAATCGTCCGGCAGATTGCGGATTTCGAGGCGCACGGCGTCTCCGGGTTCGTCATCCACCCGCGTGTGGGGCTGCCCCGCGATATAGCGTGGATGTCCGACCGGCTGCTGCACTTCATGCGCGTCGCTGTCGAAGAGGCCAAGCGCCGCGGTATGTTCGTCATCCTCTACGACGAAGGTATGTACCCCTCCGGCTCCTCCTCCGGCCAAGTCGTCGCCTCGAATCCCGCCTATCAGTGTCGCTGTTTGGCGTTGGAAGATGTAGGGCGAATTGCCAATTCGCCCTACAATCTCGTCGCCATTTTTAAACGCGCCAATGGACAGGAGATTGCAGTCGTGGATCGCCCGGTTGACGCCGTGATTCGCGGCCTCCACTACATCGGCGAGGGACCGGACGAGGACACGCCGCCCGCCGCCGACATCCTCAATCCCGACGCGACGGCGACGTTCATCCGCCTGGTCTATGACCGTTATTTCGAGGCGCTGGGCGACCACTTCGGCAAGACGATCCGCGCCATCTTCACCGACGAGCCGGGGCTGCTCGGCCGCCCGCGCGAACGCAATGTCTGGCCCGGCACGACCGGTATCCTGGAACACGTCAACGCCTACCTCGGCTACGATTTCACGCCGCACCTGCCCGCCCTGTGGTACGACGACGAGCCGGACGCGGAACGCTACCGCGAGGATTACAAACGCGCGCTGGCTCATCGCCTGGAAGCCACCTACTACCGGCCGCTCTACGACTGGTGCGAGGCGCACGGGATCGCGCTCACGGGTCATCCGGGGCGCGGCGATGACATCGGCTACCTGCGCTACTTCCACATCCCCGGCCAGGACATCGTGTGGCGCTGGGTACTCCCCGGCTCGACGGCGCTGGAAGGGCCGGAGTCCACACAGGGGAAGTGCTCGTCGTCCGCCGCGCTGCACCTGGGACGGCGGCGCAACAGCAACGAGTGTTTCGGCGCTTATGGGCACGGCTTCACCTGGGAGGAGATGAAGTGGCTGGTGGATTGGTGCTTCGTGCGCGGCGTGAACCTGCTCTACCCGCACGCCTTCTTCTATTCGATTCGCGGCCCGCGCAAGGACGAGCGCCCGCCCGACGTCGGTCCCAACAGCCCGTGGTGGGATGAGTACAGGCCGTTCGCCGATTACGTCCGGCGGATGAGCTGGCTCAACACGGACGGTGAGCATGTCTGTCACACCGCTATCCTGACCGAATCCATTGATCTGCCCTGGGAGGCGGCCAAAATCTGCTTCCAACACCAGCGCGACTTCAACTACCTGGAAATGCGCCATTTGTGGGAGGATGCCACTGTAACGCCAGAGGGTATCTTCATCGCCGGGATGCACTACAAAGCCGCGATCCTTGACGGTCCAACCGCCATTCCCGAAGAAGCGAAACCTACCCTGCAAACCCTCGCCGAGGCCGGAAGGCTTATCCTCTGGGGCAGCGCGAGTTGCCAACTCGCGCTACAACCCGAGGATTTCCTGGCCACGATAGACCGCCTCGTCCCGCCCGACCTAACGGCGACGCCGCACACGCCGGACTTGCGCTACCGGCACGTCATCAAGGAAGGCGTTCACTATTACATTCTCGTCAACGAGGGGTTGACGCCACTGCGCACGATGCTCACTGTCTACGCCGAAGGCTGCGCAACGTGGATTGATCCGTTGGCGATGACAGAAACTGCCGCCGTCGAACCGTTCACTCTAGCCCTGAACCCGTACACCCTGCACATCCTATGCGTGCGGTAGGCGTCTATCAAGCAATTGTTCTCTATGGCGCTTCCGGCGGATCATAATCCGCCGTGGCGCCGTCAGCGCGGGATTATGATCCCGCACAAGCGTCTTGATATTTTGACTAATTCCAAGAAAAATTTGCGTAGATTAGCGAGATTAGCGGTTTATTTTGAGAGGTGTATGCAAAACCGAAGACCCACCCTGCTCGAAGTCAAAGACCTGCGCACGCACTTTCCAACGGCTGGCGGGCTGGTGCGCGCGGTGGACGGCGCCAGCTTCACGTTGCATCGCGGCGAGACGGTGGGGCTGGTGGGGGAAAGCGGCTGCGGCAAGTCCGTGATGGCGCGTTCGATCCTGCGCATCGTGCCGCCGCCGGGAACTATCGCGGGCGGGCAAATCCTCTATCACCGTCCGGTGGGCGACCGATCCGAGACGGCAGACTTGACCGCGCTCGATTCGGACAATGCGACGCTGCGCTTCATCCGCGGCCTCGAAATTGCGATGATCTTTCAGGAGCCGATGTCATCGCTCAACCCCGTGTACACCATCGGACATCACATCGTCGAAGCGATCCAGTTGCACCAGCCGGTTTCCAAGGAACAGGCGCTCCAACAGGCCATCGAGATGTTGGGCAAAGTGGGGATGCCCAACCCGGCGCGCACCGTCCATCGCTATCCCCACCAATTGAGCGGCGGGATGTGCCAGCGCGCGATGATTGCGCTGGCGCTCTCCTGCTATCCAAGCCTGCTCATCGCCGACGAACCGACGACCGCCCTCGACGTCACCACCGAGGCGCAAATCCTCCAGTTGATGCTCGACCTGCAGCACGAATTCGGCATGGCGATTCTCTTCATCACGCACAACCTCGGCCTGATCGCGCAGATGACAGAGCGCGTCCTGGTGATGTACCTGGGCCGCGTCGTCGAAGAGGCCGACGTGGATACGCTGTTCTACGATCCCAAGCATCCTTACACGCAGGCGCTGTTGCGTTCCATCCCTCGCTTGGGGCCGCGCGATCGCAACGCGCGCCTCTACTCGATTCGCGGCGTCGTGCCGGAGCCTTATGCAACGCCGCCCGGTTGCCCATTCCATCCGCGTTGCGAGCAGATGCGGCCGGGCGTCTGCGATCAACAAGAGCCGCCGTGGGTGACGATTGGGACGGGACACAGGGTAAGGTGTGTGTTGTATGGCTGATTGTAAAATTTCGGCAGGCGCTATTGACGAAATTGCCCTGCACAAAATCTCATAGAACCTATTTCTTTCAAGAGGTGTATTATGACCAACACTCTACCCTTTATTGCCATTACTCTCGGCGACGTCGCCGGCATTGGACCGGAAGTCGTCGTGAAGGCGCTGGCGTTGCCGGAGGTGTGGGACGTGTGCCGCCCGCTCGTCATCGGCGACGCGCGCGCGTTGACGGAGGCGCGGCTCGGCGTCTCTGTTCCGCCGCTTCGCGTAGTGAAAACGGTCGCGGAGGCGATGTTCGACTTCGGAACGCTGACGTTGCTCGATTTGGGCAACCTCGACGTGACCGCCGCGCCGCTCGGTCAGATTTCGACGGAAGCCGGGCGGGCAGCGGTGGAGTACGTTCTCAAGGCGACCGAGCTGGCCCAGGCAGGCGCCGTGGATGCCGTGGCGACTGCGCCGCTCAACAAGGAAGCGATGCACCTGGCCGGCTTCGACTACATCGGCCACACGGAAATCCTCGCCGACGTGACCCACACCCCACGCTGCACGACAATGCTGGCGACACCCGGCCTGCGCGTCACCCACGTCACGCGCCACATTCCGTTCCGCAGCATCGCCGATCATCTGACGATTGCCGGCGTGCTCGATACGATTGTCCTCACGCACGAGGGGATGAAAGTGCTTGGCTTCCCGCAGCCGCGCCTCGCTGTCGCCGGGCTGAACCCGCACAACGGCGACAACGGCCTGATGGGGCGCGAGGAGCTGGACATCATCGCGCCGGCGGTCGCAGCAGCGCAGGATCAGGGCATTAACGCGCGCGGCCCGATTCCGGCGGATTCCGTCTTCTTCCAGGCCATTCGCGGCGATTACGATGTGGTCGTGTGCCAGTATCACGATCAAGGCCACATCGCGGTGAAGACGCACGGCTTCGAGCAGTCCATCACCATTACGCTGGGCTTGCCGCTCATCCGCACCTCCGCCGACCACGGCACAGCCTTCGACATCGCCGGACGCGGCATTGCGCACGCCGACAGTATGCTCGCGGCGATCCTCGAGGCGGCGGCGATGGCGGCGCGGGTGAAACAGGTAACGTAACTGGGATCCCCTGCCCACGCCTGTTTATAGACAAGAATCTTCACGAATGAAGGAACTCAATTCGTGAAGATTCTTGGTTTGGGGAAGGGGTTATACTTTCGGCAGTGCGATAGTAAACGCGCTGCCTTTGCCGAGGTCGCTTTCCACGGCGATGGAGCCGTGCTGCGCTTCGATGAGCGCGCGGGCGATGGAGAGGCCCAGCCCGAAGCCCGGTGTCGAGCGAGATGAATCGCCGCGGTGGAAGCGGTCGAAGAGGCGCTGTTGCATTTCGGGCGACATCCCCGGCCCGTCATCCTGGACGCGCACGTTGGCTTGTTGAGCGTGTTCCTCGACGACGACGTGGATGGCGCCTTTCCCGTGCTTGATCGCGTTATCCAGCAGGATCAGCAACACCTGTTTGAGTGCGTCCTCGTTGGCCTGCACCGCCAGAGCGCCGTCGCTCGTGTGGGCGATGTCGCGTTCTGGGGCCAGCAGGTGAGCTTGACGACACACATCGTCCACGAGCGGCTCTAGCGTGACCGGCGCAAGATCGAGTTTGCGCCCGGCGTCGGCGCGGGCCAATGTGAGCAAGTCGGTGACGAGGCGGCTCAGGCGCTCACTTTCGCCGATGAGATCGTTCAGAATGTCCTCCTGTTCGTCGCGCGGCAATGGCGGCTGGCGCTGTAGCAGCGTGAGGTTGCCCCGGATCGTCGTGAGCGGCGTGCGCAGCTCGTGCGATACGTCAGCGACGAAGTCGCGCTGCACCTGGAGCGCGCGGGCGACCCGTTGGTAGGCATCCTGCAGATGTCCGAGCATAGTGTTGAACGTCGTCGCCAGGCGGCCCAATTCGTCGTTGGGGCCTTTGTGTGCGACGCGGGAGGAGAAGTCGCGCGATTCGCCGATCTCGTGCGCGGTTTCTGTGATGCGTTGAATGGGTCGCAGCGTGACGCCGGAGAGCGTCCAGCCGATGCCAAACGCGATGAGGGTAGTCAGCGCGCTGCCCGCCAGCAGGGTGACGCCCAGGGAGCGCAGCGAGCGGTCGCGGTCGGCCAGCGAGCGGGCAATTTGTACGATGCCGACGAGTTGGTTTTTAACCATCACCGGCTGATTGTAGATGAACAGGCGGCCTTCTTCATCATGGGCGAACTCTTCCCAGATTTCACCGTTTTTTAGATGGTTGAGTCCTTCTTGACTGAGCGGAAGCTCTATCGTTTCATCATTGGGCGACAGATTCAGGGCATTGCCTTCGGCGTCGCGGATGTGAATCAGGTCGCGGGGACGGCGTTCTCTGACCAGGGGCTGCAAGACGTTGCGCGCCCTTTCTCCTTCAGGGCCTTCTCTTTGGATGATCCATGGGAACGGCATTTGCCAACCGAGATCGCTCTGGGCGCGGGCTATGCCGTTAGCCATCGGTTCGACAGACTTCACCAGGTCGTTTCTGACCATATTGAGCGTGTACTGCGACTGCGCGGCATACAGCACAGCGCTGAAGATCATCAGTGTGAGGGCGAGGATGGCGCTGTAGAGTAAGGTCAGGCGCAGCCGGATAGACATTATTCTCCCCCTTTTCTCCCCCCCCACTGGGGGGAACTGAGGGGGGGATCCTCCTCTCGCAGCACATATCCCACACCGCGGACGGTTTGGATGAGGCGTATCTCCCCTTCGGCTTCGGTCTTCTTCCGCAGATAGCCGATGTAGACTTCCAGCACGTTATCATCCCCCACAAAGTCGTAGCCCCAGACCTGGGTGAGCAATTGCCGCCGTTCCAGGACTTGCTGCGGGTGGCGCATCAGGACGCCCAACAGGTCAAACTCTGTGGGGGTAAGGGGGATGATGCGCTCGCCGCGCCGTACCTCACGCGCGGCGGTGTCCAGCGTGAGATCGGCGAACGTGAGGACGGTCTGGTTGCCCTTGCCGGTACGCCGCAGCAGAGCGCGGACGCGCGCGACGAGTTCCATAGACGCAAAGGGTTTGATGAGATAATCGTCCGCGCCGCGTTCCAGGCCCTCGACGCGGTTCTGCACGGCGTCGCGCGCCGTCAGCATCAGGATCGGTGTTTCGTTCTGCTCGGCGCGCAGCGCTTCGAGCACGCCGATGCCATCCAGTTTCGGCAGCATCCAATCGAGGATGATGACATCGGGGCGCTCGGAATACACCTTATCCAACGCTTCCTCGCCATCCACGGATGTCACTGCATCGAATCCCTCGTAAATCAGCGTCCGCTCCAACATCTTGAGCAGTTTTACATCGTCATCCACAATCAATATCTTGTCCATAGTATCCTCATCAATAGACGGTAGACAGCATAGGGTAGACGAGCAAGAAACCCTGTCTACCGTCGTCGCCAGTCTGCTGGCGCGCTATCTACTATTATACCCATTTATCTGAGAGGAAGTTGGGAAGTACCTGAGAATTCGCTGAGAACTTCAAGACTTTTCTCAGGAAACTCTAAGCCATTTCATGGATTGTTCACAGATGAACCTGCTAAACTACAAACTGGAGCTAGCAGGAATTGGGTGATCAGTTTGACGTGTTTAAGGTTCAAGCTGACGACTGCTGACTGCCGACTCTATGGCTCATTTTCCAGGAGGAGATTGAATGTTGAAAAAGAAGTTGTTGTGGATAGTTCCGTTGGTTCTGGCTTTGGCTGTGGGAGGCTATTTCGCCTACAAAACCTGGTTTGCGCCCAAAGCGGTTGCGCAGACAGAGACTGCGGTACAGACAGGAACCGTGACAACCGGCGACATCTCAATCACGGCGGCGGGATCGGGGCAGTTGGTAGCTTCCACTGAGGTAAACCTAGTGTTCGGCACCACCGGCGCATTGAAGGAGCTGCTTGTCAACGTCGGCGACGCGGTGCAGGCCGGTGATGTGTTGGGGCGAGTGGATGACGCAAGCGCGCGGCAGAGTGTCGCTACAGCCGAGTTGCAGGTGATGCAGGCTGCGCAGGCTTTGGCGGTGGCTCAGGCGCAGGCTGAACTGGCGGTAGCTCAGGCGCAGGCCAATCTGGATACCGCGCAGAGCGCGCTGGATGACGTGCTCAATTGGGCACCTGATGAAGACGAAATCGCCCTTGCCAAAGCGAGCCTGGTCAGCGCCCAAACGTCTTACAATAACACGGTGGCAAAGGCCGGCGTGGATCAGACGATCTCCTCGCGGGTGAGCCTCGAACAGGCGATTGACAATCTGACCAACGCGCAGGAAAACTACGCCTCGGCAATGAGTCCAGAACGTGACTGGGAGAAAGATATTGAGACCACCCGCTCCAACGCCGCCAATGCTGTTTATAAAGCGCAACAAAGCCTCGAAATCGCACAGGCCAATTACAAACTGAGCACCATCAGCAGCACCGCTGCCGATATTCAGAACGCCAAAGCGCAATTGCTGAACGCTCAGAACGCGCTTGAGGAAGTGCAAACGCCGCCCGATACGGCCGAGATCACGGCGGCCCAGATCAACGTTCAGCAAAAGGCCCTGGCTCTGGAGCAGGCGAAGCTGGCTTTGACCGACGCCGGCAATGGGAAAACTGCCGCTACCCGCGCAGCCGAGCTGTCTTTAGAGCAGGCTCAGATCAACCTGGACAAAGCGCGGGAAGCGTTGACCGGCGCAACGTTAGTCGCGCCGTTCGCTGGCACGGTGACGGCGATCAACTGCACTGTGGGGGCGACGTGTAATGGTACGGCGCTGGTGCTGGCGAATCTGGGCACGCCAGTGCTTGAGTTCTGGGTTGAAGAGGCCGATATGAGCAGCGCGGCGGTAGGCAATCCGGTGCGCATCATCTTTGAAGCGTTGCCGGACTACGAGTATAACGGCAAGGTTTATCAAGTGGATCCGATGCTGACCAGCGTGGGCGGCGCCTCGGCGGTGCAGCTTTGGGCGACGATTGACACAGCGGCCTACCCGGTGAAGTTGCTCGGCAATATGAACGCCGACGTCGAAATCGTAGCCGGTGAGGCGTTGAACGCCGTGCTCGTCCCGGTACAGGCACTGCGCGAATTGGGCGATGGTCAGTACGCGGTCTTTGTTGTGAAGTCGGATGGCGAGCTGGAGATGCGCACCGTAGAAATCGGACTGATGGACTTTGTCAACGCCGAAGTCAAGTCGGGTCTCGTGGCCGGCGAGGTGGTGACGCTGGCCGAGAATACTTCAGCGAGTGCCACGATCCAATCCAATATCAACACGCAACAGCAATTTGAGGGGCCGCCCGGCGGCGGTTTCTTTATGCCGTAGTCATGGAGGCATTACATGGCGAACACACTGATCGAAATTCAGGGTCTGACGAAGATGTACGGTAAGGGGACGGTGGCTGTCCATGCCTTGCGGGGTGTTGACGCTCAAGTGCGAGCCGGTGAATTTGTCGCCATCATGGGACCTTCGGGATCAGGAAAATCCACGTTGATGAACATTTTAGGCTGTTTGGATCGGCCCACCGAGGGCGCGTATATCCTGGATGGCGAGGATGTCAGCCAATTGAGCAAGAATGAGTTGGCGCGCGTACGTAACCGCAAAATTGGCTTCATCTTCCAATCGTACAACCTGCTGCCGCGTCTTGATGCGATCAAAAACGTGATGTTGCCGTTGCTCTACAACCTCGACAACGGCAAGAGTGAAGCGGAACATCGCCAGCAAGCCATCGCGGCGCTGGAGGTGGTGGGCCTGGGTGACCGCATCCACCACAAGCCCAATGAGCTATCTGGCGGACAGCAGCAGCGGGTGGCGATTGCGCGCGCGCTCATCAACGATCCAGCGATCATCCTGGCTGACGAGCCGACCGGCAACCTGGACACGCGCTCGGCGGAGGACATCATGCAGATTTTGCGCCAATTGCACACCAACGGCGCGACCATCGTGATGGTGACGCATGAACTTGATGTTGCCGAGCACGCCGAGCGCGTGATCTACCTCCGCGACGGGCAGATCGTCTCCGATAAAGAACACGCCAGAGCGATTGCGCACCTGCATAACGGCGACAACGGGAAGGCATCATGAATCACGAATCACGAATCACGAATCACGAATCATGATTCATGATTCATGATTCATGATTCTTTACGGAGGATTGTATGAGTTTTTTGAAGACATTGAAAGTCGCCTGGGAAGGGCTGATGATGAACAAGGTGCGCTCGTTTCTGACGACGCTTGGCGTCATCATCGGTGTGGCGGCAGTCATCATCATGCTGGCCGTCAGCGCGGGGGCCGAGGCCGACATCGCCGACCAAATCAACGCGCTGGGCGCAAATCTCATCATGGTGATGTCCTCGATGCGGCGCGCTGGCCCTGGGATGGGCGGCTCGTCCGCCAGCTTGAAATACAGCGATCTGACGGTGATCCGCGACAACATCACTGGCATCAACGGCGTGTCGGCGGAGCAGAACACCTCGCAGGACGTGAAAGGCGGCGGGACGACGTTATCCAGTATTGCGATTGTCGGCACGACGTCGGGTTTCGTCAACGTTCACGAGTACACCGTGGCGCAAGGACGCTTCATCACCGACCAGGATAACGACCGCGCCAACAAAATCGCTGTGCTGGGCTACGACGTGGCGCAGGAACTTTTCGGCGATGCCAACGCGGTGGGGCAGTCCGTGACGCTCGGCACGGTCAAATGCACCGTGGTCGGCGTGATGGAAGAGAAGGGCGTGGTGGGCACCACAGATTATGACAACCGGGTTTACGTTCCCATCACCCTGGTCTTTAACAAATTCGTCAATGCCCGTTTTGGCGGGACGGCGCTGCGGGTGGTCTACGTCTCGGCGGAAAATAAAGAGGTGATGGACAGCGTGATGGAGCAGTTGAACACGCTGCTCATGCAAATCCTGGGTACAGACGCTTCTTCGCCCGGCTTTACGATGACGACGCAGGACAGCATAATTGACATGCGCGCTTCGACGACGGAAACCTTCCGCAACCTGCTCTCCTGGGTGGCGGCGGTCTCGCTGGTGGTCGGCGGGATCGGCATTATGAACATCATGCTGGTCAGCGTCACCGAGCGCACGCGCGAGATCGGCTTGCGGCAGGCGTTGGGCGCGCGCCCCCGCGACGTGCAATTGCAATTCCTGTTGGAAGCCGTAATGTTGAGCCTATTGGGCGGCTTGACCGGCGTCCTGGCGGGAGTGGGCGGCTCGTGGCTCTTTAACGAACTTGGTTCGATGCGCACCGAGTTAGTGATGTCTTCTATTCCGTTGGCCTTTGGCGCGGCAGCGGTGGTAGGCATCTTCTTTGGCTACTACCCGGCGACCCAGGCGGCGAAATTGGACCCGATTGTGGCGTTGAGAAGGGAGTAGGGAGTAAGGAGTAGGGAGTATGGAATGTCGTAGAAGTGTATGGCTTGTCGTTTTGCTCATTGGTGTGTTGTTGTTCAGCGGTTGTCAGAAAGCGCAGACAACGCAGCCTGAAGATAACGGCGCGGCAGCCGCTCCGGCATCGTCTGGCGGGGAGGTCAATGCGCCTAATCCTGAATTGGATAACGTCAGCCGTCTGACGTTGGGCACGTTCAAGTTGGAAGACAGTGACAATGCCGTGACCCCTGAACAGGCAGCCAAACTGCTGCCGCTGTGGAAGCTCATCCAGGGCGGTACATTGAAAAGTGACGCCGAAACCAACGCGGTTGTCAAGCAGATCGAAGGGCAGATGACCGAGGCGCAGCTCACGGCGATTGACGCGCTGGGTCTGACGATGGAAGACATGCGGGCCTGGATGCAGACGCAGGGGATCGCAATGCCAGCCCCTGGCGGCGCTCCGGGAAATGGTCAAGGCGCGCCCGGCGGTATGCCGGCTATGACGGACGAAGAACGCGCGCAGATGCGCGAGCGTTTCGAGAATATGACAGAAGAAGAGCGCGCGACTGCCATGGCGGAGAGTGGTTTTCAACGGCCAGAAGGCGCGCCCCAAGGCGATAATGGTCAGCCGCCGGCCGGCGGTAGATCGGGAATGGGCGGCGCGCGCGGCGGCAACAGGCTGTTGGAGCCACTGATCAAATTGCTTACCGAGCGCGCGGCGCAGTAAGCGAGTGAGGAGAATCATGAAAAGAATGTCAAAGCATAGAATTGGCGTTGTGCTGTTGGGATTCGTTGTCGTCGTCATAGTTGCGTCCGGCTGTACTCAGCAGCCAACCGCTGAAGCAGCGAGTACCCCTGAAACTCCTGTCTACGCCGGCGCACTGCGCGCGGATTACGAGAGCGCGCTCGATGTGACCAGCCAACTCGCATTAGGCGTGCTGCGTTTGGAGGGCACGGCGGATGCGCTCACGGCGGAACAGGCGGCGCAGGCGCTTCCTCTGTGGAAAACACTGCAAGAGGCCACAACTTCGACCCAGGCAGAAAAACTGGCGGTGACAAAGCAGGCCGAGGGGATGCTGTCTGCTGCCCAGATTGCGGCAATTACCGCGCTGCAGCTTACAGAGGGCGATGCCCAAACCTGGCTTCAGGAGCAAGGTCCGGCGATGGGAATGGGTGCGTTCGGGCAAGGCGACGGCGCTGTGCCAGGGACCGGCGCTGCTCCTCAAGGCGGTGGTCCCGGGGAGGCGATGTCCGAAGAAGATCGCGCTGCTATGCGCGAGAAGTTTGAGAATATGACAGATGAAGAGCGCGCCAACATGCGGGCACAGTTCGGGCAGGGAGGCAGCGGAGCATCCGGCAGGGCCGTACCTGGCGGTGGTGCGCCGTCCGGCGGATTTGCCGGCGCGAATAGCCGGATATCCACAGTGCTGACGCGCGCCGTCGTCACGTTGCTCACCGAGCGCAGCGGACAGGTTGTGGCGGCGGTGACGCCGTCTGCCGGGGAACAACCCGCATCAGTAGAACCTGCTGTGGCTCAAACGCCGGTCGAGACTGCGACCGCAGCGCCGGCGACAGATGCGCCCGTGACGATCATCACCCTTGTCCCGTGGCGCACACCGGAACCGCAAGCCACTCCCACACCCGCTGCCTCCACGACACAGGCAGCGAGCACATCCGCGAGCGCCGCTGTGACCGCGCCAGCAGTCGCGCAGACGCAGGCGACCGTCCAGGCGCAAACGACGGCGCAGGTACAAGGCGCCTTGACGCAGAAGCTCGACACCGACCCTGGCCCGCCGCTGACCATCGAGATCACCACCAACCATGCGGAGCCAAATCCACTGCTTGAGGGCGGGTTGATCTACAAAATCGCCGGATTCGTTCACAACCCCATGGACGAGACCTACAACGTGACCGCCGTGCAGGTCACATTCTTCGACGCCGGTGGCTTCCGCGGCGCGTTCTACGCCTTCCCGATGCGTCCGGGCCAGCGCGGCATCCAGGGCGAGTGGATCTGGCACGGCGCGCTGGAGGCGCAGATAAGCTGTTCCGTCCTGGGGCCTGGGGAATCCTGCCCGTTCACTGCCGAAATCGCGGGGCAAAACATGGCTTCTTTTCTCGTCCATCCTGACGCGAAGGTGGCGGAGTGGCACGAATCGGTTGCCGTGACGTTGCGCGATACGAAAATCGAAAACACCGGCACCAGTTACGTGCGCATCAGCGGCACGGCGACGAATCCCAACCTCTACCCGCTCAAGAACATCATCATAGCGGGGCTGCTGTTAGATGCCAATGGACAGACGGTGAGTATGGGAACGGGTGTGCTGACTTCCCTCACCGCGGGCGCTTCGGCGCATTTTGATATCTACGTTGAAAATAAGGCGCACGCGAGTTATCAAGTCTACGCTCGAGCCGAACAAGACGCACGATAATCGCGGCGCAAGGTGCGCTAAGGTAGACAGCCTCGCCGCACAACAAGCGTCGGGGCTGTCTTTTTGAAACTCGCGGCTTGAAGGATGCGTATTTAACTGCATAGTACGTGATAATGTCGTAAAGTAGGGTAAAATAGGAAAGGTAAGAGGGAGACTATAACGATGGGAACGAACATTCGTCGGCTTTGGAGTCTGTTGACAGTTTTTGTCGCGTTGACGCTTGGACTTGGTTGCTCATTGACCGAACTGGCGACATTATCGCCCGCGCCGACGCCAACCGCGACGCTGGCGCAGCCGACGGTAACGCCCACGGCTCTACCGCCGATTGCCACCTCTGTGCCCGGCGCGCCGCTAGATGAAAGCGCGGCAGTGCAGGCTTTACAAGCGCGCTTCATCGCCGTCTACAAGGCGGTGAGTCCGTCCGTGGTCAACATCACTAACCGGAGCTACGCCTACAGTATGTTCGGACAGGCGATCCCCCAGGAGGGCAGCGGTTCGGGCTTCGTCTACGACACCGCAGGGCACATCATCACCAACGATCACGTGATTGAGGATGCTGAGGAATTGCTGGTCACATTCAGCACCGGGCAAGTCTATCCGGCGGAGGTGGTCGGCGCGGACTCCAAGAACGACCTGGCCGTCATTCGCGTGG
>DAOUAQ010000091.1:0-11600 GCA_034433375.1 Anaerolineae bacterium | reverse complement strand
ACACGCTCAACGACTGTGTTAAGATCAACTTCGCCGCTGTCTTCGAAGTGGCCTGGAAGGAGATGTGCGCCGATCCGACTACGCCGCCGAGCGTCGCTAACCTATGGGGGCGTTTCACGAATCACATGCGGTGGGGCATCCGCACGATTGCCGAGAGTTTGGATTTCCATACGGAGCACATGCATCGCGTTTTCCCGGAGTTGGTGATTGACCTGCTGTGCTACGGCCCCATTGAGCGCGGGTTGGACGCTTCGCACGGCGGCGTCGAATTCTACAACCTGTGCCTCGATGGCGCAGCGCTGGCGACCGTCGCCGATTCGTTCGCGGCGTTGGAATTGCGCATCGAGCGCGAAGGCCGCCTGACGTGGGACGACATCGCCCGTTACATTGAGACCGACTGGAACGGCCCCGACGGTGAGCGCGCCCGGCTGATGCTGCGCAACATCCCGCGCTACGGCAGCGGCGGTTCCCGCGCCGATGCGTGGGCTGTGCGCGTCAACCAAATCTTTACCGATCTGGTCAAGGAGGCGCCCACGCCGCGCGGCTTCAATCTGATCCCCGGTCTGTTCTCCTGGGCGAACACGATCCCGATGGGCAAGAGCGTCGGGGCGACGCCGAACGGGCGTCACGCGGGTGCGCCCATTGCGCACGGCGCTAATCCCGATCCCGGCTACCGCAAGGACGGCGCGCCCACGGCGATGGCGGTGGCGATTGCGTCCGTACAGCCCGGCTTTGGCAACACCGCGCCGCTGCAGATGGAACTCGATCCCATGCTATCCAAAGACGAGGGTGGCGTCGAGAATATCGCCACACTCATCAAAACGCACTTTGACCTGGGCGGCACGCAGATCAACCTGAACATTATGGACGCGGAGAAGGTGCTCGAGGCGCACCAGGCCCCGAGCAAGTACCCGGATTTGGTCGTGCGCGTGACCGGCTTCAGCGCGTACTTCGCCAGCCTGTCGCCGGAGTTCCGGCAGTTGGTGGTGGATCGCATCATCGCGGAGGGGTAAGAATTTCCCAGACCTGACAGGTTTTCCGAAACCTGTCAGGTCTGATCCGCTTGGTAAGCGATCTCAATCACGCCGTTGGGGAAAAAATTGGACATCAAGTAGTGCAGCGATTGTTCCCGATCTTCACCGCCCTCCGTAGTCAGAAGCAATTGCTTGCAGTAAATGGCGATATCCTGGACGATTCGTTCGTAGCGATAATATGCCAACGCAGCGGGATTGATCTGGGTCTGCTCATAGCCCCGGTAAAACAGGGTTTCCTCTTCCTGCGGCGTATGCCCGACGAAACCCTGCGCGCCGCCGATATACATCAGGTCGCGCTCTTTCGGCGCCAGGATGGGATCGTCCCAATCAATGATGTAGAAAGCCTCGCCGGTCGCATCAACCAGGATATTGCCGGCGTGAATATCTGAGTGGCATACGATGAACTCCAGTGGTTGCGCCTGAAGCGTTTGCGCGAGCCGCGCCGCACGCTTGACGAGATCAAGAACCTCAACCCGCTTAGCCCGCATAAACGCCGCCGCTTTGACGGCAACAGGATCATCAAACCTGTCACTTTCAACGCGCGCCAGGCACATCCTCACACTTTCGCGCCACTGTGGCGTAAAGGTTTCTCGCCGGATGTGCTGGCGCAGGTCGGGCGGGACATCTGCCGAGTGGATGCTTTTGAGGGTTGCGCCGAAATCGTACCACTGGCGTTCCGATAACGCAACGTCGTAGCCATCGTGACCTTCTACAAAGGGGTAAAGAATTGTCTTGAAGGCATCCAGGTTGGCCCAGAGTTGTCCGCTTGGGGTCGTCAGTGGGACGATAAGGTGCCCGATCCCTTGCTCGCTGTAAAACTTGGGCAGCGTGACCGAAGTTGGGTCAAAGACGCCGCTTCGCAACTTCAGGAAGTAGGGTTTGGTGTCATCGGCGGCGACGCGATAGACCGCGGTATTCTGGTCGGCGCCGAGAGGAAGGAAAGTGATCTGGGGGGAACACAGCCTATATTCGTCCTGCAAGCACGTGATGATCCTCTCGTCCTGGATGTTGGGTTTTTCTAGCATACGAAGAGACTTTATCGAATCCGAGCTGAAAAACTGCCGAGCTAAAGTTGGGCGGCCCGCCAGTAAGCCCTTCCCGCCTGGAAGCACAGTTGACCGGAAGGCGGTACCTGCTTAAGGACCAACAGAACGGCAATCACATCCCCGCCTGAGCCTAACGCGTTTACTATCACCAAAACCTGTAGCCCGATGTCCAGTTCGATACCCAGCGTTTGCACTCCCAGCAACGCCAGCAGGCCTGCCGGCAGTACTGATAAGACCACCAGAGGGATCAGGCGCATGGCTATCCAGCGCCGCCGGGACATGCAACCGTCGTAATACACCCCGAATCGCAACCGTGCCGGCCACACGATGACCACACTCCGGTTCGAGCGCCCCCATTCCGGTTGGCCTAGCAGGTGCAGCAATTCGTGCAGTGGGATGTAGATCACCAGTACGACCAGTATTGCTCCCCACGGTGTGGCGCTGTCTGCCGTAGAGGACATATCGCTCTTATCCCCAAATGCCCGCGACAGCAGTCCTATCCCTATGCACAATCCAGCGGACAGCGCTATCCCCATGAGTCCTGCCAGCCAGTAGCTCGACTTCATGGTAGGAGAATGAATGATTTGCCAATTTTGAACTTCTGGCGAGGTCTCCTCTGCTGTAGGTGGATTCCCGAATTGTAGCCGCATTTTATTCTTCTGCTCTCCCTATTATCATAGCAGAGGTATTGCCAAGTTGAGCAAGGCATATCATAGCAACTGCGCCACAAACGCTGCCAACGTCTCATCCAGTGATGGAAACGGCGATGTATCCTCCGGCGTGCGCTCGGCGAGGGGGGTGCTGCCGATGAGATCGTAGACTTTCGCGGCGCCGGCGAGCATATTCGGCGTCAGGCCGAGCGCGTCGTACATCTTTGCCATCTCCTCCATCTCGCCGACGAAGCGTCGCGCTTTCACCGGTACACGCGGCAGGTTGCGCTCGATGCCGGCGAACTGGGTGGCCGCGCTTTGTTTGAATTCGGCGATGAGCGTTTCTTCCACGCCCAACGCCTTCGCCGCAATCATCAACTCGGCGTAGAGTGCGGTCGAGCCTTTGGTCAGCGAGGCGTAGCACATTTTGAGCGCCGAGGCATGTCCCACGATGTCATCCATCACGATGATGTCGAGGCCGTACTTCACCAGTGCCGCGAAATCCGCTGCGTCCGGCCCGGAAGCGTAGATGCGCGGGCTGTACCCGCTGTGCGGCGGCCCGCCGATGATGGACGCATCCACGAACCGCCCGCCGGCCCGCGCGATGACGTCGCCCACCGCCTGCACTGTCTGCGGAGCAATGGCGTTGCAGTCCACGTAAAGGAGAGCCGCGCCGGTTTCCCAGAGCGCCTGGGCTACCAGTTCCGCCGCCGCCATTGCCTGCGCCGGCACGAGAATCGAGAGGATGGCGTCCGCTTCCTGCACGAGCGCCTGGTATGAGGCGACTTCTTCGATCTGCGCCGCGCGCGCCAACGCTCGCGTGCGTTCGCTGCGGTCGCCCAGGTAAGCGATGACGCGCAGCCCGTGTTCCCGCAGTACATTCCCAACGCTGTGCCCCATATCGCCGGGGCTGAGGATGCCGACTGTCTTCACCATATTCTCACACCTTTCAGGTCATAAAACGTAAAGCGTAAAACGTAAATGCCGTTTTACGCTTTACGTTTTACGTTTTATTTACAACTCCATCATAAACTGGAAGATGAGGTCATTGTTTCCCGGCAGACCTTCGTGGCCGAAGTCGGGATAGATGACCATTTTCTTTTCCGAGGTGATTTTGTTGTAGGCGGCGAACTGTGTGGAAGGTGGGCAGATCGTGTCGCGTAGGCCGATGTGCCATTGTACGATGCTGCGGATGCGCGGCGCAAGGTATTGGATGTCCACGTAACCGAGTTTTTCAAAAACCGCGTCCTCACATTCGTGGCGTGGGTCGAAGTGGCGGAAGTACTCGCGGAGTTCGGCGTAGGCGCCGGTATCCTGATCCATCTCCCAAACGCGCTTGTAATCGCTGAGGAAGGGGAAGACGGGCGCGGCGCGCTGGATGCGCGGTTCGAGCGCGATGCAGGCGACGGTGAGCGCGCCGCCTTGACTGCCGCCAGTTGCGCCAACGCGCGCCGGGTCCACGTCCGGCATCTCCATTACGATCTTGGCGAGCTGCGCCGTGTCGAGGAACATCTGGCGATAATACAGTTTCTCCGGCTCGCCGTTGAGCGCCTCATCCAGTCCGCGGATGATGTGCCCGTGCAGTGTGTTGCCGGTGACGCCGCCCTTGTCCTCAGAACGCCCGCCCTGTCCACGGCAATCGAGCGCGGCCACGGTGTAGCCGGCCGCGACGTAGCCGAGCTTGTCGGCCCAGTCGCCGGAGTCGCCGGAGTAGCCGTGGAACAGCAGCACGGCGGGGTGCGGCGCGGGCGCAGCCTTTGGCTTGAGCAGCTTGGCATAAATCCGCGCGTCGCCGACGCCGGTGAAGGTCATATCGTAGCACTCGGCGAACGGCGCCTGGAACTTGGCGGGAACCAGTTCTACCTGCGGATCGAGCGCGCGCATTTCGGCCAGCGCCGCGTCCCAATAGGCATCAAAATCCGCTGGCCGGGGGTTGATCCCCATATACGTTTGTAGCTTCTCTAGTGGGAAATCGAAAGTTAATGGCATGGGTTATGTCCTCCTGAAAGCTGATTGCTGACGGCTGAAAGCTGACCGCTATATCCTCGCCTTCATCCACGGATTACTGTTGTGGAAATCGGCGATGGCGTTGCCGGGATGCACGAGGGCGTCGAAGAGTGGCGCGTCGGCGGGGTTGAGCGTCATCTCCAACACAGGAAGCGCGTCTTCGAGGTGCGCCATCGTGCGCGGGCCGATGATGGGCGAGGTGATGCCGGGCTGATCCTTCACCCACAGCAGCGCGAACTGGGTGGTGGTCATGCCGCGCTCCTCGGCCATCGCTTTAAGCTGCACGGCGACTTCGACGGCGCGCCGGGTCACACGGTCGCGGAACATCGCGCCGGACCGCTCCGCGCGCGAGCCTTCGGGGTAAGCGCCGGAGTCGAGCATTGCCTGGGCGTACTTCCCGGAGAGGATGCCGCCGGCCAGCGGCGACCACGGCAGCAGCGCCAGGCCGTGCTTCTGACACAATGGCACAAGCTCGTTCTCGATGCGGCGATCCAGCAGGTTGTAGGGCGGCTGCTCGCTGATGTAGCGCGCAAATCCCATTTTCTCGCTGATTGCCAGCGCCTCCATCACCATCCACGCGGGATGGGTGGAGCAGCCGATGTAGCGCACTTTGCCCGCGCGCACCAGGTCATCGAAGGCGCGCAGCGTCTCGTCCTGCGGCACGACGAGATCGGGGCGGTGCAGTTGATACAGGTCAATGTGATCGGTCTGCAAGCGGCGCAGCGAATCTTCGCACGCCCTGATGATGTGATAGCGCGAGTTGCCCCGGTCGTTGATGCCCGGCCCCATCCCGCCATGCACCTTTGTCGCCAGCACGATCGCGTCGCGTTTGCCGTTTTCGGCCAGCGCCTTGCCCACGATGCGTTCACTCTCACCGCCGTTGTAGACGTTGGCGGTGTCAATGAAGTTGATGCCGCCGTCCAACGCGCGGTTGATGATGGCGATGGAGTCGGCTTCGTCCGTCGGCCCGCCGAAGTTCATCGCACCCAAGCACAACGGCGTCACCATCACGCCTGTCCGTCCTAATGATCGGTATTCCATAGTTTTATCCTCCTAAAATGGTTGCGGGTTGAAGGTTGCAGATTGAAAGTTACAGGTTGCAGGTTGCAGGTTGAAAGTTGAGAGATTTTCAAAAGTTGCTCAATCCCCCAATCCTCAATCTCCCAATCCTCAATCACCAATTTCGCAATTCCAGGTTTTTGCGGATCAGGTCTGTGCGCTGCGCGACGCAGGCGGCGGAACGCAGCCCGTCTTCCGGCGTGTACATCACGTAATCCAGCATCTTGTCTACGGTGGTCGTCGCCACGTGCATCCGGGTGTCGGAGGAGGCGTAGTAGATGAACATGTCGCCGTTCTGACGGGCGACGGCGCCGTTGCAGAAGAGCACGTTGGAGACGTCGCCGATGCGCTCGCTGCCTTCCGGGGCCATCAGATAGCCGCCAGGCCGAAAGAGGACTTGCGCGGGGTTGTCGAGGGCGCAGAGGAAGGCGTAGAGCACGTAGCGCAGACCTGCCGCGCAGGCCCGCACGCCGTGGGCGATGTGCAGCCAGCCGGCGGGGGTCTTGATGATGTCGCCAGCCCCGTTTTTTAGTTCCTTGATGGTGTGGTAGGCGCGTGGATCAACAATAACTTCTTCTTTGATCTCGGCGTGCTCAATATCATCCGCCAGCCCAAAGCCGATGCCGCCGCCTTTTCCGGCCTCAATGAAGCTATCCTGCGGGCGGGTATAAAAGGCATACTTGCCGTCAACAAATTCCGGCAGCAAGACCGCGTTGCGCTGTTGCGCCGAGGTCGTTTTAAGATCGTCGAGGCGCTCCCAGGTGACGAGATCGCGCGTACGGGCGATGCCGGCCTGCGCCACCGCGCTGCTCAAATCGCCGGGCGGCGCGTCGGGGTCTTTGCGCTCGGTGCAAAAGATGCCGTAAATCCAGCCGTCTGCGTGTTTGACCACGCGCATATCGTAAACATTGGTGTCGGGATCGGCGCTTTCTGGCATGACGATGGGGTAATCCCAAAAGCGGAAGCTGTCTACACCCGTCTCGCTCTCGGCCACGGCGAAGAAGGATTTGCGGTCGTAGCCTTCCACCCGGCAGACGAGGAGGATCTTCCCGTTCATCTCCAGTGCGCCAGCATTAAACACGCCGTTGATGCCCATACGTTCCATCAGATAGGGGTTTGTCTCCGGGTTGAGATCGTAGCGCCAGAAGAGCGGCGTGTGCGCGGCGGTGAGCACCGGATGGATGTAGCGGTTGAACAGGCCGTTATCCCACGCGGGATCAATACTATTTTTGCGTTCGATAAGGGCTGTGTACGTTTCGGTTAATCGCTGAAGACGTTCCTGAAATGTATTTTGTGACATAATTTCAAACCCCTTTCAATATAGTTTCGTGGATCCAGTTTTGTATGGTAACTATACCATGCTTTGCTTGACCTGCATAGCGCCGCCAGGTGAGGCCTGGCAAAAATGACGTGCGACAAAAAAGCCCCTTGCGTGAATGATTAGCGACAAGGGGCGTAGCGCAACTGTTGCGTTTAGGATGTCGGAGGCCGGGTGCTATCGCGCACCACAAGCTCAGGATACAGCACGCGCTGTTGCAGGGGCGTGTCTGGGGTTTCGATGATGGACACCAGATATTCCATGCATTGTCGCCCTAGCGCATCGAAGTCCTGTCGCACGGTGGTCAGGGTGGGGATGAAATAAGCGGCCTCGAGCATATCATCGAACCCGACGACCGACACGTCTTCCGGTACCCGCAATCCGCGCGCGCGCAGCGCGTGCAACGCTCCCATAGCCATCCGGTCATTGCCAACCAGGAGAGCGGTGAAAGTTTTGTGTTCATCCAATAGCCGGATGACCCCTTCATAGCCGCCTGGCGCTTCAAAATCGCCTTCCGTACTCAAGCTGGAGTCCAGTCCGCGCGCTTGCATCATCGCCACAAAAGTTTCGTGTCGCATACGCGCGTCAATATGTTGCAGTGGCCCGCTGACCTCAGCGATGCACCGGTGGCCCAGGTCTAGCAGGTGTTGGAGGGCAAGTCGAGCGCCGTGACGTTGGTCGAACACGACCGAGGGCATTTTTGCGCCAAGTTCGGGGCCGGCCATCACAAAGGGCAGGTGATGGCACATCTCGGCAAGCTCTTCATGCGAGAAATGCAAAAAGGGTGTGTATATCACCAGCCCGTCAATCATCCGCGAGGTCAAATCTTCCAGGATTTCCTGCGCCTCATTGCGCGAAGCGCGCGGGTTGATTTCTGAAATAACAAGCGAGTATCCGAATTTTCTCGCCCAATACAACATAGCCGGTAACGGATCGCTATAGGATAGGTCGAAGATAATGAGTTGAATCATGTGCGAGCGCCCGGTTGCCAGGATTTTGGCGGCTTGGTTGGGCCGATAATCGAGCGTGTCAATAGCGCCCAGTACTTTTTCACGGGTGTTGCGTGACACGTTCGGATGCTTGTTGATCACGCGTGATACCGTCTGGTAAGAGACGCCGGCGAGATGGGCAACATCGTGCAATGTAGCGCGTTTGGTTTGCGATTCAGCCATAATCAGAATTCCTCAAGGCGATACCGGTTGTGACCCTTCACAATGCTTTCCAGTTATTATACTCAATCTTTACACAAAATGCAATAGGTATACCGGTGAACTTTTCGAAAATTGTTCGTCCAGATGCGGTTTTTGATCGAAAAAAGGATAAATTAGCCTATGTAGCACATTGACAGGGGCATTTTGTGGCAATTTCGGTCGAATTTCCGTTTCGGGTATTGACTTCTGTAAATAAGTATGCTATATTGAGAATGTGACCCTTCACAATCTATGTGACAATTTGTCTCAGTGCTTTGTGCTGGTGGTCTGTATGTAACCTGGGCATACGCGGTGATACTGACGATGCTTCGTAAGTGAGCAAAAGAAAGGAGGTCATGTCTACTGGTAAAAACCCCCAATAGTTTCTAGGCGGTGTAAATGTTTCCAAATCTATCTATTTGATCACACGTATGGAGGAGAACTGCTATGGACAAGAAGTATTTTAGTCGTCGTGAGTTTTTGCAGCTTGCCGGTCTGGCAAGCGCGAGTGTGATGTTGGCCGCGTGCGGCAAGCCGGCCCCGGCAACGCAGCAAGCCTCGACTGGCGCTGAACCTACTGCTGCTCCTGCAAAAAAGGAACCCACTCCATTCTTGTTCTGGTTCCAGGCCGAAAACCACAAACCTGAATATGACCGACGTCAGGCTGAAATTGAAGAGAAGTTCAACCTTAAGCTCAGCTATGAGATGATGTCCCGCGATGCGATGACCCAGAAGTTCCCGGCTACCCTGATGGCTGGCAGCGGTTTCCCTGATATCATCGAGCAAAACGCGGGTGACGTTGTGAAGTTCTTGAAGGGTGATGACAGCATCATTCCTTTCGTTGACCTGAAGCCCGCACTGCAAGCCAGCCCCTACGCGAACCAGGTACTGATGAGCCGTTTCGACCGCTACAGCAAGGCCGGTAAGTATTATGGCGCACCGCATGATGTACACCCGGTGGTGATGTTGTACCATGACCGCGCGTGGAAGGAGTTCGGCATTGACATGGCGACCGTGGATACCTATGGGAAATTCCTCGATGCCGCCAAGGAAGTTGCAAAGAAGACCGATATGAAGATGCCGGATGGACGCCCGCGCGCTGTCATTATGGACTGCCTGAGCTGCACCAACCTGCCGGCGCGGATGATGGACAAGGGCATTTGGTGGACGGATGCCAATGGCGATCCGATGTTGAAAGACCCGGCCCTGAAAGAAGCCGCCGCCGACTGGATGCGCTTTCATGACTATCACATGGAGATTGACTGGGGCAACCAGGTCGCAATGGTCAAAGAGGGGCAGGTGTTGGCCCAGTTCTGCCCTGACTGGTTGTACGGCATTCACTTCCAGGGTACCGCAGAGGATAAGGCGTGGTTGGCCGATTCGCCCATGCGGATGACGAGTTTGCCAGGCATGACGGCAAATTCTCCTCGCACCACCTCGTGGGGCGGCACCAGCGCCTCCGTACCGAAACTGTGCAAAATCGCCGACCTGGCCATCAACGTGCTGTTGTACGTGTACTTCGAGGATGGCGACGGCCAACTGGCGCTGCGTTTTGTGGAAACCGGGATTTTGCCGCCTGTGAAGGGCGCCTGGGACAATGAAATCTTCCACAAGCCCACGGAGTACCTTGGCGGACAAGTTGCCGGTGAAATCTTCATTGATGCCGCCGGTCGCCTGCCCAGTTACTACGAGCAGTGGACGACCAGCCTTGTCACAGACGCGTGGGGCTCGCAGTTTAGCGCAGCCTGGGCCGGGGAGATCACCCTGGACGAGTGTATTGACGCGGCCTATGAGCAGGCTGTCGCGGATATCGAGAAGAACAAGTTCTAGACACATCGGGGTGTATGTCCGTCCCTGTTTGCGTTGCTTGGTCAGTTCAACCTGGGGGAGATTGGGAGTTGCTCCCCCAGGTATTTTGGTATATAGTATGATTATTCGAGGCAACGCACTTGGCTGTAAGCATGTGCACTGCGCGCGTTGCACCTGAGCACAATCTCTCTGAAGGACAGTCAAAACGAACATGGCAACTCCGGCTTTGTCTATTCGATATTCCCAAACTCGCTCAAAAATCGGCCTTTTCCGTTTGCGAGCCATCGTAACGACCACTATTGCCGCCATCCTTGCGTTAGTGTTTGTGTGGCCCTTCTTGTGTATGTTGGGAGCGACTTTCAACAAACTCGATGTGGTACTGAACCCGCTGATCCCAATCCCGGCCAAATTCAGTTTACAGTTCTACCAGTTGATGTTCAATGAAAAGTATCACTTCCAGGCTTATATCATGAATTCGGTCGTCGTGAGCGTCAGTACGACAGTACTCAGCGCCCTGGCGTGTACCTTATCGGGTTACGCTTTGGCCAAACTGCGCTTCCCAGGTCGCGGCCTTCTGTTCTCCATCATCATCGCCGTTATGCTGCTGCCCACCGCTACGATGCTGGTTCCGCAGTTCGTGGTGATGCGCGAGCTTAACTTGGTGGATAAGTATTGGGGGCTGATCCTGCCCGGTGTGGGCGGCGGCGCCTTCGGCATCTTCCTGATGCGCCAGTTCATGCTCAACATTCCCACCGAGATGCTGGAAGCCGCGCGGATAGATGGCGCCAACGAGTTCGCCTTGTTCTCCAGGATCGTGCTGCCGAACGCTAAAGCCGGGGTTGCTGTCATTGCCACACTTTCACTGCGCGGCAACTGGAATGCACTGTTATGGCCTCAGCTTATCATCACCAACCCTGCCCGGCAACTCCTTATGCCCCAAATCGCACTGCATAACAATATGATGGTCGAGGTTTGGGCTATACACGTCGTGCGGACGGCTTCCCTGGTTGCGGCTATAGTCCCGCTGGCCTTGTATGCCTACAGCCAACGCCACTTTGTATCAACGCTGGCCGGGGCAATCAAAGGCTGAATATCTTTGCTTGTTCTTGTCGAAGGAGGCATTGATGGCAAGTATCGCTGTTTCAGGACCAACAAAGAGGCGTTCCCCAGTTGGAAAATTCTTTTCTGATCAAACGAAATGGACACCCTATCTGTTCGTTGCGCCGTTTTTTATCACGTTTGCGATTTTCACGCTCTATCCGATGTTACGCGCCGTTGTGATGGGGTTTCAGGAGTCTAAAGGCTACACCGGCCAATGGACGTGGGTAGGGCTGGCCAATTATGTCGAAGCGTTGACCAATGATTCGCGCATGGGCATAGCCTTCAAAAACTTCATCTACTTCACCGTGGGGAGTCTGGCGACACAATTGCCCTTCGCGTTTTTGTTAGCGTTGCTCCTGACCTCCCGCACGCTCAAAGCAAAGGGG
>DAOUAQ010000090.1:0-5728 GCA_034433375.1 Anaerolineae bacterium | reverse complement strand
CCCGCTGAAATATATCACATAGAAGGGTATCAATTTCCAACGCCAATCACACCGGAGATAGCCTATCTTGCGGGATTGCTCATCGGCGATGGACACTTTGAAAAATCTGGCGTTTGCCGTATTCATAACACAGATGACGAACTGCTGGATAAAATCCAGGCCCTATCCCAAATCGCCTTCAACTACACACCTGCTATCAAACGCTATCCCTCACGCACGCCCTTTATCTCATTCCCAATGAATATTGGGCGCTATTTCCTGTCATTAGGACTACTGGCAACAACGGCGGCAACAAAAGAAATACCCGCCGCGATTATCAATGGTCCGGTTGAAGTGGTTAAAGCCTGTTTGCAGGGACTATTCGACAGCGATGGCAACGTCTGGCCTGAAGGATACGTGGAGTTCAGCTCACGCTCACGCAGATTGGTCGAACAAATACAACTTTTATTGGCAAATATGGGGATTATCGCCCATTGCAACATCAAAAACGTGCAAACCAAACCGCATTACAATCTCTTCATCGGTGGGCAAGATGCGCAGCGATTCCATGAACGCGTATGCTTTGCGCTAAGTCGCAAACGCCAACGCGCTGAAGCTGTACCTGAAACAACCACGGGCTGGTCGAGAAGTGACATCATCCCTTGCGTACACGAGGCGTTGCGCGCCGTTATCAAACAAACAGCGCCCCATACTCACGAACTATACAAACGCCTGGATCACATCCGGGCAGGGGACCGGAATATTTCCCGCCGCACATTGAAAGAATATCTCACGCTTATCGGCGCGGAAGAGCACACATCGCTTGAAATGGATACGTTGACCGCTTTGTGCAATCCACAGATTTATTGGGATCCGGCAGAGACGATTGCACTGGGACGAGCGCCAGTTTACGATTTTCATGTGCCCACCGGCCATGTCTTCGTGGCAAATGGCTTCTATAACCACAACACCACGTTAGCCCATATCATCGCCAACGAGATGGGCGCGAATATCCGCATCACGGCCGGTCCTTCGATTGAACGCGCCGGCGATCTGGCGGCGATTTTGAGCAACCTGCACGAGAAGGAGGTGCTCTTCATTGACGAGGTGCATCGCCTGGGGAAGGTAGTGGAGGAAATCCTCTACCCGGCGATGGAAGACTTCGCGCTGGATTTGGTGATCGGGCAGGGGCCGGGGGCGCGCACGGTGCGCCTGAGCCTGCCACACTTCACCGTGATCGGCGCGACGACGCGGCTGGCGCTGCTCTCTGCGCCGCTGCGGACGCGCTTCGGCGCGACGTACCGGCTGGATTTCTACGACGAGGCCGCGCTGGAGCAGATCGTCGAGCGGGCGGCGCGGGCGCTGAACGTGCCCCTGGAACCCGCCGGGCGCGCCGAGATCGCGCGGCGTGGACGGGGAACGCCGCGCGTGGCTTTGCGTGTGCTGCGCCGCGTGCGCGACTACGCGCAGGTGCGCGGCGACGGCGTCATCACCGGCGCGTTGGCCGGCGAGGCGCTGTCGCTGCTGGATATTGACGCGCGCGGGCTGGACGACCTCGACCGCCGCGTGCTGCGCACCATCATCGAGAAGTTCGACGGCGGGCCGGTGGGGCTGGAAACCATCGCCGCCTCCGTCGGTGAGGCCGCCGACACGATTATGGATGTCGTTGAGCCGTACCTGTTGCAGCTCGGTTTTATTGGGCGCACGCCGCGTGGACGAACAGCGACGCGCCTGGCCTACGAACACCTCGGCATCGTGCGCGATGACGCGCCCGACACCCAGTTGGAACAAGGCGCGCTGTTCTGAAGCCCTGAGTCCGGCCATGTTGACCACGGGGACGCTGCTCCACAATCGTTACCGGATTGACCGCCTGCTGGAATTCGGCGTGATGGGCGCGATGTATCGCGCCTGGGATACGCAGCGCAATGTCCAGGTCTCGGTCAAGGAGCTGACGCCGCAGCCCGACCTGGATGCCGCCACCCTCGAACGGCTGCGCCAGAAATTCGAGCAGGAAGCGAACGCCCTCCGTACCTTGCACCATCCCGCAATGGTCGCCCTCGTGGATTTCTTCCACGAACCGGCCATCGCCGCCGGTAAACCGGCGCACAATACCTACCTGGTGATGGACTACATAGAGGGCGAAAGCCTGGCAGACTACATCGCGCGCGTGGGCGCGCTGTCTGAGGCGCAGGTGAAAGCCTGGGGCGGGCAGATTTTGGGCGCGCTCGATCACTGCCACAGCCACGGCGTGCTCCACCGCGACATCAAGCCACAGAACATCATTCTCCGTTCAGACGGCAGCGCCGTGCTGGTGGGATTCGAGCTAACGAAGCTCTGGGATCCCAACGATCCCCGCTCCTGGGCCGCCACGCGGGTGATGGGGACGCCGGAATATGCGCCGCCGGAGCGTTGGGGCCTGCAATCGTGGCACATTGACGTCCGCAGCGACATCTACAGTCTCGGCGCGACACTCTGCCACGCGCTGACGGGCAAAGCGCCGCAGACCGCCGGCGAACGCACGGCGAACCCCTACCGCTTCCTGCCGGTGAAAGAGTTGGACCGCGTGAGCGCGCGAACCCAGTCCGTCATCACACGGGCGATGGAACTGCCCCGCGAGAAACGCTTCCGCAGCGCCGCCGCGATGAAAACGGCGCTGCTGGACGAGACGCCGCTGAGCGCCCTCGAAGCAGTCCAGCCGGCCCGTCTGATCCTCACCTCACGCGGGGAACGACTGCGGAACTGGGCGCTGCTGGCGTTGGTGGGCTTCATCGTGTTGAGTCTGGCCGGGATAGCCGGCATGGCGCTGCAGATGCGGCGCGGCGCAAAGGTCACCGCAACGCCTGCGCCGGAGATCGTCACGCCGCCGGTGGTCGCGCCGGAGACTACCGCCGCGCTACAGCCGACCGAGTCCGCCATCCCCACCGCGACGCCCACGCGCGCCCCGCGCCCGACAAACACGCCTATCGCCATCGCCGCCGCGCCCGCCGATTGGACGCTCGCGTTCTCCGACGACTTTACCGACAACGCCCACGAGTGGGTGGTCGGCAGCTACGAAGACGCCTGGGGGACGATGAAGCGGGTCATCACCGATAGCCTGTACACGTGGGAGATGACTGCTGTGCAGAGCGTCGGGCGCTGGTGTATGCCCGAAATCACGCCGACGACCGACTTCTACCTGACGGTGGATGCCCGGCGGGTCAGCGGGCCATTGGATGCCAGCTATGGCCTGGTGTTCCGTCACCGTGATGGGAATTATTATCTGTTCAGCATCCGCGACGACGGATTTTTCAACTTCAACCTGTGGTACGGTTTTACGTGGAGCGCCATCGTTGACTGGACGGGCACGCTGGCGATCCAGCCGGGGCAGGTCAATCAACTGGCGGTGTTGGCGGAAGGGACGCATTTCACGTTCAGCATCAACGGGGAGCGCGTGGCCGACATAGAGGATACGCAGTTGTCGGAGGGCGAAGCGGGGCTTTCGGTGCTGCTGATCACACCGGGCAACGCGCTCTTCACGTTCGAGCGTTTCAGGTTGTATACCCCCTGATATCCTTGCAAAGGTCAGGAAACCTTCGCAAGGAAGAAAACTTGCTTTGTTTTTCCAGAATATGGTATGATAGAGAAAAATTAGAAAAAGGATAGAAAGGAAACAGACTGTGCTACGTGGATTGCTGTACACTGTGGGTCGTGCTTTAATTGCGTTATACGCGCACCTGTTTATGGATCTGGAGATCTTGTGGCGAGCGCCGCTGCCGCCAGGCCCAAAGCTCATCGTAGCGAATCATCCAAGTTTTACTGACCCTTTTGCGCTCTCCTTACTCTCATCGCGCCCCATGGCGATCCTGATTACCTCCGTCGCGTTTCTGGTTCCCGTGCTTGGCCTCTACTTGAAGCGGTCACGCCACATCCCGGTCGTCGAGGGAGCGGGACGCCCGGCGTTCGATGAAGCGCTACAACGACTGAAGAACGGCGACACCGTGGCGCTCTTTATCGAAGGACAGAACAGTCCGCCGGAAGGAGGCTTCTGTGCGCCACGCACCGGCGCAGTACGCCTGGCCTTGAGCGCCGGCGTGCCGATCATCCCGGTCGGCATTCAGTTAGTGCGAGAACGGCTGCATATTATGGAGGCCAAGATCAAAGGACAAACCTATCCAGAATACTGGTACTTGCGCGGGCCGTTCCGCCTGGTGGTGGGCGAACCGATCCGCCTGGAAGGCGACGTCGAGGATCGTCCGCGCGTGGTAACGGAGTCACAGCGCGTTATGCAGCAGATTATTGATTTAGTCCACGAAGGTGAACACCGACTCAAGGGCACCCGTCATTCACAGTCAGAATGAAACTACGGTGAGTTGACCTATGCAGCGAGAGGAATTGGCTAGAAAAGCAGAATATGAACGGCGGCACCGCATCCAGCAACGTTCAGGGCTGAGCGCCTTGATTGCTAATGCTTGTGGCATCGTCCTGGTCACCATTTACTTTATGCTGACCAGCGCCAGTGACACGCCGCCCGAATCACAACAAATAGAGGCATCCTTCAGCCTTACGCTGATATTCACACTACTCTTTCCGATTCTCTTGCTCATCGCAGGTTCGATGTGGGGCAACCGGCGTTCCAAATTACTTTTGGACTGGTATCTACACCAATCCCTGGAAAACGGAGATCAGCCGGCGCCGCCGCACATTCGCACCCTGGCACTCAACCAACCCGCTGAAACGGGGCTTGTATCAATGGTGATGTGGGGCCTCGCCGGGATCATCCTTGCGATTGTCAATTTCAACTTCACACAAGATTCATGGGTTGCGTTGACATCTTTTCTTAGCATTGGTGGACTGGCCGGTTCCATTGTCGGCGTCATCGGTTACTTTCTGACCGAACGGCTGTGGCGACCGGAACTGGCGATCTTTTTCCCCGCAGGCAACGTGAGCGAGACGCGCGGATTTCGGATTACTGTCCGGCGACGGGTCTTGATCCTATTTGTCATGTCTACTATCCCGCTGCTGCTGGCTGTCACAGCGTACAAGCACGCGATGATTATGGTTCAGGCCGACAATTCCACAACATGGCTGGCCGGATTGCTGAGATTGGAGATATTCTTTGTGGGTGTGGGGTTGTTGTCGGCGGTCACACTGGGGTTAACCCTGGGCGCCTCGCTGGTTGAGCCGGTGGAAACCCTGCGTGTGAAAATGGCTTCCGTGCGTGAAGGGAACCTGGAGACCCAGGCTCCCGTGCTCTCCAATGACGAATTGGGGGAACTTGCGGAAGGCTTCAACGCGATGCTCGCAGGGCTGCGACAGGAAGAAGTGATCCGCCACCTCTTGAGACTATGGTATCAATTCCATTCCCTAGCGTGATACAGTCAGTCCCAAAAGAGCATGTGATGTAGATTTTCTTCTTGCCGTCCTCGAAGGCCAGTTTGCACTCCAAGTTAAGTCGCTTGACGATGTGCTTCTTCACGGCTTCGGAGTGCCCGAACTTGGCAATCATAGTTCCCACCTCAGAAGAAACGGCTTGCAGGTCTTTGAAGTCGGCTTGCAGGGGCTTCAGGCCAGCAATAGCCTTTTCCAGACTGGCGATTTCGTCTTGCCAAGCGGTCAGTTGGCTTTCGATTTCGTCTTTGTTTCTGACAAACATTTCCGGCTCTTTGGGAATTGGCGTGATTGAGCCATATCTAGTGGTCGCTAGGCAAACAAACCGTAACCTTCCAAATCCAGGTAGATACGTTGGAACAAATGCTTCAGGTTGAAGATC
>DAOUAQ010000089.1:0-14566 GCA_034433375.1 Anaerolineae bacterium | reverse complement strand
GCCGAAGAAGACCGGCGCGAGCACAGCAACCACGGCCATGCGCGCCGTGCAGGGGATCAACGGAGCCAGCAGGATAGTGAGCCAGCGCGCGCGTTTTGTTTCGATGATGCGCGATCCCAGAATCGCCGGGACGTTGCAGCCAAAGCCGAGGAGCAGCGGCAGGAAGCTCTTGCCATGCAAGCCCATCGCGTGCATGAAGCGGTCGGTGATGTAGGCTGCGCGGGCCATGTAGCCGGTGTCTTCGAGGAAGCCCAACACGGCGAAGAAAATTACCAGGATCGGCAGGAACGTGACGACCATCCCTGCGCCGCCGATCAAGCCATCCGCGAGCAGATCGACCGTCCAGTGCGGAAGAGCGCCTTGCAGCGCGTCGTGGAGCGCCTCCGCGCCCTGCCGGATCAGCGCATCCAGCCCGCTCTGCAACGGCGAACCGATGGCGTAAGTCAACCAGAAGACGACCGCCAGCACGCCCAACAAGGCCAGCGTCCCCCACAACGGATGCGTGAGCGCCCGGTCCAACCGCGCCGTCAGCCCCATCTGGCCGACCTTCGGGCGCACGACCGCCGCGCGGATCATCCGGCTGATCCACGCATAGCGCGCTCCGGCGATGTCGAGGATCGCATCTTCGTGTTGGAGCAAGGTGTCGTGGACGCGCGCCCACACCTCGGCCGGCAGCGCCGACTGCATCAGCGCCACGATCTCGTCGTCGCCTTCCAGCAGCTTCAGCGCGACCCAATCCGCCGGATAGGGTTTGGGGACGTCAGCGGCAACCCACGTGATCAGCTCCTCCAACACCGTCTGGTGCGCGGGCAAAATCACCGGGCGATGTGGATTGTAGGGATATGCCCCATCCCACACAGCGACCACGGCCTCCAGCAACGCCTCGAAGCCCTGGCCCTTCGTCGCTGCCATCGGCACCACGGGAATGCCAAGCGCGGCTTCCAGCACGCGCGGCTCCACTTGGATGCCCTCTTGCGCGGCGACGTCCATCATGTTCAACACCAAAACAACCGGCGCAGGCAGGAGCAGTAGTTCGGCCAACAAATACAGGCTGCGCTCCGGGATCGCCGCATCGACGACGGCCACCACCACGTCGGGGCGCTCGTGGAGGATGTAATCGCGCGCCACCCGCTCCTCCACCGAATTAGCTGTCAGGCTGTACGTTCCCGGCAAATCGACGAAATCGAACTGCTTGTCGCCGCGCATGCAGCCGCCGGTTTTCTGCTCGACCGTCTTACCGGGCCAGTTGCCGACGTGCTGGTTCATCCCGGTCAGGCCATTGAAAATGGTGGACTTCCCCACGTTTGGCTGTCCTGCCAGCGCCACCTTGATCGTGACACATTCGCCAACGTGCGGCGCTGCCGCTTCAGATTCAATCCTGGCTAACCGCTGCATCGCCGTCCTCCAGATAAACCATAACGTGGCCGGCTTCGCCGCGTCCGAGCGCCACTTGCGCCTGCCGCACCGCGACGATCAACGGGCCGATGCCGTGATTGCGCGTCACCGTCACCGGCGCGCCCGGCGTGAACCCGAGCGCCGCTAACCGTGAAACGAAGCGATGTCCGCCGCGCAGTTGGTGAATCAACCCCGTCTGCCCCGGCTGCAATGCTGTTAGTGGAACCATAAACAATACCCCCAACGAAAAAGATGAATACCACGCATACTGTACTCGTCAGGATGATATTGAACAACCGCCAAGTCGCCAAGGACGCCAAGAAATCCTAAAAACTTGGCGCGCTTGGCATCTTGGCGGTAAAAATGAGCGCGCTCCATGTGTTCAATATCCTGCTGACCAGTTCAGAATACCACGCATACGACTACAAGACCTCAATCCAAATCACATTGGCACTGTCCAACGGGATGCTCACCAGCCGCTCCTCCACCTGGACGATGATTTCAGTCTTCTGTTGTTCGATCACGATGATCTGGCAGCCGGGCAGCAGTCCCCACGCTTGCACGTCGCGCAGGATGTCGCCGAATTCCGGCGCGATGCGCGTCACCCGGCCACGCGCGCCCACCGGCACATGGCGCAAACAGATGTCGGTGTATGCACGTTTGCTCGGCGGGATCGGCACGCCATGGGGACAACTGACCGGATCGCCCAACAATGTGGACAGGCGCTCCGTCACCGACTCTGGCGTCGCGTGTTCCAGCGCGCCGGCAATATCGTGCGCCTCGGCCCACGGGATGTCCAGCATATCCGTGAGAAACCGTTCCCACAGGCGGTGGCGGCGCAAAAGCGCAATCGCTACCGCTTCTCCCTGCTCGGTCAGTATAACGCCCCGATAAGGATAATACGTGATCCAGCCGCGCTGTGATAATTTCTGAATCATTTCGTGGATGGAAACAGGAGAGAAGCCGAAGTGTTCTCCAAGCACCGAGAGCGGAACAGGCAACTCCGCAGTTGCCCGGAGCCGGTAAATAGCCCCGAGATAGTCCTCAACCCGTTCCCGTACAGTCACATCCTTATCCATTGCAGATCCTATGCAAAAATTATAAGGCATACCTTATAATTCAATTATAACACCGGCGCTCTATACGTCAAGCTCTTAACCAAAATCATATCTTGCTCTTTCGTACATCAGTGTTATCATAAAATTCAAGACTATGGAAACTGAAGATATTCTGCAATCTTTACCCAAACGCCCGCCCCGCCATTGTCCGGTGTGTGGCGCAAGAGTGGCCGAAGGGGCGAAAGTTTGTCTTATGTGCGGCGCTTCGCTCGAGGAAGAACCCGAAGCAGAAGCGGAAACGCCCGCGCCCCGCATCCCAGCCCGACATCTGAAAGTGCTGCAAATCATCATCATGGTCATCGTCGCCATTGGGATTTTGGCCGGATCGGGCATCCTGGGATGGAAGCTTTCGCAAGGAGAAATCGCCGCGCCGGCAGAACTCCCCACGTTCACGCCGACCGTCACGCGCACCCCAACCATCACCCCTAGCCCGACGCGCACGGCGACCCCCACCCTCACGCCGACGCCGCTGCCGACGCCCACCCCGCTGCCTCCGCAGACCTACACAATCCAGTCGGGCGACACCCTGGGGGGGATTGCAGCAGAATTCAACCTGACGGTCGAAGAACTCAAAGCCTTCAACAACCTGGATTCAGATAACCTGTCAATCGGACAAAACTTGCTCATTCCGCCGCCTACGGCGACCCCAGGCCCCCCGCCCACCGTTGATCCGGGCGTGCCAACCACAACACCCGCGCCGTATCTCCTGCACACAGTGCGCGCGGGGGATACGCTGTCTACCATCGCCGAAAAATATGGCGTGAGTGTCGCCGCCATCCGCCAGGCTAACAATATCCCGGCAGACTCCGAAACCATCCAGGTAGATCACGTCCTCACCATTCCGCAGTATACGCCGACGCCGGAAGCGCAAGCGGAGACCATCGTCAGCGGCACACCTACGCCGGTTATGGCGTATACTGCCCCGGAGATGCTCTATCCACCCGACGGCGCGACATTCACAGGGCCGGATGCCGTGATCGTTCTCCAATGGGCCTCTATCGGCATTCTCAAAGACAAGGAATATTACAAACTGGAATTCATCGTCCCCGGGGCGGAAGGTAAAATGACCGTCAACGTTTACCAACGCGCAACGGCCTGGCGCATTACGGATGATCTCTTTCCACCAGCGGATATTGCCGATCGCACGTGCTCTTGGCGTGTCAGCGTCGTCCGTCTGGTCACAGAAAGTGGCAAGCCCACCTACAAAGTCATCAGCCAGACGGTCAAACGCCGCACATTCACCTGGCAAATGGCTGAACCCTGAGTTAAAACGATCCTGCTTGACCTGAAGGGAGATACAGTATGCAAAGGACCAACAAAATCGTCGCTGAGTTTTTCGCGCAAGGCTACCGGATGTCTGGAACGTATGTCATCACCAAACGTCTCCTGGCCGACGAGATCTATGACCCGACGACCAATTATTTCCTTTTGGAGGAAGCTTACCTCTCCCCCATCACGGATCCCGCCAGGATCAGCGCCTATTACGCGCTCACGCTGTTCGACAAATCCAACCTGGACTTTGTCCTCACGATGGACAAGAAAGACGGTCTGCGCCGCGACCAGTCGTATGGGATGGGAACCTATCAACTGCCCATTTTTCTCACTGTGCCGTTCTTCGAAATCACCGGCAGTTTGTATCTGACCAACAAAAACTTCAATCCCCGGCTCTATCTCAGCTCGGATGCCGGCATCTTCATCACGCTGGTGGATGTGACCGTCCGCTCAACATTTAATCCCGAGATCAGCTACCTGGGTGGCGTTGCCCTTATCAACCGTATGCATATCAGTTTCTTCGGCGAGAAAGCCGGTTGACCTACAGGCGAGAGCGCAAAAAGGAGGTAACGACATGGCCCGGATCCTGATTGTGGATGACAACTATGACATGCTCAGTATGCTCCAGATGATCCTGGAAAGGCATGGGCAACACGAGATCATCGCTTGCACCAATGGTCAAGAAGCGCTCCAGGTCGCTTTCGCCCAACCCCCCGACGTCGCCCTCGTTGATGTGATGATGCCTGGCATGAGCGGCTATGAGGTGGTGAAAAAACTGCGCGCCGACGAGCGCACGCAAAACATGGGGATCATCATCCTCACGGCGCGCGGGCAATCTGTGGACCGCGAAGCGGCTCTGGCCGCCGGCGCAGACGATCACATGACCAAGCCGGCCGATGTGGAGGAGCTGCTCAAGCGCGTTGACGAACTCCTGGAACGCGCCGCTACAGGAGCAGCGCCAGCGCCAGACGTGCTGATTCTGCCTGTCTACAGTGTGAAGGGCGGCGTCGGCGTGACCACCATCGCCATCAACCTGGCGAGCATCCTGCAGCAAATTGCGCCGACAATCCTGCTCGATCTCGCCCCGGCCTGTGGACAGTGCGCTTTCTTCCTGGGTATACGCCCGGACAAGCACTGGGGCCAATACGTAGAAAACCCCAAAACGCCCGTCGAATCGCTGCTGCGCCAACATGGTACAGGTTTGCAGGTTCTCCTCGCGCCGCCTATTCCGGCGCAGTACAGTTGGCCGAACAAAGACACGCTCGAGACAATCCTGGCGCAGCTCAAAGCGACAGCGCGATTTATCGTAGTGGATATGCCGCCGCTGCTCGATGCGACGGCGAAGGCCGTGTTCGATCAGGCGCAGCGTATCATCCTCGTCACCGGCGACGACGCTCCCGCCGTCCAGGTGACACGGGCTACTTTGCAGGCGCTCCAGGAATGGAAGGAGCGATTGGTCGTCATACGCAATGCCACAGCAGCCGGCCCTCGCCCTCCTGCCGACGCGCTGCACAAGGCCCTGCGCGCGCCGCTGGCGGCGGATGTCGCCTATGATCCAAACCAGGCTACCGTGATCCCGAAAGGGCTGCCGCTGGCCGCTGTCCAGCCCAAGGCGCCTCTGATTCTGGGGGTGAAGCGGATCGCGCAGATGGCGCTCGCGCGATAGCAGCGCGGGCGACACAACAAAAAACGCGAGGTTGCAGAACCTCGCGTTTTCATTGAACGGCGTTGATTAAGGAACGACACGTCCTAACATGACCAGGAACAACAACCCGATGACCGCCACATCCAGGAACAACAGCACGGAAAGGAAAAATGCCTGCCAGGGCAGCAAGCCACCCGCCACATACCGCGAGCGGGAGCGCGCTTTTTTCGGCGCAACCGCCGGCGCAGTTTCCTGAGCGGCAACCTGGCTGCGCAAATCGTCCATCAAATCCACACTCGCCGGCGCTGCTTCTGGCGGTCTGGTGCGTTGAGCGGGTGTGGCCTCAGGGGGCAACGGCCTCACGCCCGCGCTGGCGGGCGCCGCTTTTTGCAGCGGTTCATCCTCATCAGACACGGGCATCAATTCCGACAACCAATCGGGCATATCACTGCTCATAGACCGGCCTCCCTCGTACACATTGTATGGTCACAAGGCTATGTTACAATGAGCATACCGCAGAAGGAGAGAAAAGTCAACTTGAATAGCCAGCTACCCCGCGAATTCTACGCCCGCGAGACGCTCACCGTCGCCCGCGACCTCCTCGGCAAATGCCTGGTCAGGCGCGACGCCGGCGACCGGCTCGCTGGGATCATCACCGAAGTCGAAGCTTACATCGGCGAGGAGGACCGCGCCAGTCACGCCAGCCCCGGCCCGACCGCGCGCAACGCGCCGATGTACGGGCCGCCGGGATACAGCTACGTCTACTTGATCTACGGCATTCATCACTGCCTCAACGTGGTGACGGAACGCGCCGGTTTCCCTGCCGCGCTCCTCATCCGCGCCGTCGAACCCGTGGCGGGGCTGGCGATCATCCAGCAACGACGCGGCCCGCAGCACCCGGCAACCAACCTGACCTGCGGCCCTGGCCGGGTTTGCCGCGCGCTAGACATTGATCTCAGCCTCAACAACCGCGATCTCTGCGCTGCTGACGCGCTGCTGTGGATCGAAGATGCCACGCCCGTCTCCGCCGCGCGCATCGGACAAAGCCCGCGCATCGGCGTGCGCGGCGATCAGACGGCGCTGGAGGCGCGCTGGCGCTTCTACATCCGCGATAGCCCGTGGATCAGCGGCGCGCGCGCCTTCAACAATCGCTACTGAGCGCCGCCAAAACGCGCGCGGATGACCTCCTCCACCGTCGGACGCCCGATCACTTGTAGCTCGTACCGCACGCGCTCCATCGGGTGATTGATCTTGAGCAGCCGCGTCAAGTCAATGGGCGTGCCGACGACGACCAGATCGCAGGGGGTGCTGTTGATGGTCACTTCCAGGTCGCGCATTTGCTCGTGACCGTAGCCCATCGCCGGTAAGATGGCGCCGGTGTTGGGATATTTCTGATACGTCGCCATGATGGAGTCCACCGCGTAAGGTCGCGGGTCAATGATTTCCGCCGCGCCGAAACGCTGCGCCGCGACGTACCCCGCGCCGTAAGCCATCTCGCCGTGGGTCAGCGTGGGGCCGTCTTCGACCACCAGCACACGCTTGCCGCGAATGGCTTCGGGGTTCTCGACGAACAACGGGGACGCTGCTTCCACCACAATCGCGCCGGGATTGAGCGCGCCGACGTGCGTCCGCACGGTGCGCACGTTATCGTAGTTGGCCGTGTCAATTTTGTTCAGCACGACGACATCAGCAGCGCGCAAATTCGTCTCGCCGGGGTAGTAGGTCATCTCGTGCCCAGGACGATGGGGGTCCGCCACCGTGATCCACAAATCGGGCTTGAAGAAGGGGATGTCGTTGTTGCCGCCGTCCCACACAACGACGTCGGCTTCCTGCTCGGCTTCACGCAGAATCGCCGCGTAGTCCACCCCGGCATACACGATCACGCCGCGGTCAATGTGCGGTTCGTACTCCTCGCGCTCCTCAATCGTACATTCGTGCGTGTCCAAATCCGCGTAGGTGGCGAAACGCTGCACGGCCTGTTTGACCAAATCCCCGTAGGGCATCGGGTGGCGGACGGCGACGACCTTCTTCCCCATCTTTTGTAGCATGTCGCACACGTGGCGGGTGGTCTGCGATTTGCCGGAGCCGGTGCGCACCGCGCAGACGGCAATCACCGGCTTGGAACTCGCCAGCATCGTGTACTTGCCCCCCAACAAGAGAAAATCAACGCCGAGCGCGTTGACCAAGGCGGCTTTGTGCATCACGTACTCGTGCGGTACGTCAGAATAGGCAAAGATGACCTGATCAACGTCGTGTTGACGAATGAGCGCAGCCAGATCGGCTTCAGGATAAATCGGAATGCCCTGCGGATAAAGGTTTCCGGCTAACTCGGCGGGATACTTGCGTCCGTCAATGTTCGGGATCTGTGTGGCCGTAAAAGCTACCACAGCGTACTTATCATTATCGCGGAAATAGGTGTTGAAGTTGTGAAAATCGCGCCCGGCAGCGCCCATAATAATCACCCGGGTTTTCTCCATAGATAAAGACTCCTTTCAGAAATGTCATAGCAGCGTGCAGTTCGCGCAATCTGCGTCCCTACACTCTAATACAGAGCATCCGCAACGGCAAGTGAAATTCGAGAAAAAAGGGACGCAATTCCTCATATCGGAATGACGCCCCTTTGTGTGCCGGATGACGTTCGCAGCGCGTTATGTTTCGTGTTTGACAACGGCCCGCAGCGCTTCAGCAATCTCCGCCTGCATCGGCACGAGCGCCCCCAATACGCCGTTGACGAAACGCGGCGCGCTATCTGAGCCGTAACGCTTAGCTAACTCGACCGCCTCGTTGATCGCCACTTTGACGGGGACGCCGCCGACTGTGAACTCGTACAGAGCGATACGCAGCAGATTGCGATCAATGATGGCGACCTGATCGAGCGGCCACTCCGGCGCGTGCGATTGGATGTAGTGGTCCAGACGCTCACGACTTTGCGCGATGCCGACAACCAATTTCTGGCAATAGGTCTGCACCCGCGGTAGCAGCTCCTCATCGGCGAAACGGTTACTCAGCACCTCGCCGACGGGATGCGCCACGAGATCAACTTCGTAAAGAACCTGGAGCGCCAACTGGCGAGCCAGGCGACGCTCACCTTTCATAGTCACAATTCCTTGTCAAATCAATTATCCTGGGATTCGGGTTGATTTTCAGCCTGAGGATAAACAACGTCCTCAATGTGAACGTGGACCGCGTCAACGGGCATACCGATCATGTTTTGAATGGCGCGGGTGACTTCGTATTGCACCGCGCGTCCCAGGCGCAAGAGGCTGATGTCGGGGCCGGCGATAATGGACAGATCCACCGTCACCCTGGCGTCATTGACCTGCACCAGGACCGACTTCCCCGCAAGCCCTAAAATACGATCCACGTCTTTTTCGACAAGCTGGACGACGCCGGGGACGTTCAACGCGCTGAAACGCGCTATCGTTTCGAGCACTTCGGGTTCGACAGTGACCATACCGGGGATTATCTGTGTTTCCATCCGAGCCTCCTCACATGCTCAAGCCGCCATCCACCGGCAGCACCGCGCCGGTGATGTAGGCCGCCTCGTTCGACGCCAGAAAGGCCACTGCGTGGGCCACCTCATCGGCAACGCCAAAGCGCCCTAGCGGAATCAACTCACGCAATCGCTCACGCATTGTCTCATCCATGGCCACGTTCATATCGGTAGGGATAAACCCCGGCGCTACCACGTTGACCGTGATGCCACGCGCGGCAAATTCACGCGCCATGCTTTTGGTCAGGCCGATCAACCCGGCCTTCGCCGCCGAGTAATTCGCCTGGCCCACCTGCCCCATCAGGCCCGACACCGAGCTGATGTTGATGATACGTCCCGCGCGCTGGCGCGCCATCAAACGCACCGCCGCTTTGCTGGTGTTGAACGCGCCCTTGAGGTTCACGCGCAGCACGTCGTCCCAGTCGGCTTCCTGCATCCGCAGCAGTAAGGTATCGCGCACGATGCCGGCATTGTTGACCAGAATATCAAGCCGTCCTAACGCGCCGACCGCCGCATCCACCAGAGCTGCCGCCTGGTCGAAATCGCCCACGTCGGCGAGCAGAGCGACGGCGCGCCGGCCCAGCGCCTCGATCTCGGCGACGATCTGCGCCGCGGCCTCGGCGTGGCGCGCGTAGTTGATGGCGACGTCGGCGCCGTGGCACGCCAATTCGAGCGCAATCGCGCGACCAATCCCGCGCGAGCCGCCGGTCACGAGGGCTACTTTTCCTTCCAAAGCCAGCATGGTCAACGCCCCTTTCTCCTAGGCGAAGAACGCCATCTTCTCCACAGCTTCAGCGCGCGCGTCGGGCAACGTCCGCCGCGCCATGCCAGTGAGCACATCCTTTGGCCCGATCTCGACAAAGTGATCCACGCCCTGGGCTGCCATCCACAGCATACTCTCGCGCCAGCGCACCGGCGAGGTCAACTGCCGCAGGAGCGCCTGGCGGATTGCATCCGGGTCGGTTGCGGATGCCGCCGTCGCGTTGAGCACTACCGGAATCTGCGGCGCGCGCAGCGGCACCGCAGACAACATAGCGGTGAACGCGGCTTGCGCAGCGGACATCAAAACGCTGTGCGGCGCAACGCTGACCGGCAATCGCTGGATCCGCCGCACGTTATGCGCCGGCGCTAAGGCGGTCGCCGCCTCCAGCGCCGCAAGCGCGCCAGAAATGACGACCTGGCCCGGACAGTTATCGTTCGCCACCACCACGGGCTGCCCCGACGCGGTTGCGGCCGCCGCGCACAAGGCTTCCGCCGCTTCCAACGTCGCGCCGAGGAGCACGGCCATGCCACCAGGCGCGCCTGCACCGGCCTGGGCCATCAGCCGTCCACGTTCGGCGACCAGGCGTAAGCCGTCGGCGAAGTCCAACGCGCCGGAGGCCACCAGCGCGACAAATTCTCCCAGACTGTGCCCGGCGACAAAAGCCGGTTGCGGCAACGACGTCTTCAACGTCTGCCACATCGCTGTCGCTACGACAAAGATCGCGGGTTGGGTGAACGCAGTCAGATTAAGTTCCGCCTCTGGGCCCTCAAAGCACAACCGGGTCAGCGCGTAGCCCAGTTGCGCGTCGGCCTTGTCACAAAACAGCCGGGCCTCTGCCGAGGCCCGGTACAAGGCAACGCCCATGCCCACATATTGCGACCCCTGTCCGGGGAACAGAAAAGCCGTGCTCATTCTGCTAATCCGGCCCGGCTATTCCTCCTTGACCTGCATGACCTTTTTGCCGCGATAGGAACCGCAGTGCAAACAAACCTGATAAGGCCGGACAAGCTCGCCACATTCACAATAAACCAGGGTCGGCAGAGCCGGTGAACGATAGTTGCTCGCGCGCCGCCGATGGCCCCGGCTATGAGGGGTACGTCTTTTTGGTACTGCTGGCATTTTTTCTAACTCCCTTTTCTTATTCGCATTATAAGCCCGCCACATTCCGCCGTGGTAGGCAAAGTAGAGCTATTATACAAAAAAGAGGGCGTATGTCAACCTGGATTCGCCGATCATTCGCTCTCTTCGGTAGCCTGGCGCGCCTGCTCACGGTCAGCCTCGAGCTTTTGCAGCCCGTTCTCAACGACGTGCAGCAACCGGTTCAGCTCTGCCTGTAGCTGGCTTAACGAGTTGAAGACGTACTCATCGGCGTCAGCGCGCAAGCCGATGGCGTCGCGCTTGGCGCGCCGGGCGATGTTCTCGGCCTGTTGCCGGGCATCCTGCACCAGGCGGTGCTCCGTCGCAAACTGCTCGGCTTTCACCTGCGCCGCCGCGATCATCCGCTGCGCCTCCTGGCGCGCAGTGTCAATGATAGACTCGCGTTCCAGGACGATTTTTCTGGCCTGCAGGACTTCGTCAGGGATGGCCTCACGGAGTTGCGTGAGGTGATTGCGAACCTCAGCTTCGTTGACGGCGCGTACCCCAAAAAACCTAGGGGATTCTTCCAGGATATAGTGCTCCAGTCGCTCGATCAAAAACTCGACGTCCATCAAAACCTCCTGAATCCCTACAATTCTCGGACTAAAACGTGAAACGTAAGGGAGGCTCTACGTTTTACGCCTTACGTTTTACGAACACTGACGCATACTGCAATACATCCACTCATCCCATTCTACAACGAGAGTGCAGGGATGACAACGCCGCCAACACCACGTTGCGCCTGCTTCCGCAACAGGGATTCCAGCACCACAGGATGAACCATCTGCGAGACGTTGCCGCCGGCCATAAACACTTCTTTGACGAGGCTGGCGCTGAGAAAAGCGTACTCGTAGCGCGTCATCAAACAAATCGTGTCAATGTCGGGGCCGAGTTGTTGGTTGGTGAGTGCCATCTGGTATTCCAGCTCGAAATCGGAGATCACCCGCAGCCCGCGCACCAACACTTGTGCGCCCTGGGATTGGGCAAAGTTGACGGTCAGGCCGGTATACGAGCAAATCGTGACATTGGGAAGATGGGCCAGCGCCGTGGTCAGCATCGCCACCCGTTCTTGCGCCGAAAAGAGCAGCGCCTTTTTGGGGGTTTCGTAGACGGCAACGATCAAGCGGTCGAAGATTGCCGCTGCGCGTTGGGCAATGTCCATATGGCCGTAGTGTACGGGATCGAAGGAACCGGGATAGAGAGCCACTTTTTGCGTCAACTCAAATCTCCTCCACCGCGCCAAAACGCAGCGACGCGCTCGGCTAACGGTTGATTTTCGGGGTTGCTCAGGTCGGGGTCGTCTCTCAGCAGGGCTTCAGCGACTTCACGCACCTGATGCAGAAGCCGGGTATCGGCCAATGCGGTCATCGGCAATTCGGGGAAGCCGCTTTGCTGCGTCCCCAGGAATTCGCCCGGACCGCGCATTTCGAGGTCTTTCTGCGCCAGGACGAAGCCGTCGGTCGTCGCTTCTACGGCCTTCAGGCGCTCGGCGGCCTCCTCTGAGGCGCTATCGGCCAACAACAGGCAGTAGGACTGGTGTTCGCCGCGCCCCACTCGCCCGCGGAACTGGTGCAACTGCGCCAGCCCAAACCGATCCGCGCCATCAATGAGCATGACGGTAGCATTCGGCACGTCAATGCCCACTTCGACGACGGAGGTGGCAATCAGCACGTCCAGGTCGCCGCGGACAAACTGCCCCATCACCGTCTCTTTGTCGCTCGAACGCAACCGGCCATGGAGCAGTCCCAACCGCAGATCAGGGAACACATCGCGTTGCAGGCGGTTGTATTCATCAACGGCGGCCTTGGCCTCGATTTTTTCTGAGGATTCGACCAACGGGTAAATGATAAACGCCTGCCGTCCTTGCTGCACCTGGGTGCGAATGAAAGCATAGGCGCGCTCGCGCTCGCGCGGCCGCAAGACGCGGGTTTGGATAGGCCGGCGTCCCGGCGGCATTTCGTCCAGCACGGAGACGTCGAGGTGGCCCCAAACCGTCAGTTCCAATGAACGCGGGATGGGGGTCGCCGTCATCATCAGCAGGTGGGGATTGTAGCCTTTCTGACGCAACGTTCCCCGCTGATCAACGCCGAAACGATGCTGCTCATCCACCACAACCAGCGCAAGGTCTTTGAACGCGACGGCTTCCTGGATCAAGGCGTGTGTACCTACCACGGTTTGCAGAGAACCGTCCGCCAGTCCGGCATAGATCGCCGCGCGCTCTTCGCCGCCGGTGCTGCCGGTCAGCAGTCCGAGGGTAGGGCGTGATTCGGGGAACGAGGCGAACAGCCGAGAGAGGCTTTTGTAGTGTTGTTCGGCCAATATCTCTGTCGGCGCCATCATCGCGGCCTGAGAGCCGACCACCGCCGTCGCCGCCATCAACAATCCGGCGACCACCGTCTTGCCGGCGCCAACGTCGCCTTGCAAGAGACGGTTCATCGGTTGACCGGAGGCCAGGTCGCGCAGCATCTCAACGACGGAGCGCTGCTGCGCGCGCGTCAATGCATACGGCAGGCTGGCTTCCAGGGTGCCCAGGTAGCCCGTGGCCGGCTGGACCATCCGGCCCGGCTGCGCCTTCCAGAGTAGCCGCTGGCGCAGAAGACCCAGTTGCAAGTACAGGGTTTCTTCAAAGGCCAGTCGCCGCCGGGCAGCAGTCAGATGTTCCTGGTTGTTGGGAAGGTGAACGCCCCATAGGGCGCGTTCCAGCGGCAGCAAATTGTGCTCGCGCTTCATAGCTTCGGGCAGTGCATCGGGGACTCGTTTGGCCCAGGCGGAGAGCGTGCGCTGCAAGGTCATGCGCATCCAGCGTTGCTGGAGACCTTCGGTCAAGGGGTACACCGGTTGGATGCGCAGGCTCGCCAGGTCGGTGCGCCCGACAGCTTCCCATTCCGGGGAATTCATGGTCAAGCGACCCAGGTAGACGTCAATTTTTCCACTGACCAGGATTTGCATCCCCGACCGGATGCGTTCTGCCAGGTAGGGTTGATTGAACCAGGTCACTTCTAACGTGCCGGTGTTATCGGACAGGAGGGCGCGAAACAGGGAGCGTCCACCTTGTGTCTGGCGCGCACCGGCATCCCACACCGTCGCCAAGACGCTGACCCGTTCCCCATACACCAGATGGTTGATGGTCTTGAGGGTAGAGTAATCCTCATAACGGCGCGGGTAGAAGAACAGCAGATCTCGAATCGTTTTGACGCCGAGTTTCTCAAACAGTTCCGCGCGTTTTTTGCCGACGCCGGCCAACGTCTCCACCGGCGCGTCCAATCCACGCCCGGCCTCGCTGCGCGGCTGGCGATGCGCAGGATGGCGCGTCTCCGGCGTTGGTACCGCCGGCGGCGTTTCTGTCGGGGCGGCGTCACCCGCGTATCCCCGACGCAATACTTCGCGCAAAGCCGCCATCGCCGCCGGGCGTGATTCAAGGTGCAAGCTGCTGTAGGCCCGAAGCCGGTTGGCGATGTCTTCAACCCACGGACGAGCCGTCTCGCCGAATGTCTGCGTCGCCTGTTTAAGCCAGGTATCGGCATAACGCGCCAACCCACCGGCAACGGCTTTGTCCTGATAGGTGTAGTCTTTCTCCTCCAGATTAAGGATTTTCTCCAAAATCTCCGACGGTTTAGCCATTATTTTTCCTCAGAGCGTGTCTGAAAAGCGTGTCATTTCCTTTTAACTTGCACTAAACGAGCATTAATTAATTTTGCTATGCGTACTTTGCTGTTTTTGCACCTTAAAACTGTGCTCCAAAT
>DAOUAQ010000088.1:0-28737 GCA_034433375.1 Anaerolineae bacterium | reverse complement strand
AATCGGCGAATCATGAATCAAGAATCAAGAATCAAGAATCACGCCTTACTTCGTACTCCGTACTCTGTACTCCTTACTCCGTACTTCGTACTCCTTCTCATTCTGTTCCTCCGCCTCATTGTGCTCGTGCCCGATTTCGCTGTTCTCGCCGCCGATACATCCATCCGCGAGAGGACTGCGCCGCTGTTGGAGGCGGCGCCGCCGGAGGCGCTGATTCTCGCCGATTGGCATTGGGCGACGCCGTTGTGGGTGTTGCAACAGGTGGAAGGGCGCAATCCACAGGCCGAAGTCGCTTACGTCTACCCGGTGGCGGGGCAGGCGTATGAGGAGGTGTGGCGCGCGCGCGCTGAAGCGGCCGGGGAGCGTCCGCTCTTTACCACGCACGGCTATACGTGGGATGGCTGGACGTCCACGCCGGTGGGCGGCGGATTCCGCCTTTACCGGCGACCGCTTGCGGCGTTGCCGGAAGGGTTGCGCTTCACGCCGCTGAACGTCGAGATGGGTGCGATGCGGGTGTTGGGCTACCGCCTCGTCGGGGAGGTCAGGCCGGGGCGGCAGGTGGAGTTGCATCTGGCGTGGCAAGCGAGTGGCGCGCAAGAGCCGGCGCCGTCCTTCACCGCTCGCCTCTGGGATCAAGATGGCGCTTTGCTGGCGCAGAGCGACCGCTTTTTGGGCAGCGATACCGCGATGGGTGAGGTGCGGTTCACCCATCTGGTCTTGCAGATGCCGGTGGATCGCTGCACCAGCGTCATCTACCCGACGCTCGGCGCGTATACCGTTGTGGATGGCGCGTTCCAGGATCTGGGGAACGTCTCGTTGCCTGAGTTGGCGGCCTCGTGCGACTTCCCCACCCTGCCGATGACGCGCTTCTGGCCTGGCGTGATCGTGAATGGCGGGCCGTGGCTGCGCGGCGTGGATTACGATACGGATGTTGACAACGCGGCGGCGTATCTGCACTGGTGCGGGCCGGGGCAGGCGTTGGTCGTCCAGTCTGGCGATAGTCGCGCGTTTGTCCATCCGCTCGGTGTGGGGGATTGCCAGACGGTGCGCGTCGCCGCGCCGCTCAAAGAGCGCCCGCAACTCGTCTTCACCCGCGCCGACGGCAGCCGGGCGCGCTGGCTCGGTCTGGCGTGGCCCGCTCCCCAACCCGGCGAGCGCTACATCCCCTTCGGCGACGAGATGGTGCTCTCCGGCAGCGACGCGGTACAGCGCGGCGAGACGCTCATGCTCAACCTGCATTGGCGTGTGGCGCGGCCCCTCGTCAATGATTACGCCGTCAGCGCGCGGCTGCTCGGCGCGGACGGGGCGTGGTTAGGGATGCACGACATCCAGCCCGGCCTCGGCGCGCTGCCCACGCTCAAGTGGATCATCCGCGACGGTTCACTGCTCGATCCGCATCCCTACAGTGTGGCCGAACGCCCGGGCAAAGTGGCGCTCACCGTCTACGAACGTTTCCGCCTCACGCCACTCACCGCGCCAGAAGGTGAGATCGCGGCGTTTCCGTTTCCGCAAACGCCCTGAGTGTAGCAAAGTATTTTCAGAACTGGTATCAAACTGCAACATAGCTGCAAGCATTACAGAGTTGCAACTATCCTCCCCCCATGCTACAATAGGACTATAGTAAGGATCACGTTAACGCTGGAGAAAAATAATGAGCACGCGCCCAGCCGCGTCAGAATCCATCGCCGAGCTGTTAAGAGAGAAAATCCGTCAAAGAACACGCCTGTGGGGTTACGTTCTGATCCCACTTTTGATCATCGGTGTGCTCATTGGCCTGTGGATTCTTGCCGCGTTCTTTGGCGGAGCCATTTCCCCGGCGCAGCCCACAAGTATGATCGTCACCGCCGTTTTTCTGAGCCTGGCAATTCTGGTAGGACGGTGGGGCTACCGCTATCTCGAAACACTCTCCATAGAAAAGAATCCGCTCATTCAGAAAACACCGCAGGCGCTGGCGCACGTTACGCAGATCGCCGCCGGCAGCAGCACGCGCCAGGAGATCGCGGAGACGCTCCACGCCGAAATCGAGAGGCTTTTCCAGCCGCAGTGCATTGAGATCGCCCTGCTCCAACAATCCTCGTATTACCGTGTCGTGGAAACCAACGCATCGTACGCGGCCAGCGAGCCACTGACAAAGTGGCTCATCGCCCAGCCGCCGGACTCTCCCATCTTCTTGACCAACGCCACTCTACCGCCGGAAGCGCAGGCGGAACAAAGAGAGATGCTGGACCGCGGCATCGTCCTGCTTATATCCTTTGGCAAACAGGGGTGGATCGGGATCGGGGCGCCGCGCAACGCGCAAACCTACAACGCCGTGCAGCAAAACTTGCTCGAACACCTCGCGCAGCCGGTGACGGTGGGGCTGGAGCGCGCGGCCATCGCCGAAAGCCAACCCAAACGCACGCAGGAATTGCGCTCGCTCTATTGGATTGCCCAGGCGATCAACTTCACGACGCAAATTGACGATCTGATGGAGCTGATCTACACCCAACTCAAGCGCGTGATTGACCTGCCGAACTTCTACATCGCGCTGCGGCAACCTGACGAAGATAAACTGGGGTTTGCCTTCTACATTGAAGAGGATGAACGGCTGTATCCCGAAGACACCTGGGACACTACCGTAGGGCTGACCAGCGCCATCATAGCTAACGGGTTGACCATCCGCACGAATGACTATGTGGAGGAATGTCAAAAACGCGGCATCCAACCCAGTGGCTTGCGCTTCGGAAAAGCCTGGCTCGGCACGCCGCTCACCGCAGGCGACAAGACACTGGGGGTGATGGTGGCTTCGACTTTTGATCCCGACGCGACGTTCAGTGAGGAAGACGAGAACTTCTTCGTGACCGTCGCCGCGTATGCCGCCGCCATCATCGAACGCTACTCGCTCTACGAGCGGTTGGAGTCGCGCGCGCGACAACTCGGTACCCTGAACGAAATCGGCAATTTGCTGGCCTCCAGCCTGGATCTCAACGAAGTGCTCGATCTGGTGGTGCGTAACGCCGCAACACTGCTGAACTCAGAAGCCGGATCGCTCTTGCTGCTCGACGACGAAAGCGGCGATCTCGTCTTTCGCATTTCCAGTGGGCCAGCGGGGGCCAAGTTGGTCGGGATGCGCGTCCCGGCCGGCAAGGGCATTGCCGGCGCAGCTTTCGCCGAGAACCGGCCTGTCATCACGCGCGACACCCGCCAGGACGGACGATGGGACAGCAGCTTCGACAGGCGCGCGGAGTTCAGCACGCTATCCATCATCGCCGTGCCGCTCAACGCGCGCGGACGCACGATCGGCGTGCTGGAAGTGATCAACCGCAAGGACTCGCGTCCATTCAACCAGGAAGACACCGAACTGCTCCTGGCCTTCGGCGCGCAAGCGGCCATCGCGATTGAGAATGCGCAATTGTTCACGATGACAGATCAGGCGTTGAATGCCCGGCTGGAAGAACTGACGACGCTGCAACAAATTGATCGCCAGCTCAACACCACACTGGACTATAGCGCCGTGATGGGACAGACGCTCGAGTGGGCCATCCGCATCACCGGCGCAACCATCGGCCTCATCGCCGCCCTGCAAGAAGAGGAAGACGGCACGCAAGGGTTGCGGTTCCTGGCGCACCGGGGGTATCCGCCGGAAGTGTTTGAGCGTTACACAAAGGATGCACTTTGGCCCTTGAAAGATGGGCTGTTAGGACTGACGGTACGCACCGGAGAAACCTCCCTGGTCACGGATCTCTCACAGGACCCACACTACAAAAGGCTGGCGGCGGGGATGCAAGCGCAGCTCACCGTGCCCATCAAACGCGAGGAGCGGGTGATCGGCGTCATCGCCCTGGAATCCAACCAGAGCGAGAGCTTCCAGGGCAGTGACGTGGCGCTGATTGTGCGCCTGGCAGACCACGCTGCCATCGCCATCGAAAACGCCCGGCTGTTCCAGATTGTGCAGCAGGCGAACGACGCCAAGACCGACTTCATCTCCTTCGTCTCTCACGAACTCAAGCAGCCGATGACCTCGATGAAGGGCTACATTGACCTCCTGACGAAAGGCATCGGCGGGCCACTCAACGAGCAACAACAGCAGTTCCTGCACATCGTCCGCAACAACATCGGGCGGATGGATCGTCTGGTTCAGGATTTGCTGGACGTGTCGCGCATCGAATCAGGGCGCTTGCGGCTGGAGGCAGGGCAGGTCGTGCCAGAGGAAATCGTCAGCGAAGCAGTCCAGGCGTTTGAACAGGAAATCGCTAACAAAAATCAGACCCTTCAGGTACTTATGCCGCCGAGTCTACCGACTGTTGTGGGAGACCGCGGGCGTCTGATCCAGGTCCTCACGAATCTGGTCAGTAACGCAAACAAATATACCCCTGAAGGCGGAATGATCGTTGTCGGCGCCGAGGTATGGGGCGACAAAGGGAAAGACTATGTGCGCTGGAGTGTGAAGGACAACGGGATTGGGATGAAACCGGAGGAATTAAATCGGCTATTCACCAAGTATTTCCGGGCGAACAACGCCGCTGTACGAAGCGTCCAAGGGACAGGTTTGGGATTGGTGATTACTCGCAGCATTGTGGAAATGCATGGCGGACAGGTGATGGTTGACAGCGTGTATCAAAAAGGCAGCACGTTCAGTTTCGCCATCCCCATAACCACTTAAAGGAGGAAAGTATCCATGCCAAAAACTCGCATCCTGGTTATCGAAGATGACGACGATGCGCGCATGATGTATAGCATTATGCTACGCAGTTGGGGCCACGAAATCGCCGAAGCGACGACCGGGAAGGAAGGGCTCCGCATCGCGCAACAGCTCAAGCCTGATTTGATTTTGCTGGACATCATGATGCCCGACATTGATGGTTACGAAGTGTGCAAGCAACTTCGTTCCGACCCACACTTCCGCACCGTGCCGATTGTGTTTTTCAGCGCGCTCGACGCGATGGATGATCGAATCAAAGGCTATACCATCGGCGGCGACGACTTCATCACGAAGGGTCAGGTCGAATATCAAGAACTAGGCGCGCGTATTCAGGCCGCCTTGAACCGCGTGCAGCGGCTAAAAAGCGAGTCACGCGAAAAGAAGCGCGGGAGTTCTATCGGCCTGTTGTCGCTGCGCGGGGGCGTCGGGGTAAGTACGATAGCGCTCAATCTGGCCCGCCACGCCGCGGACTGGCTCGACCAACCCACCATTCTGCTGGATTTGGCCTTCCCCGTCGGCAGTATCGGGCTGTGGAGCGGTACCGAAGGCGCGCGTCACCTGCCGGAGCTTTTATCGCGCAATGCAGCCGATATAAATTTGCCCCTGATCCAGAACTTCAGCCGGCAAAATGTCCACGGGTTTTCCTTCATCCCTGGCTGTTCTGAAATCATGGATCTCAGCGGGATCCGTGTGGAGGCATTACAGCGTCTACTCGGTATCTTGCGTGATGAAGGCTATTTCGTCATTATGGATTTGGGCCGGGGCACACTGCCGTTATTGTGGCAAATCCAGTCCCAGTGTGATTGGCTCGGCATTGTGACCTCGGCAGAAACTACCTCACGCACTCTGGCGAATATCGCCATCAACACGATGTTCAAGGCCGAGACCGGGCGACGGGCATTGTTGCTCATCTTCAACGATGCAACCAATGCCAAACCCGCTGACATTTCTCTGGGCTTGCCTCATGCACCGGACATCTTTATCCCATACACCCAGAATTTCCAGGATATGCACGAGCCATCACCTATGTCACAATTGCTATCCATCGTGACGGCTTGAGTAGAAGAAGGATTTTGCACTGCGCGCACAGCATACAACCATACTTAATCAAATACGGAGGATAAGTGATGAATATGGATACAGGCGTTCGTTATCTAGAGACCCACGAGTGGGCGCGTCAAGAAGGCGGCGAAATCGTCATTGGCATTACGGATTATGCGCAAAGCACGCTTTCCGATATCGTCTACGTGGAATTGCCCGAAGTTGGCGACGCGCTTGCCAAGGGCGACCAATTCGGCGTGGTCGAATCGGTCAAGGCAGCCGCGGATGTCTATCTCCCGATGGGCGGCAAGGTCGTCGCCGTCAACATAGCGCTTGAGGATACGCCCGAACTGGTCAATGAAGATGCTTTTGGCAAAGGCTGGATGGTTCGCCTCAGCCCCACCAACCTGGGCGAATGGGAGGCATTACTGGACGCGGAAGCCTACCAAAAGGTCGTCGAAGAGGAAGAGGCCGCGCACTAATCCGACCCGATTCATTTAGAGCCTGCCCAATGCAGGCTCTAATGTCGCTTTGAAGGAGTCGAAATTATGGTCTATATACCGCATACCGACGTAGAACGTCGAGAGATGTTGGCAGCGATCGGAGTCCAGCACCTGGAAGACCTGTTCCAGGACGTCCCGGAGAAATTCCGCTACCCCCACCTCGATCTTCCTGAGCCATTGTCGGAGATGGAAATCCTGCAAGAGTTGCAATTCCTCGCCTCGTTGAACTTGAACGCGAACACCACCCCCACCTTCCTGGGCGCGGGGGCGTATCGGCATTGGACACCGAGCGTCGTGGATTACGTCATCAGCCGGGGGGAATTCTACACTGCGTACACCCCCTATCAGGCCGAGGTAAGCCAGGGCACACTGCAAGCCATCTTCGAATACGAGAGCATGATCTGTGATCTTACCGGCATGGAGGTCGCCAACGCCAGCCACTACGACGGCGCGACGGCGGCAGCGGAAGCGGTCATTCAGGCGTACAACGTCTTCCGCAAGAAGCGCGCTAAAATTGTGATCGCGCCCACCGTCCACCCGCACTACCGCCAGGTCATCCACACCTACACGCAGGGGATGGGCATGGAGGTTGTAGGCGGCGACGATCCCACCACGCCGCTCGATCAACTCATTGAGATGGTTGACGCACAAACGGCCTGCCTCATCGTGCAGACGCCGGACTTCCTGGGGCGCTTGGTCAACCTGGAAGGCGTCGCTGACCAGGTTCACGCGCGCGGCAAGGGGACGCTGCTGGCGGTCGTCGTCAACCCCATCAGCCTGGGATTGCTCAAACCGCCCGGCGCTTACGGCGCAGACATCGCGCTCGGCGAGGGGCAGCCGTTGGGATTGGGTCTCAACTTCGGCGGGCCGTATCTCGGCTTCTATGCCACGCAGATGCAATACGCCCGGCAAATGGCCGGCCGGTTGGTCGGCAAAACGGTGGACATCGAAGGCAAAGACGGCTACGTGATGACCCTCACCACCCGCGAGCAGCACATCCGCCGCGACAAAGCCACCTCGAATATATGCAGCAACGAGGGGCTGATGGCCCTCGCGGCGACCGTCTACATGGCGGCGCTGGGCAAACACGGCCTGCGCCAAATCGCCGAGCTGAATTACCACAAGGCGCACTACGCCGCCAGCGTCATTGATGAATTGGACGGCTTCACCGTCATCAAGAACCGCCCCTTCTTCAACGAATTTGTCGTCCGCTGCCCCGCGCCGGTCGGCGAGATCAATGCCTTCCTGCGCACCGACATCGAAGAAGTGGAGATCATCGGCGGCTACGACCTGGCGCTCGATTATCCGCGCCTGGAAAACCACATGCTGGTCGCCGTGACCGAGATGAACTCGCGCCACGAAATTGACCTGTTTGCGGAGGCGCTGGGCGCGTTCCCTGTCGAAAACGGGAGGAGTGACCGATGAGCGAACCCTTGATTTACGAACTGTCGTCGCCAGGACGCGCGGGGGTCAAGCCCCCACAATGCGATGTGCCGGCGAGCGCCCTCCCCGCGGCCTTCTTGCGCGCGGAACTGCCGCTCCCCGAAGTTAGCGAAATTGACGTGGTGCGCCACTATCTGCGACTGTCACAACTGAACTACGCCATTGACAAAGGTATGTACCCACTCGGCTCCTGCACGATGAAATTCAATCCCAAAGTCAACGAAGTCGCCGCGCGGCTGGCCGGCTTCGCCGGCGTTCATCCGCTGCAAGACGAAGAGTCCGTCCAGGGCGCGCTGTACGTGATGTACTCGGTCCAGGAATACCTCAAAGAAATCGGTGGGTTCGCCGCCGTGAGCTTGCAACCCGCTGCGGGCGCGCACGGCGAGTTGACCGGCGTGCTCATCATGCGAAAGTATCACCTGGATCACGGCGACGCTGCCCGCGACACGATCCTGGTGCCCGATTCGGCGCATGGAACCAATCCCGCATCCACGAGCATGAGCGGGCTGCGTGTGGTAGAAATCCCCTCCGACGCGCGCGGCAACATTGACCTCGACGCGCTACGCGCCCAGGTGTGCGCGCGCGTGGTGGGGCTGATGTTCACCAATCCCAACACGCTCGGCCTGTTTGAAGAACACACCGAAGAAGTCATCAACATCGTCCACGGGTGCGGGGGGCTGGTGTACGGCGACGGCGCGAATATGAACGCCCTCGCCGGCATCATGCGCCCCGGCGACGCGGGGATTGACGTGATGCACTTCAACTTGCACAAGACCTTCAGCACGCCGCACGGCGGCGGCGGGCCGGGCAGCGGGCCGGTCGGCGTTGCGGCGCATCTGGTGGATTATCTCCCCGGCCCCATCGTCATGCTCGACCCGGCATCGGCGGAAGATGAAGACCCCTACTTCACCTTCTTCGATCCACCCAGGTCCATCGGACGGGTCAAGGCCTTCTGGGGACAATTCGGCGTCATCGTGCGCGCCTACACGTACATACGGATGCTAGGCAGCGAGGGGGTGCGCCAGGCGGCCGAACACGCGGTCCTCAACGCGAATTATCTGCTCAGCCGCGTCAAAGGCGCGTATCCCCTGCCTTACGACCGCATCTGCAAGCACGAATTCGTGGTGGAGGGCCATCTCAAAGACGCGCCCGACGTTCACGCGCTCGACATCGCCAAACGCCTCATTGACTACGGCGTCCATCCGCCCACCAATTACTTCCCCCTCATCGTGCCCGAAGCCCTGATGATCGAGCCGACCGAGACGGAAAGCAAGCAATCGCTGGACAACTACGCCGATATCTTGCTCACCATCGCCGACGAGGCGCGTCACACGCCGGAGCTGCTCCACGCAGCGCCGCGCAACGCCCCCGTCCGCCGGCTGGACGAAGTCCGCGCCGCGCGCAATCCCGTACTGCGCTACGAGCATTAACGCGTAACGCACGAGCGGAAAGGCGAGTGAGCAGATTGAGCAGATTTTGCTAAGCTCAACAGAGGGATTTTGGGGACGCACAGCCCGCTAAAATCCCTCTTTTCGTTTCAATGACAATCAACGGTGAAGGCTGACAGCTAACCGCTGAGTACTTCTTCGTTTGTTCTCTCCATCCGGTAGTGGTATAATGGCGCAAATCATCGAAGGGGGAGCGTGTGAACATCGGTGTAGGCGTGGCTTTCATTGCGGGATTAGCCTCATTTCTGGCCCCCTGCGTGCTGCCTCTGGTGCCGGCTTACCTGGGCTACCTCAGCGGCTACGCGGTGACGAAATCCGGCAACCGCACGTTGAGCGAGCGCTTCTTCGTCGTCGCCCACGCTGTGGCCTTCGTCGTTGGCTTTAGCATCGTCTTTATCCTTTTGGGGACGGCGGCCGGTTCTCTCGGGCGGCTGCTGCGCGGCGAGTGGTTCCGCTACGTGGGCGGGCTGCTCATCATCTTCTTTGGATTGGCGCTGATGGAAATCCTCCACGTGCCCTTTCTCCAACAGGAAGCCCGGCTGCAATGGCGCGGGAAACGCGAATGGGGGTTCTTCTCCTCCCTGCTGATCGGGATGGTTTTCGCCGCTGGATGGACGCCCTGCGTCGGGCCGGCGCTCTCGGCGATCCTGGTTCTCAGCGCCGATCAAGACACTGTCGCCCACGGCGCAGTGTTGTTGGCGGCGTATTCCGCCGGTGTCGGGCTGCCCTTTATCCTCGCCGGTTTTCTGGTAGATCAGTTGGGCACGCTCCTCCAACGGATGGCGCGCTATCTGCCGGTCATCCAGAAAATCGCCGGCGGTATCCTGATTCTGGTGGGAATTCTGCTCATCACGGATGGTTTTAGCGCTTTTGGTCTGTGGCTCGAACAGCGAGGGATTGGATGGAATCTGGAGATATAGACACCCGCGCGTCGGGCGCAGAGGACATCCTGAGCGAGGCGCAGCGCCGCATCCAGGAACGGATGCAGCAGGAAATTCCGCCGCAACAGCGCGCCCTGGTTGACACGCTGAACCGGTTTATCTTCTGGCTGGCGCGCCACTGGCTGGCGGTGTTCAACACACTGACGGGGATTTTCCTCGGTGGGGCGATGCTGCCCCCCTTCTTCATGCAGATGGGCATGACACAAGTAGCGCACCTGCTCTATGCCATCTACGCGCCCTTATGCCACCAATACCCCTTTCGCTCGTGGTTCCTCTTCGGGCCGCAGATTGCCTATCCACTCACCCACCCTGTCCATGTCGCCGAGATGAACAAACTGAGCGACTTCATCGGCGACGCGCACACCGGCTACAAGATGGCGCTCTGCCAACGCGACATCGCCATCTACGGGTGCATACTGCTGGCAGGATTGGTGTTTGCACTGCTGCGGCGCCGCAAATCCATCCAGCCCTGGGCGATGTGGCAATACTTCACCTTCGGCATCTTGCCGATGATGCTCGATGGCGGCATCCAGTGGGTTTCCTACCTCGCGTGGGTGATCCTCCCCGGCCTCATCCCCACACCCTTCGAGACGACCCCCATAATGCGTGCCATCACCGGCGCGCTGTTTGGACTGGGGATCATCGCCACAGCTTATCCCTATCTGAACGAGTATTTCGAGGATGTGTATCACACACTCGGACGAAAATACAACAACTCAATCCTATCACCGGAGGTTACAATATGACACCACCCTTTGGCCCGATTCTATTCAGCATTGGAGGTATTATCTCCGTCCACTGGTACGGCGTTTTGATCGTTACCGGTATTATCCTGGGCGCGAATGTCGCCGCATACCTGGCGAAGAAAGCCGGCAAAGACCCGGAGGCGATCTGGGATATGCTGATGATCGTCGTCATCCTGGCGATTATCGGCGCGCGCCTCTACCACGTCTTTTCGCAACCGAGCGATGGCCTACTCGGTTGGAACTACTACAAGGAACGCCCCGTGGAAGCGCTCTACATCTGGAACGGCGGGTTGGGCGTCTACGGCGCGATTGTCGGCGGGGCGCTCGGCGTGATCCTGTTCACCTGGCGGCGGAAGCTGCGCCCGCTTCAATGGCTGGACTTTGCCGCGCCGGGCATGGCGATTGGGCAATCCATCGGACGGTGGGGCAACTTCGTCAACATCGAACTTTACGGCCCCCCCACCACCCTCCCCTGGGGGCTGCGTGTCCCGCTGATGAACCGTATCGCGCCCTACAACGATCTGTTCAACTACCCGGAGACCACCCTTTTCCACCCCACCTTCCTCTACGAATCACTGGCGGCGCTGGCGCTTTGTCTGCTGCTGATGTGGGTCGCTGTGCGCTACGGCCAAAAATTGCTGGAAGGCGATCTGCTGGTCGGCTACCTGATGGGCTACGCCGTCATCCGCTTCTTCACCGAGATGCTGCGCCCCGACGCCTGGATGGTCGGCAGCATCGCTGCGGCGCAATTATTCGCCATCATCCTGTTTATCGCCGGCGTCGCCTATCTGCTTGTGCGCCATCTATGGCTCCCGCGTAAAGCACAGCCAAAGACAGCCTGATAACCGGCAATCCGATGAAAAATACCTGTAGTGAACGCTTCGGTGCCTTTCTGGGTAGTCAACGAAGCGTCCACTCACTGACTTTCGACTTTCGACTTGGGACTTCGGACTTTCGACTTGGGACTTTGGACTTAAGACTATCTCCGGAGGTGCGGTATGCCCTGGACAGACGCGCTGATACGCTTTCAAGAGATTGACCTGGAGCTACAACGGCTGAACCAACGGCTGACCGAGATCCAGGCTGCGCTTCACGACGAAACTGAACTTTTGCAGGCGCGACAACACGCTGAACAGTCGGCGCAGGCGGCGCGCGTGGTCACCAAGAAGCAGAAAGACGTCGAGTTTGAGCTGCAAAAAACGCAGACCGAGCTTCAGCAGACCGAGCAACGCCTGTACGGCGGCAGCGTCACCAATCCCCGCCAACTCGAGGATTTGCAGGCCAAGTCGCAATCCCTGCGTCGGTGGATCGCCAAACTTGAAGATGACCTGCTCGAAGCGATGGTCGCGCGCGAAGAGGCCGACGAGACTGCATCCGCCGCCGCCGCCAAACGACAGCAAATCACCGAACAGCGCGACGCACTTTGCCACAACCTCACTGCCGAGCGCGAGGAACTCCAAACGCGCGGCCAAACACTGCTCAAAGAAGCGTCGCGCGTCAAGGAGAAAATCCCGCCAGCCATTCTGGACTCCTACCACTATCTGACCGGCAGAACCGGCGGCATCCCTGTCGCGCAGCTGAACGGCGATATTTGCGGCATGTGCGGCGTGGAAGTGTTGAAACCCACCCATCGCAAAGTCAAAAACGGCGAGGAAGCCTACTGCGACGGCTGTCGCCGTCTACTCGTCGCGTGACTGACTATCCCCCCAAACAGAAACACGCCCCTGACGGGGCGTGTTTCTACGAAAGGAGGGTAACCAACTACGTTCTAGTGAGGAGGGCGGGTCTCCTTACCAAACGTTAACCATATTATACATTCTTACCAAAATCTAGCAATAGGAAAAAAGTACTATATGCTGCACCTGCCCCCACAAAAGCCGAAGCCCCGCGCAGGGCGCGGGGCTTCGGGGGTTCGTAAAGGTCGCTGAATTTAAAGCGCTGCCATAATGGAGCTGAAGATGTTACCAATGGCTGGACCCAAGAGGGTCAAAACCGCGATAACGATGATGGCGATCAACACCAGAATGAGCGCGTACTCAACCAGACCCTGACCTTCCTCACGTGGTAAATACAACATTGCAGCACCTCCTATTAGTTTTAAGTTTTAAAAGTTGTTATTTTTTTAACCTATTGATATATTACTCCATCTCTGCATAGAACACAATAGGAATTTAGTACTGTCATACCAAAAAACTACCTTTGTCCGTATTGTTCACAACAGACGCCTTGAGGAATCGGCCTCAAACACCAGGCTTAATTAACCTACATCTTTGCCGTCCTGCCAAAACAGCTATAATCAGATTGATGGCTAACAGCACGTGCATTCTGTAAACACAAAGGACCCCTATGAAATTCGCTCAACTGCTTCTCGTATCGCAGTCACCACGACGGCGAGAAATGATTGCCTGGCTCAACCTGCCCGTGAGCGCCGTCAGCGCAGATATCGCCGAATACCCACAAGAGGCAGAAAGCCCGCTGGATATGACTGCGCGACTGGCGCGCGCCAAAGCGCACGTTGTAACGGAATTTCCCAGTGGCGTCTGGGCTTTGGCGGCAGATACGGTTGTAGATTTGGACAACATCCCGCTAGGAAAACCCCGCGACCCGACAGAAGCGCGCGCTATGTTGCGAGCACTGCGAGCGCGCTCCCATGCCGTCCATACAACGGTGACGCTTTACAATCCACAAACACACCAGGACATTGCGCGCTATGTCACCACCGAGGTGACAATGCGCGCTTATACCGATACCGAAATTGAGGCATACGTACTCAGCAACGATCCCCTGGATAAAGCCGGTGCCTACGCAATCCAAAACACCGGCTTCAATCCGGTAGCGCATATCAACCGGTGCTACACAAATGTTGTTGGTCTACCTATGTGCGCCGTCAATGCTCTTTTGCAGGAATGGGGCCTCCTTCCCACCGTCAATATGCCCGTTCTCTGTCGCGCGCACTTTGATTATCAATGTCCGACAGTGGATACAGGTATCAGGCTATGAGAAAACCAAAATGTCGGCTCAATAGGCAATGTAAATGGCGCAGTCCATCGCGCTCGGCGCAGTTTAGACGCAGGCGCGCTTTGACAAGAGCAGGCTGCATCCTGTTGTTGCTCGCGACGCTACTCTCAGGATGCGGCGGTAGCACCACGACGCCAGCTCAGGCGCCCACCATCCACACCACCACCGCGCCGCTGCCCACCCCAACACCGGTACCAACGCTGGATGTCGCTACACCGGAGTCCGTAGGCCGGGGATTCCTGACTGCCTGGGAAATGGCAGATTACGCGGAGATGTATGCTCTGCTCCTGCCCTCACTGCGCGCGGGGCTGGCCCAAGCGGACTTTGAACAAGCCTACCGCAGCGCAATGGCCATCACGACCGTGATCAGCGTGACGCTCATCCCCCAAACCTTGACCATAGACAAAGATAAAGCCTGGATCGCCTTCACCGAAATGTGGCACACCGGGTTGTTTGGCACACTGCAAACCGACAACCAGCTTAGCCTCGTCAAAGAAGAGGGGCAGTGGGGCATTGACTGGCACAGAGATACCGTGTGGCCTGATTTGGTGAGCGGCAACACCTTCGCGGTCGAATATCAGATTCCGCCGCGCGCCAACATCTATGACCATGACGGCGCCGGGCTGGCTGTCCCAAGCAGCATCGTCACCGTGGGCGTGATCCCCGAGCAAATTCAAGACGAAGGCGCAGTGCTCGCCGCACTCGCACAAGTCTTGGGGCTTTCCATCGAAAAAATTCAGGCAGCCTACGCCGGACAACCCACGAGTTGGTATATTCCCATTGAGGACATCACCGGCGAAGAGAGCCTGACTTACAACGATCTACTCGCCCTGCCCGGCATCCAACGCCGCGAGCGCGCCGGGCGACTCTACCCCCTCGATGGCGTGGCCTCTCATGTCGTCGGATGGGTCTCACCGATTCCGGCGGAAACGTATAGCGATTATCGCCAGCGCGGTTATCGCGGCGACGAACTGGTCGGCATTGCAGGGCTGGAAGCGTGGGGGGAATCCACGTTGGCCGGCAAAAATGGAGGTCGTCTCTCCATCATTGGGCCAGATGGAACGCGCATCAAAGTGCTCACCGACCGCCGGCCAGAACGCGGGCGCGCCATCTACACCACGATAGACCGCGCGCTGCAATACAGCGCCGAGCAGGCGCTAAACACGCGGCGCGGCGCCATCGTCGCGCTAGATATCAACACCGGCGCTATTCTGGCGCTGACCAGCGGCCCGCACTATGACAACAACGTCTTCATTCGCCTGACGGATGTGTGGTCGCGCCAGCTCGTTCTCAACAATCCCGATCTACCGCTGCTCAACCGTGCGGTTCAAGGATTGTATCCTTCCGGTTCGGTTTTCAAAATCGTCACCATGGCGGCGGCGCTGGAGGCCAGCGAGTTGACGGCGCAGAGCGGCTTCTACTGCCCAGGCTATTGGGATGGGCTAGGCGAGGTCAACCGCAAGCAATGTTGGTTGGAAACAGGGCACGGGGCTATCACACTTAAAGACGGGCTGTCGGCTTCATGTAACGTCACGTTTTACGAAGTCGGAAAAACCCTGGACACCATCTCGCCGGAGACACTGCCAACCTATGGGCGCGCTTTTGGTTTTGGGGCGAAAACCGGCCTTCAGGAATTCACCGAGGCCGCCGGTTTGATGCCCGACCCCGAATGGAAGTTAGCCACCTATCAACAGAACTGGGGGACCGGTGATACAGTTAACCTTGCCATCGGACAGGGATTTCTGCTGGTAACACCACTCCAGGTCGCACGGATGATGGCGGCGGTCGCCAACGGGGGCACGCTCTATCGCCCTTACCTGGTAGATCGTTTTGTGGATAGCGCCGGCAACGCCGAACAGGCCACGCGCTCACAGGCCATCGGCCAACTGCCTATCTCGAAAGAACATCTAACCACTATCCAGGAAGCCCTCTACGCCGTCACCACTGCATCCCTCGGTACAACGACACACCGTTTCCGGGGTCTCGGCATCCCGGTTGCCGGGAAAACCGGTACCGCTGAACCCGCAAACAAAGATGACTTGCCACACTCCTGGTTTGTGGGCTATTTTCCGGCGGATAATCCGCAAATCGCTATGGTCGTGCTGGTCGAAAACGCTGGCGAAGGTTCCACCGTCGCTGCGCCGATGTTCCGCCAGGTGATCGAGGGGTACTACGGATTGCCCATCACGCCATTACCCACACCGGCAGCCGTTCCAGAAGGCGACTGACTAAAGCGTAAAACGTAGGCGACAGAATTACGTTTTACGTTATCTGCTTCACATTGTCCATTCACGACCGATTATGTATGATTACGCACGATTGCGAGCAATTCGATTGACAGAGCGTGCATCCCGTGCTATAGTAAAACAGTTGGACGGGGACCATGTTCAAGAACGAGCGCCAAAATCTCATTGTGCAAAAACTGCAAGCTGACGGCAGCGTATACGTCTCCGAACTAGCCCGCACCTTCAATGTTGATACTGTTACCATACGCCGAGACCTGGCCTGGCTTGAAAAAGCCGGCCAACTGCACCGGGTTCACGGTGGCGCAGTTCTCCGGGCAGGCTACGCGGCGGAAAATCAAGGGGCGACCGCGAATCCACCGGAAAGTATAGAGCGTCGGATTGCCGAAGCAGCGGCGCGTTTCATCCCTGATCAAAGTGTGGTTTTCCTGGGACCGGGGACCCTGACACGAGAGATTGTGCCCTTTCTCAACAAACACACGCACCTTACGATTATCACGAATGCGCTCAACATCGCGTGGCACATAGCGCAGCAAGGTTCGCACATTCTGCACCTAATCGGCGGCCAGGCTGCACCGGATTATGGCCTTTACGGTGACGACGAGAGCTTGCGGCGCGTGCGCGCCGACATCGTCATCTTTGAGGCGGGGGGGCTAGACGCAGAACGCGGGCTGACCCACGACCAGCGCGACTACGCGACAATGGCGCGCGCGCTCTTCGCTCTCGGCTCGCAGACGGTAGTGCTCGTCGAACCGGAGCGGTTAGGACGCGTTGGGGCCATCTTCATTGCGCCGGCCGGCGAAGTGGATGTGTTGATCACGGGACGTGAGGCGCCTACCCCGCCGCTGTGGGATCTGAGCGAACTTGGCGTGCGTATCGTTCTGACGTGAGTCATCGTTCTGACATGAGTCATCGTTCTGACATGAGTCATCATCACAAACCGTTTTTGGGCAAGTCAAAATCCAAGCATTGAAAGGAGTCTTCTTATGGCAAGTGTTACCTACAAAAATATCACAAAGCGCTTTGGCGACGTGGTCGCAGTCTCAAACCTCAATATCGAGGTCGCCGACAAGGAGTTCCTGGTTTTCGTCGGACCTTCCGGCTGCGGCAAAAGCACCAGCTTGCGGATGCTGGCGGGATTGGAGGAAATCACCGAGGGCGAAATCTACATCGGCGACCGCCTGGTCAACGATGTGCCGCCCAAAGACCGCGACATCGCTATGGTGTTCCAGTCCTACGCCCTCTACCCGCACATGACCGTTTACGACAATATGGCCTTCGGCCTCAAGCTACGCAAAGTTCCCAAGCAGGAGATTGATCGCCGGGTGAAAGATGCAGCAGGCATTCTGGGGATTGAGCACTTGCTGGATCGCAAGCCCAAGCAGCTCTCCGGCGGTCAGCGCCAGCGCGTGGCGGTAGGGCGCGCCATCGTCCGCGAGCCGAACGTCTTCCTGATGGACGAGCCGCTCTCCAACCTCGACGCCAAGCTGCGCGTGCAAGCCCGTGGTGAAATCTCCAAGCTCCACATGCGCCTGGGAACCACTTTCATTTACGTGACCCACGACCAGACGGAAGCCATGACGATGGGAAGCCGCATCGCTGTGCTCAAAGATGGGATTTTGCAGCAGATTGACACGCCGCAGACGCTCTACGACCTCCCCGGCAATATCTTCGTCGCCGGTTTCATCGGCAGCCCCGCGATGAACTTCTTCGACGCGACTCTGATCGAAGAAAACGGCGTGATGTATGCGGACTGCCGCGACTACCGCGTCGCTATCCCGGAGGAACGCCGCAGCGTCTACAAGCCCTACCTGGGCAAGGAAGTTGTCTTCGGTATCCGCCCGGAGCACGTCCACGATCCCGACTACGCGCCGCCCGGTATCCTGCCGGCCCTGGTTGAGGGGCGCGTGGATGTGACGGAGTTGATGGGCAACGAGGTGCTCGCGTACTTCACCCTGGATCACGCGGAATTCATCGGGCGTTTTGATCCGCGCACCAAGACAGCCATCGGCACGACGAAAGCTGCCGCTTTCGATATGGGCCGAATGCATCTCTTCGACAAGCAGACCGAGAAGGCGATCCGTTAATCACAATCAAGATATGAAAAACCGGGATTTGGTCAAAATCCCGGTTTTTCTTGCGTCGCAGGCGCCTGGACTTTGGCGAGTAGCAGCGTCGAAAGCAAGAAGAGCAATCCATAAATCGCAAAAATCACCACATAGCCCAAACCGGGCGCGTCCGGCGTGTGGCGCGTGAAGAAGTCCGCCACCGGGCCGCCGATATAGGCTCCGACCGCACCGGCTCCCGCTCCCGCCAGGTTGGAAATTCCAAGATACCGTCCGGCTTCACCTTCCGGCACAAGGCTCGTCCCCAACGCCCAGCTCGCGGTGTAAAAGATGCCCGTCGCCATCCCGATGATGCAGCCACCGACGAACACCAGCTTCAGATTGGCGGCCAACAGTGTGAGAGCTGTTCCGACAGCAGCGATGACACCGCTCCACGCGACGACCTTTTTTCGCCCCACCCTATCTACCAGCCAACCCGTGGGGAACGCCGAAAGCAGAATGAAGACGCCGACCAACATCATCATCTGGCTGGCTGGACCCGCCGCAGATTCGCGCGTGAACCCCAATCGCGCCTGGAGAAAATACAGGACAAATCCCCCCAGATTTGTGACGCTGACCAGGAAGGCCAGGCGGCTGATCACCCACCAGACGAACGGAGCGATAGCGCGGCTCTTTGCAGATCCGACAGAGATGCGGAAACCGCCACTTACCCCCAGCACCACGGCGACGGTCATCGTGGCAAAGCCAACGCCGCCCATCACCACAAGCAGCACAGCGAGCGATTCGACGCGCGCCAATAAACGCCCGGTCAACGCCACGACTGCGCCCATCAGGAGAATGAGCGCCGTGAACAACCCGGTCATCAACAAAAGCCGTAGAAAAGGCTGCCAGTCCAAAGGCGGCGGCGGAACATCCAGCGTTTTTTCCGGGACGAGCATCGCCAGCATCATCGTGAGCAGTATCACGGCCATGAGCAGCAGCAGTCCGCCCCACATGTTGCCGGCGCCAACCAGGCGCGCGATGGTGAAAGAGACCAGAACCACCGGGATGGGAACCTCGAACAAAGCTTTGACGGCAGCATAACGCCCTTGTTTCTCCTCCGGCACAAGGTCGGGGATAAAACTTTGTTGGGCGCTCTGCGCGGTATTGGAGAAGAACTGTAAGAGCACGTATAGTGCGAAAAGGAGCCAGTAGCCCGTCAATCCGCGCATCCGTGCGGAAAAGCCAATCGCCGTGAGCACCGCCAGGTCGGCCAGCGCGCCTGCCAAGATAAATGGACGGCGTCGCCCCCAGCGCAACGTGGAGCGATCCGAGAGCATCCCCATCAAAGCCTGCGACAATAATGCCGCCATCAGCGCATACAGACGCAGTCGCCCATAATATGCGCCCTGCTGCGCTTCGCCCACAAATTGCTGGACCAGCAGCGGCAAAACCAACGGAACCATCGTTTGCGTCAGGGTGGTCAAGCCCAGGTAAAAGATGTTAATGGTGATGATGTCGTACCAACGCGGAGAACGGGGCATGGTCTTTCCTTTCGGGCTGGGGATCAGTCTACAGGATGGCTTCATCAATTGAGCGAAACGCGCTCGTGGGGCGCCGCCACTTGCGGCGGCATTTTCGCCAGACGCTCGGCCAGCGGGACGTAAATGCGCATATAATTCAGAACTTCCGTCAGCAGAACTTTTGCCGTCGGCATCTCCAGCAGACGTTGCTTTTCCGCCGCAGGCAGCGGCAATAAGGCCGCGCCGAGTACGCCCAATGTGGATACCCCAGGCGGTAACACTTCGGGCAGGAGCGCCGCCGGCAAGGTGTCGGAGAGCGCCTGCACATAGCGTCGCAGATAGCTGCCGGCCTGCTCGACCAACATCCAGCCGGGGCGTGGTTCTTCGAGCCAGGGCCACAATTCGACCGTCGCCTCCAAATAGGCCTGATCCTGGTGAATCTGCGCGATCTGAAAGCGATACTGGCCCACCACGATGATGTTCGCAAGATCGTGCGCCTTGCGCGGGATGTCATCCAGCAGATAGGCCAACGTGCCCACGCGCGCGATGGTGTGCCCGCCGCTGTCGGGAACGAGAACCATCCCCAATGGCTGGCGCTGCTCGCGGCAAAACTGCAGCATCCAATCCACACCGCGCGTCTCGGCGAAAATCGGGAACAGTTGGCCCGGAAAGACAACGTCGGCGCTCGGATAAATGGGAACCCGCAACGTCTTCATAGCGGTATTGTATTCGTCCCGCCCGCACTGGCAAATGGTTTGACAACTTCCCCACTTCGCGTATAATCTAGCCAGTAATGCCCCAGTGGCGGAATTGGCATACGCAGCAGGTTGAGGGCCTGTGCCTTCGGGCGTGGAGGTTCGAGTCCTCTCTGGGGCATCTATACAGTGAAATGATCTGCAAAACACCGCCCGCGCAAAAGTGCGCGGGCGGTTTGCATTTGTCCGGCATCGTCAGTAGAGAAAAGCGACATCCTTTCGCTAAAACGATGTACTCGAACCCTCCGAAGTGCCAGAACCTCGAAACAGATATTTGCATGTGGGGACGTTTCGCATAAGATTAAATCAGCGCAGACCAAGTCGAAGGTTCAAGAGAAAAAACTATGCTATTGAATTCCCCGGCCAGATTTCTTTCACTGTCCTGGATTGCCGCCAGGAACATTCAAAAATGGGCGAGGAACCGCTGTGTCTGGACATATCATCTGTATGCCACCTTGCTTTTGCTCATAGTTCTCGCGCCAGTTGCAGTCGCCGGGCAGGGGCGTACTGTACGGGTCGGCGTGTACCAGAACGAGCCCAAGATTTTTATGAATGCGAACGGCCACCCTGCGGGCATTTTTGTTGAGCTGCTGCACGAAATCGCTGCGCAAGAAGGTTGGATGCTGGTTTATGTGCCGTGTGCATGGGAAGCCTGCTTGCAAGCCCTGGAAGATGGGCACATTGATCTGATGCCCGATGTGGCTTACTCGGAAGAACGCGATGCCATATTTGATTTCCACAAAACTCCGGTGCTCGAAAGCTGGTCAAGGATGTATGCATCCCCAGACTCCCCCATCAACAAGATCGCCGATTTGAACGGCAAGCGCGTCGCAGTACTCAAAGGATCCATCCAACAAACAGTTTTTGAGCAATTGATGGCCGGGTTCGGCTATGAAGTCACGATTATTCCCACCGACTCGTTTGAACAGGCTTTCACCCTGGCAGCGAACGGTTCAGCCGACGCGGCCATCACCAACCATTTATTCGGCAACTATTTCTATCAAAAGTATGGGCTGTTAAAGACCTCATTTGATTTCAACCCCGTCGCACTGTACTATGCGACCACCGAGGGGCGCAACGCTGATCTCCTCGCAGCTATAGATCGCTATCTAGGCCGATGGATTCCGGCTCCCGATTCTCCGTATTACACGACACTCGGTCACTGGTCTGAAAAAGAGCCAGCTTATCGGGTGCCGCAGTACGTTTTCTGGATCATTGGCAGCATCTCCGGACTATTGCTGGCGGCCGCCGGGGTGATTGGGTTGCTTCGCCAGCAGGTCAAGATCAGGACGAGGCACTTGGAGCAGATCAATGCAGAACTACAAGCGAGCGAACAACGCTACCAAACCCTCGCCAGGATTTCCCCTGTCGGAATTTTCCGCACGGATGCCAACGGCATTACCACTTACGTCAACCCGAAATGGTGTACGATCTCCGGATTGTCGGCCGAGCAGGCGTTGGGGGATGGCTGGCTGGATGCCGTACATCCAGATGATAGAGAGAGAATACACGGCGGTTGGCAGGAATCTGCCCAACTGCGCCACTCCTCGTTTGCGGATTACCGCTTTGTGCGCCCAGACGGGACGCTGGCCTGGGTGATGGGACAGGCAGCGCCGGAAGTGGATGCCGAGAATCAGATCATCGGCTATGTCGGCACAATCACCGATATCACCGAGCGCAAGCGCGCCGAAGACGAAATTCGCCAACTCAACGCCGAGCTGGAACTACGCGTCCAGAAACGCACCGCGCAACTCCGGGCCGCCAACAAAGAACTTGAATCATTTTCGTACTCAGTCTCGCACGACCTGCACGCCCCACTGCGCGCCATCAGCGGCTTCTCTGCGATCATCGCTCGCCGCCATCGCGCCAGCTTGAACGAAGAAGGCCAGCATTACGTAGACAATATCGTTCAGGCCAGCGAGCGTATGGGGCAGCTCATTGACGACCTGCTTACCTATGCCCGCCTTGGACGGTCAGGGGTTCGGCGTGAGCCAGTCTCGCTTGCCAGACTGTTGGGTGAACTTACACGGAATATGCAAGCTCATCTCAATCAAAATCATGGCGACCTCACGATCTGTGACGATCTACCCATCGTCGCCGGTGATCGTACCTTGTTGAGTCAGATATTCACCAATTTGCTGGAAAATGCCCTCCTCTATCATAAACCCGACGTTCCGCCTCAGGTCTGTGTGACATATCACCACGAGGATGCTCATGCGGTCATCGAAGTGCGCGACAATGGCATCGGTATCCCGCCCGAATACTACGAGAAGATTTTTGACATGTTCCAACGCCTGCACACCGAAGAAGAATATCCCGGCACGGGTATTGGCCTGGCAACGGTCAAGAAATCCGTCGAATTATTGGGGGGGAGCGTCTGGGTCGCATCCAAAGTGGGCGAAGGGAGCACCTTTTTCGTCCGTCTGCCGATGGAGTGAAATCACAATGAATAAACCTGCTCACATCTTGCTCGTCGAAGACAATCGCATGGACGTCAAGCCGATCTCGTTCGACGGATTTTGGGGTGTTATCCAACAGATTGAAGGCTACTGGCTGTCGTTGAATGTGTCGCCACCGGAGAGTGACCTATGAACCAACAGATTCGCATCCTTTACGTAGACGATTATCCCTTTGACCGTGAACTGGTGCGGGATGCATTGGAGAAAGAACACGGTGGGTTTGAGCTTGTCGAAGCCGCTTCGCGCGAGGAATTTGAAGCCGCGCTCGCGCAAGGCGGTTTCGATCTCATCCTGAGCGACTTTAACATCCTGGGCTTTGAAGGACTGCAGGTGCTTGAGGCCGCGCACGCCCAAGACGCGGCTCTGCCCGTGATTATCGTAACCGGTACCGGCTCCGAAGAGGTAGCCGCCGAAGCCATCAAGCGCGGCGCTGCCGATTACGTCATCAAAACACCGAAACATATCCAACGTCTGCCGCACATTATCCATACCGTGCTCGAAAAGCAGCGTCTGGAGGCCGAACGCCAACAAGCGAAAATAGCCCTACGCGAAAGCGAGGACAAATTCAAGTACGTGTTCGATGACTCTATCAGCGGGATGTCAATAACCCTGCTCTCCGGTGAGATCAATGTGAACAGGGCGTTCTGCGAGATGTTAGGTTACACTCAAGGAGAACTCCAAAACCAGCGATGGCAAGATATTACTTATCCTGACGATGCGGAACTAAGTCAAAGTGTCGTTGATGCGCTACTTTCAGGAGAACAAGATTCAACGCGGTTCAGCAAAAGGTACATTCACAAAAATGGCTCCCTCGTGTGGGCGGATGTCAGCACGTCCCTGCGCCGCGATGAGGCCGGCAAACCACTCTACTTTATAACAATTCTGAATGACATCACCGCGCGCAGGCAGGCGGAGGAGGCATTGCGCCAGAGCGAAGAACGGTATCGTCTCATCACCGACCACGTCGGTGATATCGTCTGGCAACTGGACCCGGAGTTGCGTTTTGTATATCTCAGCCCAGCCGTCGAACGGGTCCTGGGATATACACCCGAAGAGGCTTTGGGTGTTCAGGTGACCCACTTCATAGATGAGAAAGGCATCGCGCAGCTACAAGAGGTGATTGGGTCACGCTTGAGACGTCCAGACCGACTCACCGAATACAGGATGAAGCACAAGGATGGGCACTGGGTAGACATCGAAGTCGTTTCTTCACCGGTGTTTGACCACAGCGGACAGCTCATTGGATTTGCGGGCATTACACGGGATATCAGCGAGCGCAAGCAGGCGGAACAAGAACGGGAACGTCTGACTGCCCAGGTACATGCGCAAGCCCAGCAGATGGAACAGATCCTCGCCACCGTGCCGGCAGGTGTGCTGCTCCTGGATGCGGAACGACGGGTCGTGCAGGCCAATCCCGTCGCCGAAAAATACCTGGCCGTGTTGACCCAGGCCAAAGCAGGGGACAGTCTTTCGCACTTGGGCGACCACCCGCTGACCGAACTGCTCACTTCACCGCCTACCAAAGGACTGTGGCATGAAGTAAAGGCAGACGGACGTACCTTTGAAATCATCGCCCGACCGGTGGAGGCGGGGCCTGAGCCGGAACACTGGGTGTTGGTGATCAACGATGTCACCCGCGAGCGGGAAGTTCAAACGCAGCTTCAGCAGCAAGAGCGCCTGGCGGCCGTCGGACAACTGGCGGCCGGCATCGCCCACGACTTCAATAACATCATGGCCGTGATCGTGCTGTACACGCAAATGGTGTTGAAAATGCCGGACTTAACTTCCAAGAGCCGCGAACGGCTGGACGTCATCTCCGGGCAAGCCAGGCGCGCGACCGCGTTGATCCAGCAAATCCTGGATTTCAGTCGCCGCGCCGTATTGGAACGACGCCCGATGGACCTGGCGCCGTTCTTAAAAGAGGTCGTCACACTGCTGGAGCGCACGGTACCGGAGAGCATCAAGATAGAGCTAACCTACGGGACAAATGAGTACACCGTGAACGCCGATCCAACACGATTACAGCAAGCAGTGATGAATCTGGTCATCAACGCGCGCGATGCCATGCCGGAAGGCGGTGAACTGAGCATAACCTTATCCAGGAACATTGTTGCCGATGAAGCCCGCTGCGCGATTTGCGGACAGCTCATTGAAGGCGAATGGATGCTTATCAGGGTAACAGATACCGGCATCGGCATCGCTCCGGATGTACTGCCGTATATCTTCGACCCTTTCTTCACCACCAAGGAAGTCGGCAAGGGGACAGGACTGGGATTGCCGCAGGTGTATGGCATCGTGGCTCAACACGAAGGTCACATTCAAGTTACGACGCAGGTAGGAACAGGCACGACGTTCACACTCTATCTACCGGCCTTGCTGACACAGCCACAGGAGACGTCGGTTGTGGAAGCACAAACATTCGTCAACGGGCATGGAGAGATCATCCTGGTGGTTGAAGATGACGCCGGTTTGCGAGAAGCCCTGGTGGACAGCCTGGAGCTGCTGGACTACCGGGTGCTGCAAGCAGCGAACGGGCGCGAGGCTCTGGGAATCCTGGAACACTATATCGGTAAAATATCGCTGGTGTTGAGTGATATGGTGATGCCAGAGATGGGCGGACAGGCATTGTTCCACGCGATGCGGCAGCGTGGTCTTACACTGCCCGTAGTGATGCTGACTGGTCATCCGATGGAGAACGAACTTCAGAGCCTACAAGCGCAGGATTTAGCCGGCTGGATGCTCAAGCCCCCGAACATCGAACAACTCTCCCATTTGGTAGAGCGGGCGCTGCGGGAAGCGGTGACATAGTACTTAAGTCCTATTCTATTTTTGACTATTAGATATATAATAATCATAATAATACAATAAATCCATTACCCAGATCAGATCGCCGGACTGGTTAAATCAAAGCATAGGCGGTTCGTGATCTGCGGAGGTTGATATGCGTAAATTTGCGATTCCAATGCTGGTGACAGCATTACTGTTTGTGGTCACTTTTGTTGTGATTGGAGCCGCACGCGGCCAGATGACACTTGGGCCAATCGTGCTCAATCGGGAAACGCAGAGCGAAAGCGTGCGCGAAATCGTCGCGCCTGAAGCAAGCGTAGCGCCGCAGCAGCCCAACATCGGCTTCATTGACTCCCCAAGCGCCACGTGCTATATCCCAGACCCCAACCAGGATACTTGTTACATCAACTGGTACTATCTGTCGGTCAGCGCGAGTCCGAATTATATGATCACGATGACGGCGACCTTGAATGACTTCGGGTCAGTGGCCCATATACAAGGTTTCTTCCAAACGTCGATGTACGTCCCCTACAACATGCTCGGACAGGGCTTCAAAGTTCCCTGTGGCAGCCTCGGTGCGGGTGGCAATCCGCAGTTAGGCAATGCTTATGCGTTTACCATCCGGGCCAGGGATTCGGCAGGACTCAGTTCGGCCAACTACGGGACAGTCTACTGTCCTGCCTTCAACCCTTAGAGGCTACGATATGTCGCGCAAATGGTTCAGTCTGATCCTGATCACATTGACGGTGACCGTGTTGACAGTGGCAATGCACACTATGGCGGCACGCGCCGACCCAGGATCAACGCCCAGTGTGGTAGCAGAGGAAACCGCTCACACGCGCCGGGAGATCCAGTCGGACATAGACTCCCCCACGATTTCCTTCATTGACAGTCCAGCAGCAACGTGCTACCGCGCCAGCGTGGGAACCTGTTACATCGAGTGGAGTTATTTATCTGTTTCCGCCAGCGCGTCGCAGTACATCATCAGCATGACGGTGAGCATTGACAACCGTTTGCGGGCCTACCATTCCGGCTTTTTCCAGACCGCGATGTATATCCCTGGCGATATGTATGCGCCTGGCTTCAAAGTTGCGTGCGGTCAGCGGGGAGCAAGCGGCATACCAGAACTTGGCTATTCCTACAATTATGTTATCCGCGCCGCCGAAACAGGCGGACTGAAGGCTGCCAATTATGGAACGGTGACCTGTCCGGCGGATAAAGGGGTGGTTTTCCTACCTTTCGTCACGCGACAGTGAATCGGACAAAGTGATGTAAGGGTACGATTCAAGAAAACGCGGGTGTATCAATTTGCCTTTTCCCCAAAATGGCCTTATACTCAGTTTGTAGCAATCCTGTAAACACCTCCTTCTCACAGTCGGCATGATCCTGTCCACGGTACAAGAGCTCAAGATTTGCCGATTTTCAACCGTCACGTTTTTAACTTTTAGCCTGCAACTTGGGACTTTCGCTCATTTTTCAAAGGAGGTAATGCCATGGAACTGATCGTCGAACGAGTCAACGTATGGGCTGCCGGCATTCCAGATGAACCGGGTGCACTGGCTCGCGTGCTCGCCGGGTTGAGCGAGGCCGGCACGGATCTCGATTTCTGCATCGCCAGACGCGCGCCGGAGAAACCCGGCACGGGCGTGGTCTTCGTCACCCCGCTGCGCGGTGACCGGGAAATTGAGGCGGCTTCGCTCTTGGGTTTCAACATCACGAAATCTCTCCATTCGGTTCGCGTCGAGGGCGCAAATGCCCCTGGCATCGCCGCCATCCTCACAGAAAAGCTTGCTGCGGCGGGCATCAATCTACACAGCTTCTCCGGAGCAGTGATCGGCACACGCTTCATCCTCTACATCGCTCTGGACAGCGACAAGGACGCCGACAAAGCCTGCGAGATTCTCCGGCGGATGTAGCCCTCCACCTATCGTGCAACACCAAAGGCGCGTGAGACAGCGTGTTCACGCGCCTTGTGGTGATGTATGCCAATTTACAATTCGTTATTTTTCAAGGAGAATGCTGATGACCCATCCTGATCCTTACGTTTCCCCTTTCACCTGGCGCTATGGCTCGCCCGAGATGCGCGAGCTGTGGAGCGAGTTGTATGCCCGTCGCCTGTACCGCCGCATTTGGGTGGCGATGGCGCGCGTACAAAGCCGCTATGGGTTGGTGACGGCGGAACAGGTCGCCGACCTGGAAGCGCACGCCGAGGACGTGAATTTCGCGCGCTCGCTGGAAATCGAGGCCAGCATCCGGCACGATGTCATGGCCGAGATCCGCGCCTTCGCCGAACAGTGTCCGGTGGGCGGCGGCATCATCCACCTGGGCGCCACCTCGATGGACGTGCGCGACAACGCCACCGCGCTGCAGGTCCGCGACGCGCTCGACCTGCTGCTCCCCAAGCTGGACAACTTGCTGCTGGACTTCGCCGGGCAAATCGAGCGCCGGGCCGCGCAGCCGTGTATGGGCTTCACGCACATCCAGCCCGCCGAGCCGACGACGGTGGGGTACCGGCTCGCTGCCTACGCGCAAGACCTGCTCGCCGACCGCGCCGAGCTGGCGCGCGTGCGGGCGGAGTGGCGCGGCAAAGGTTTCAAAGGCGCGGTAGGAACGTCGGCCTCCTACAAGCTGCTCTTGGAAGATCAAACGTCGCCCGCCACATTCGAGGCCGAGGTGATGGCAGAATTGGGCTTGCCCGCCTGGCCCGTCGCCAACCAGACTTATCCGCGCCGCCAGGATTGGGCCGTGCTGACGGCGCTCTCCGGTATGGGAAGCACGCTCTATCGCTTCGCCTTCGACCTGCGCATCCTGCAAAACCCGGCCCTCGGCGAGTGGGCCGAACCGTTCGGAAAACAGCAGGTCGGTTCGTCGGCGATGCCGTTCAAACGCAATCCCATCCGCGCGGAGAATGTGAACAGCCTGGCGCGGCACCTGGCGCAGTTACCCCGCGTGGCCTGGGACGACGCCGCGCACTCCCTGCTGGAACGCACACTCGACGACTCCGCCAACCGGCGCATCATCCTGCCGGAGGCATTCCTCATCGCGGATGAGCTGTTGGGGACGGTCACGCGGCTGGTGCGTGACCTGCGCATCAGCGACGCCGC
>DAOUAQ010000087.1:0-4191 GCA_034433375.1 Anaerolineae bacterium | reverse complement strand
AATGCTTACACTATCAACGTCGCCGGCTCGGGACTGGCGAGCAGTACCCCCGATATCGTGGATATCCAACTGGGCGTGGAAGCCGTCACCGATGAGGCGGCGCCGGCTATCAGCGAAAGTACCACGAAGATGCAGGCGGTGCTCGCTGCGGTGAAGGCGCTTGGCGTCGAGGACAAAGACATCCAGACGGTGAACTACAGCATGTGGGTCGAGCAGGTCTACAATCCGGAGACCGGCATCCCCACCGGGCAGGTGCGCTACCACGTGACCAACCAGGTCAACGTGCGGCTGCGCGATCTCACGCAGGCCGGCAAGCTGCTGGAGAACGCCCTGGCGGCTGGCGCGAACAACGTGGGCAGCATCACTTTCGGCGTGAGCGATCCCACCGAGCTGCAGAAGCAGGCCCGCGCCGTCGCCGTCCAGAACGCGCGCGCGAAAGCCGATGAGCTGGCCGCCGGGTTAGGTGTTCGTGTAGGCAAGGTGCGGTCGGTGAGCGAGTACGTCTCCAGCCCCATCCCGGTCGCGGCTTATGCGAAAGATATGGGGATGGGCGGCGGCGGGGAAGTGCCCATCGCCAGCGGCTCGTACAATGTCACCGTGGAAGTGCAGGTTATCTTCGACATCATCCAATAACCGACCACACACCTTGCTTGTGCCGGATCACAATCCAGCACTTCAGAAACCAACCGCCGAGAGAACTCTCGGCGGTTATTTTTTTTGATTTGTCACCTCCGTATGGACAGTTATAATCAAAAAAGCGTAAGTGACTGTGGTAAAATAGGGATAGAATCATCACACTACACTTCGTTAGCCGGAAGAGCGTGAATCAATGACAGAGCAGCAAAGAAAACGCGCGCCACGTAATAGAACGATTGCCCTGACTGCATCCGAACAGCAATTCTATCGCGCGCGCCTTCTGCGATTGCAGGGACCCGCCACCCTGCAAACTGTTGTAAACCGCACCATTTGTCAAGATGTGTTTGAAATACTGGATTGGTTACCGGCTAACTCGGTTGATCTTCTTTTTGCTGATCCACCTTATAACTTGACAAAAACATTTAACGAATACGCTTTCACCGAGAAATCTTTGTCTGAGTATGAGCAATGGTTGGAATCCTGGCTCGAAAAACTAATTCGAGTTTTGAAACCGACTGCTTCCGTATACATCTGTGGAGATTGGCGTTCTTCGACAGCCATTCACCGCGTCGCAGAACGATGGTTCACGATCCGCAATCGTATCACATGGGAACGTGAAAAAGGGAGAGGCGCAAAGCGTAATTGGAAGAATTGCTCGGAAGATGTATGGTTTTGCACGGTCTCGGATGATTACACGTTCAATGTAAATGCGGTCAAGCTCAAACGCCAGGTTATCGCGCCCTATACAGATACACAAGGGCAACCCAAAGACTGGGATGAATCTGATAATGGGAGATTTCGTTTGACACATCCTTCGAACATCTGGACAGATTTGATCGTGCCCTTTTGGTCAATGGCGGAAAATACGGATCACCCAACCCAAAAACCGGAAAAGATGCTCGCTAAAATCATCCTCGCCAGTTCAAATGAAGGGGATGTGATCCTTGATCCTTTTGTGGGTTCTGGCACGACATCGGTTGTGGCGAAGAAGCTAAACCGGCGGTATATCGGGATAGAAATTGATGAATTCTATGGCTGTCTGGTGGAGCGGCGGCTAGATTTAGCTGAACAAGATCGAAGTATCCAGGGTTATGCCGAAAACGTTTTTTGGGAGAGAAATACCCTGGCAGATCAAAAGAAACAGGATCGGCAAATAGCCCCCGTCACCGACTTACAACCTGCGTTGTTTATTGATGCAGCGAATTAGGAGCGTTAAGTGAAAAGCCGAATATTCTATACGGATACTTATAAAATTATCGAAACAGGTGTTCAAAGGTTACTTAACGCCCACGAAACATTTTTGTCCCCAAACACAGCCCCCAGTACCCGCGCTGTAGGAGATGCTGTAGAGAGCATCCTGGGAGACTCATTCGATACACTGTTGGGCGATCTGTGCAAAGATTACTCGGCCACCTTTGCGCGACGTGCTATGGCCGATTTGGCTTTCGCAGATGTTGACGATTTTTACTACGTCGTAGATGTTAAAACGCATCGCACTGATACAAAGTTCAACATGCCTAACTTGACATCCGTTGAGAGACTTGCTCGCTTTTACCAGGATGACACCAATTATTTCGTTCTACTGATTGTCAGCTACCATTTGGAATCTACACGAGCCGTTGTTACCAATGTCCGGTTTTTACCTATCGAGTTCCTGGGATGGGATTAACTTACTATTGGAGCGTTAGGATGGGGGCAAATTCAAATCGCAAATTCAAACTACGTGACAGTAAATCCTCATTACTCGCGTAAAAAGTGGATGCTTGAATTGTGCGACGTTCTATTCGAATTCTACCCAAGAGAAATCCTCAAGATCAATGATCGAATTGAACACTTCAGACGAGTTCAAGAATTCTGGCTTGCCAAGCCGGGCGAATAACCAGATCATGTTGCTGTAGTACCACTATGATAATTCGACATATCGACGGCTCCCACGGCGAGGGCGGCGGGCAAATCCTCCGCTCGGCCTTGACGTTAGCAGCCATCACAGGCGACGCGGTGCGCCTGGAGCACATCCGCGCCAACCGCGAGAAGCCCGGGCTGCGCCCGCAGCATCTCACGGCGGTGCGGGCTGCCGCCGTCATCTGCAACGCGCACCTGGAAGGCGCGGAACTCAACAGCCAGGCGCTCACTTTTGCGCCGCAAACGCCCACCCAGGCCGGGAATTACGTCTTCGACGTGAACGACGTGCTGAGCAGCGGCTCCGCCGGGGCGATGACGCTGGTGTTGCAAACCGTGCTGCTGCCATTGGCGCTCGCCGATGGCCCTTCGCGGTTGATCCTGCGCGGCGGCACGGCTGTCCCGATGAGTCCGCCGGCCTTCTACATCGAGCACGTGTATCTGCCCACGTTGTTCGAAATGGGTGTGCAGGCGCGGTTGACGCACCGGCTGTGGGGTTTCTATCCCCAGGGCGGCGGTGAATTGGATGTAGAGATCGCCGGCCGCGCGACGTTGCGCCCGCTCGACCTGACTGAACGCGGCGCGCCGGAGCGCATGGACGGCGCGGCGTGCGTTGCCAAACTGCCGTCGCACATCCCGCAGCGGATGAGCGACCGGGCGCGCGCGCTGCTCACGCAGGCCGGATTGCCGCGTGTGTCCATCGAGCCGCAGCACGTCACCTCGCCGGGTACGGGAGCAGGGATTTTCATAACGGCGCACTACGCGCACTCGCGGGCCGGATTCAGCACGTTAGGTCGCCGCGGCTTGCCTTCCGAAGACGTCGCGGAACTGGCCTGCCGCGAGTTGCTGGAACATCACCGCAGCGGCGCGGCGGTTGACCCGCACCTGGGTGACCAACTGGTGCTGCCGTTCGTGCTGGCGCTGGGGACTTCGCGTGCAGCGGTGTCGCGCGTCACGCAACATCTGCTCACCAACGTCTGGGTTGCCGCCCACTTCGATCTGCCCCCAGCGCGTGTCACCGGCGACGAGGGCCAACCGGGGATGCTGATCGTCGGCGAATAGCATAGCAACAATTGGGCTTTTCTCTGTCAGCAGATTAAGCAGATTGAGCAGATTTTATTAGTCAACTGAGAAAATCTGCTTCATCCGCTTAATCTGCTGACAAAAAATACTGTAGGGAGATTGCATGTTAGAACTTGTGATGTTAGGCACGGCGGCTTCGGCGCCTTCGATCCAGCGGGGATTGCCTTCGCAGGTCGTGCTGTGGCGCGATGAGCGGTTTCTCGTCGATTGCGGCGAGGGGACGCAGCGGCAGATTTTGCGCAGCGGGATCGGCTTCCGGCGTTTGCAGCGCGTGCTGCTCACCCACGGGCATCTCGATCACATTCTTGGCCTGGGCGGGCTGATCTCCACCTTTGCGCGCTGGGAAGCCGTGGACAAACTGGAAATCTACGGCGGGCGTTGGACGCTGGATCGCGTCGAAGACTTGATCTTCCGCGTGGTGCTGCGCGGCGCCCGCCCGCCCGTGCCGATAGACCTGATTGACATCCGGCCCGGTCCGATGCTCGAAAACGACGACTTCGAGGTGATCGCGTTCCCGGTCGTCCACCGGGGGCCGGGTTGCTTCGGCTACCTCTTCCGCGAGAAGCCGCGCCG
>DAOUAQ010000086.1:0-2981 GCA_034433375.1 Anaerolineae bacterium | reverse complement strand
TAGTGGACGTGCAGGCCGTCGAGACGTTGCAGGTGGACGGCAAGGCGCGCGAGGAAGTCGGCGTAGTCCCGGCCCTCGGCGGGCGTCCAGACGGCTTCGGCGAGGGCGCACAGGCGCGGGAAGGCCATGTATTCGACGTGTTCCGGCGTGGCGATGTACTCCGTCCATATCTGCCCCTGCCCGCCCAGGACGTGATGCGCGTGTTCAGTGTCAATCCCCTCGCACACAGGCTCGAAGGCATACACCCCTTCAAGCGGCAAGAAACCGCCAATCGCCAACGGCTCGGTATCGCGGTCCGCCGATTGGTAATAGTCGAAGTAGGTGTGCGAATTGGGCGCCATGACCACATCATGCCCGGCGCTGACCGCTGCCACCCCACCCTGGATGCCGCGCCACGACATTACCGTGGCGTTTTCGGCCAGGCCGCCTTCGAGAATTTCGTCCCAGCCCAGCAAGCGCCGCCCCTTCGCCGTGAGATAAGCGTCCATCCGGCGAACGAAGTAGCTCTGTAGTTCCTCCTCGTCGTGTAAACCAAGTTCTTGCATCCGCGCCTGGGCTGCCGGACTCTCGCGCCACTGCTTCTTGGGCGCTTCGTCGCCGCCGACGTGGATGAATTCGCTGGGGAACAGGTCCAGCACTTCATCCAGCACGTTCTGGAGGAAGGCGATTGTGCTCTCCTCGACGTTGAAGACGTTGTCGCTGATGCCCCAGTAGGTGCGCACCTCCAACGGCTCAGTGAGATTGCCGAGTTCCGGGTAAGCCGCAATCGCCGCCTGGGCATGACCGGGCATTTCGATCTCCGGCACGACGGTGACGTGGCGCGCCTGGGCGTAGGCGACCACCTCGCGGATCTCGTCCTGGGTGTAGCAGCCGCCGTGCGGGACGCCGTCGAACGTCATCTCGGCGTCGTGCTGCAAGCGGCCCACCAGCGTCTCCTTGCGCCACGCGCCGACGTCGGTCAGCCGGGGATACTTCTTGATTTCGATGCGCCAACCCTGATCCTCGGTGAGGTGCCAGTGGAAGATGTTGAGCTTGTGCAACGCCAGCAAATCGATGTAACGCAGGACGAATTCCTTGGGCATGAAATGGCGGCACACATCCAACATCGCGCCCCGCCAGCCAAAGCGCGGGACGTCCTCGATCTCCACGCACGGCAGCGTCCAGGCGATGCCCTCGACCGGCGTGGCGCTGAAGATCTCCGGCGGCAGCAGTTGGCGCAGCGATTGCGCGGCATAGAATAGGCCAGCCGGTTGCGCCGCGCGCGCTGTCACCTGGGACGGCGTCACTGTCAGGCTATACCCTTCGTCGCCCAGATGCGTCAATCCTTCATCCAGCGTCAATATGACCGCTGATCGCTCATCCGCCGCCGCGACGACCGGCAGCGCAAACCCCAACGCGGGCGCAATCTGTTCCGCGAACAACGCGGCGACCTCGGCAGCAGGACCAGCCGCCACGAGCGCCGTCTCCGGCGTCAAAACAAACGTCCCCTCGCCCGTCACAACGCGCGAAGGCGCAGGCACAATCGTAATCTTCGACATAGCAGCCTCCTGTCAATTTTGTCAGAAACGTGTGGTGATTCTCTTTCAAAAATGGCAAATGGCAAATGGCGAATGGCAAATGGCGAGTTGCGCGATTCAAAAACCATGCTAACATCAGAGCAAAATAACCAAACGACATCTCCGAGTCGGATGACCTAACAGCGACGCTTATGGTTTTCGACCGGTAGGGTATAGCGGGAAACGGCTATGCCTCCCATGCTTGGAAAGGAGATGCGCCGCAGATTCCAACGCGTGCAACCACGCAATCGAACGGCGTCCCTTTCCAGGGACGCCGTTTCTCGTTAATGGTGGTTCGTAACCGGCAATCCGTAACCAGGATTCCCGATCACCAGTTACCAGTTACCAGTTACCAATTACTTTTCTCACAAGGAGCACACTTATGCAAAAAAATCGTTACTATTTCTCCACCCGCGATTTGTTGATGATGGCGGCGCTGGCTGCGTTGGGCGGCGTGGCAGGAACCTACATCAGCGCCGCCGGACGGGTCATCAATTCACTCATCGGGATTCCCGGTTCGATGCAATGGGCCGCCGGGCTGCACGTGCTGTGGCTGACGCTGGCGGTGGGGCTGACCGGCAAACCGGGCGCGGGAACCGTCACCGGCATTCTCAAGGGCTTCGTGGAATTGCTCACCGGCAATCCCCACGGGGTGCTCGTCGTGCTGGTGAACGTCGTCGCGGGCATTCTGGTGGATGTGGGGTTCCTGCCGTTCCGCGACAAAGACCGCCTGCCGGGCTATCTACTCGCCGGAGGGTTGGCCGCGCTGTCGAACGTCATCATCCTCCAACTGTTCGCCGTGCTACCCGCTGATTTGCTCTCCTACGGCGCGATTCTGTTGCTGACTGTCGTGGCAGGGCTGTCGGGCGTGGTCTTCGCAGGATTCCTGGGGCACACTTTGACGCGCACCTTGCGCCGCACCGGCGTCGTCAAAGATCACCTGGCGCAACCGGCGCAGCCGCGTACCTATCCGTTCTTTCTGCTCGGCGCGGCGCTGTTGGCAACGCTGCTCGGCGTCTACCTGCGCGGCGCGCTGCGTGGCGCGACCGAGATTCCCATTGCCGGCGCGGTGGATGCGCCTTATGCCTATCCCCAGGAACATGGCGCCCTGCCCACGATCACCGCCGGCGGGAGCGTGCGCTATACCGGCGTCCCGGTGCGCGAGTTGATCGCGCGGGCGCAGCCGCAAGCCGATGCGGGGTTGCTCCTGGTTCAGGCAAAGGACGGTTACGCTTTCTTCATCAGCCTCAAAGAGGTGCAGGAGAACGACAACTTGCTGCTTGCCTCCCAGGGTAAGGGCGACGCAACTGTTTATGATATCGTCGGCGCGGCGAACCCCAAGGCGCAAGTGCGCGGTGTAAACCGCCTCACCGTCATCGCAGCAGCGACGCTGGACATCACTGGCGCGCTCGGCAAACCCGCGCC
>DAOUAQ010000085.1:0-7044 GCA_034433375.1 Anaerolineae bacterium | reverse complement strand
GCCGTGGATGCGTACCGCCTGCCCTACATCCCCTGGCATCTGACGACGGTGGAGTTCTTCGCGGAAGTGCGCGCGCGTCTCACAGAAAAAGGCGTGGTCGCTATCAACGTGGGACACACGCCCGGCGCGGGGGATGGCGACTGGCGGCTGGTCGAGGCGCTGGTTGCCACGATGCGGCAGGTTTTCCCGTCGGTTCACGTGATCGAAATCCCGAACAGTTTCAATGCCATTGTCGTCGCCACGGCTCAACCGACCACGGCGCGCAATCTGGCGAACAACCTCCCGCTGCTGGCAGACGCGCGCCTGCGCACGGTGGCGGAACGGGCGCTCGCCAACCTCCGCGACGTCACGCCGACCGGCATGGTTTTCACCGATGACCGCGCGCCCGTTGAACAACTGACGCACGATCTGGCCTTGCGGTATATCCTGGGAGGGCAGTGAATGAACGAGATCGTCATCCGCCCCGCCACGCTTGGCGATGCTGCCGCGATGGCCAGGTTAGCCGGACAATTGGGGTATACGGTGACAGAGCGCGACGTAGGCCGCCGGTTTGCGGAACTTGTCCGGCAAGCCGGTCACGCGGTCTACGTAGCGGCAGCGCCAGAAGCAGAGGCGGTGGGGTGGATTCACCTGTACATTGATTACAGCCTCATGCATAGTCCGGTCGTCGCTCTCGGCGGACTCGTCGTTGATGAAGCCTATCGCGGCCGGGGCATCGGACGTCGTCTGATGGAACAGGCGGAGGCCTGGGGACGCGCGCACGGCTGCGCGGCGGTCTACTTGAAGACCAACGTGATCCGCCGAGAAGCCCACGCCTTCTACGAAAGCATAGGTTATCACAACGTCAAAACTCAATATGCCTACCGTAAGGCATTGTGAATGTGTCTGTTGGATTGACTAACCTAAAGCTACTCCTATAATGGGGGCTGCTATCGAAAATTCCTATGCCCTTTGGAGGGGAATATGGACAAGAGAATATACTACTTTAGCCTATTCTGCGTCGTCGCGTTGGTGATCAGTGGGTGTGGCAGTCCGACGCCGCCGGCAGCGACCGCGACGCCGACCCGCACGCCTGCGCCGCAGCACACGGCAACGCCAGTCCCGACATCCACACCGACGCCCCGCCCTCCCACCCCAACGGCGACCGCTACCCCCACACAGGCAGCCCTCGTCGTGACACCCTTTCCACTGGACGTTAATCCGCTTACCGGGGAGAAAATGGCGAGCGCCGAGGTGCTGGATCGCATTCCCATCGCTATCAAGGTGTCCAACTCGCCGGAAGTGCGCCCGCAATCGGGCCTTAACTTGGCGGATCTGGTGTTCGAGCACTTCGCGGAGGGCGGCATCACCCGCTTCACCACCGTCTTCTATGGCAAGGAACCGGAACAGGTGGGGTCGGTGCGCAGCGGGCGGTTGATTGACCTGGAAATTCCGGCGATGTACGGCGCGCTGTTCGGCTATTCGGGGTCCAGCGCGGGCGTCAAAGAGCGCATCCGCAATTCGGACTTGTTCCCCACCTACATCGCCGCGCCGGATTTCGGCGTGGGACAGCCGTATTTCTATCGCGTGCCGCAGGAGGGCAAAGCCTTCGAGCACACCCTGTTCACCAATCCCACCGTGTTGCGCCGACTGGCCGACGAACGCGAAATCAACAAACGGCCAGAGTTTCCCCGGCTGATGGCGTTCAGCGAGACGCCGCTTGAGGGAGGAATTCCGATCAACTACTTCGAGATCGACTATCAAAGCTCGTGCAAGGCAGGATGGACGTATGATGCAGCCTCCGGGCGCTGGCAGCGCGCCACCGCCGGCGTCACGCAGAAAGATTACCTCACAGGCGAGACGTTAACAGCGGCGAATGTCATCATCGTGTACGCCAATCACATCGAAACAGATATTCTGGAGGATACGTGGGGCGGCGGACATCAATCCATCCAGGTGCAAATCTGGGGGACTGGCCCGGCGCTCATCTTCCGTGACGGGGTGATGATCAACGGCTATTGGGAGCGCGTCGAGCGCACCCATATGCTCACGTTTTGGGTTTCGGAGGGAAATCCGATCCCCCTGAAACCCGGCAACACGTGGTTCCAGATGGCGCCGCTGGGCACGACCTCGGAGGAGATCAAGGCCGGGCAATTGCGCTTTACGCCTAAGGGCGTCGTGCCGTTTGGGCGGTAAAGTGCTTGTCATTTCTGTCACTCGTGCTATAATCTGCGCGTGAGGGTGAGTAGCTCAGTCGGTTAGAGCGCACGGTTCACATCCGTGAGGTCCAGAGTTCGAGTCTCTGCTCGCCCATTTTTAGTCGCACAGTTAGGCAAGTTGACTACCCCGCACCTTTCATCCCCACAGTACGCGATGATGCAGATAACGATGGCTTGTCCATCCCAAATTCGACCAACTTCAGATTGAACGCCATTCCAACTTTACAGTATGCTGGTACATCGCCAGAGCTGCGCTTTCCGTCAATGCGTCCTGATCAAAAGGACGTTGTTGTATGCGCAACATAGGCTCTCTTCTGATGATAGGAAACCAACTTCGCCTAGAAATGCCTTAAGGCAATTTGCCTTCCGCTTTCACCTGCTCCGAGATCAACGCCGCACGAGAATATCCGCCCACAACGCCGGATGATCCGAGTGTGGGCTGACGAGATAGCGCGTCCGCGCCACCTGCGTGCCCGGCGAGACGAAGATGTGGTCGATGCGCCGCTGTGGGTTGAAACCCGGGTCGATCACGGGCGTCTCGGTCTGCGCCAGCCAGGCATCCGTAAACGCTGCCGAGGTCAGGCGGTACTGTTCGGTATCAGGCCGGAAGTTGAAGTCGCCCATAAGGATGACGTCGGACTGCCCCCGCACCCACTCCAGGATCGCCGTCTGCTGCACCAGCGGCCCGCCGTTGCCCAGGTGCGTCACGTAGACGTTGAAGCTGCGCTCGCCCACGCGCACCCGCGCGGCAATCGTCGCCGTCTGCTCGCCCAGGCTGTGCATGTAGAACGTCTCCGCCGCTTCGATGGGATAGCGGGAGAGGAGCGCGATGCCGAACGTGCCGGGAACCGTCGAAGGGCCGTAGTAGCTGTACATCCGCAAGGTGCGCGCAAAGTAGCCCACGATGTCGGCGTTGCCGCCGGCGATGCGGTTCGTGTCGGATTCTTGCAGGCCGATGAGATCGGCGTCCGCGTCGCGCAGCACGGTCAATTGACCGGCGAAGTCCTTCACGCCGTCGGTGTTGTAGCCCTGCTGGATGTTGTAGGTCATCACACGCAACGCGCCGTCACCCGCCGGTGGCGTGAGCGGGCGCGGCGCAAGTCCCCACGCGGCGATGAGGATCAGCGCGCACAATCCCGCCCAGAGCAGCGTGAATGGCGCGCCGCCCGGCGCTAGCCGTTCGGCTGCGAGGGAATCGGCACGTCCCCGGCGCGCCAGGAGGACGGGCAACGCGCAGCCGAGGCTCACCGCCAGGAAAACCAGCCAGAAGCGATCCCGGAACCACGGCCCGATCACCGGGATGTAGTCGTAGACCGTTGTAAACACCTGCGCCAGGATCAACGCCAGCAGCCAGAGCGCGCCCAATGCAAAGCCGCCGCCAAGCTGCGGCAGTGTCGGGCGGATCGCCAGCAGTTCGCGCAAACACAGCGCAAAGTCCAGGATCACCACCGGACAGGACAGCAGCAGCGCCCACAAAGCGAGACACCCCCACAAGGGCGCGACTGGCTCGGCCAGCGGATAGGCGCTCGCGTCTGCCGGGAAGTCGATCTGGTGCGCGCGGAGGGTGAGCGCCAGCGCCAGGACAAAGACGACGTTCCACAGCAGCACAGCGGCAGGCGGCAAGCGCAACAGCCGGTGCGGATGGGCGATCAATACCCAGCTCCACACGCCCAGCGCCAACACCAGCCCGGAGACGACGAACGGATATGCCACCCCGGTCCACCGCGCGATGACGTTGGGACTCATCAAGGCAAAGTAGAGGAACGTCAGCGCGCTGACGATGCCCACGCTCAGGCCGAGCACCTTGCCAAAACGCGGCCTGGGGAAGTCGATGGCTGCGGATAAGGCGCCGGCGGGCCGCACGAGCCGCCACAGTCCCCACCCGCCCACGGCGACGACGGGCCAACCGATGACCTGCGTCACGCCATAGGTGGAGATGTCGAATCCCGCGCCCATCGTTCGCAGCAGGATGGACAGGCCAAGTCCCAGCGTCAGCCCCAGCGCCAGGGTGATGGCTGGCGCGGTCTGGTCGTCAGCGGGTGAAGCCGCGCGCGTTACCGTCCACAGCCACGCCGGGAAGAGCACAAGCCAGCTTCCCACCCCGATACCGGCGGCGATCAGCTTTTCCCCCGGTCCCAGCCACACCATAGCCAACCGCGCGAGGAGGGCGACGCCCCCCAGCAGCGCCAGCGCAGTTTTCGAACAGCCTTTGCGCGCGAGCACCAACGCCACAGGCGCGAACAACAGCACCACGCTGGCGATTTCGCCCGTCAGACTGGTTTGCAGCAGCCCAAAAGCGTAGATCGTTTCGACAAAGTCAGAGAGCAATTGGAAAAAGATGAGGAAGAAAACGGCACATAACAACGCCAGGCTGGACTTTGGGTTCCCCTTCATGGTCGCACTCCTCTTGTTCTTGCGCTGCACGCGCGATGGCTGGCATAGGATGACTTTCACCATCAGTATAACACGCAAAAAGCGCCAGCACAATTTCAGTTGGCGCTTTGGGATGATCGCTTGCCTGACACCCAACACCTTCCGTCACGGTTGCGCTGCAATCACAAAGCTGACGCAAGATGATCACCAAGCCCACACAATACGGGAGACATTTCTACGTTACATTCTCAACAGGCGCGGAGTCGGACGGCAAACGCGGGCAAGTGCGCAAACATCAACCGGTCGTTTGGGTTGCCACCCGGAATGACGAAGGCTAACCAAATGTCGAGGCTAAAGGCGTGCTCAAATGTCGAGCACGGCATTAACCCTCGCCCCAGGATGGCAGAATCTTTTCCTCGTCGGCGAAGTTCCAGCCCGTGTTTTCCCAGGGGACTTGCACCCCTTCGGGTTGGCCGTAATATCGCATCTGTCCCAAATCCGTCTCAATCACCGCGCCGATGGCTGGCGGCTCGACCGGTGTGCCCTTGTGCAGCAAGACCCCGTGTTGCCCTTCGCTTCTGGTGCCGCGATTGCGGAAATAGATATTGAGCGTCCAGTCGCCACTTGTGATGGCGCGGGGCTGCCCGGCAGATACGGCTTCTTGGATGAGTTGTAGAACGCGTTCCGGTTGGCGGGTTGAAAAGGCGATATCCTTGACCGGTCCCTTTTTGGTCTTCAACATGACGACAACGCGGGGATGTTCCAGAAAATTGAACATGGCGCGATACCTGCCACGGATAAAGGAAAAGTGTATCCCCGCTCCCCCGATCCGCCACAGCGAAACATCGTCAAGCGCACAGTTCTCGATATGCTCCAGGGGTATTTTCCAGGTGAACACCCCAAACTTCAACGTCAGATACGCGGCCGATAGTTGGACGTTGAGCGTTCGATAATTCAGCGCGTAGAACGCGAAGAAGCCGCACAAACCCAGGAAGACGATCGCCAGGATATCGAAGCCGAAAGCGCTCACACGCCAGACAAAGAGCGCCAAGAAGAGCAGGATGAGTGCGATAAAAAGCACTGTCGTCCGGCTTGAGGAGACTTGCTCGTTATATTTGGAATTGTCGTTCATAATCTTCACCTGCCATTCAGATGGTTGTCAGAGCGTCACAGGATCGAAATACACTGGATTCGAGATCAGCGCGGGGAGCATGGGCAGACCGGGGATGAATTCGCGCAGGATTTCGACGCGGGCAAAGCCGGGGGCTTGCATCGTGTAGAATCCTCGAAAATCGCCGGGCATTTCGGCTTTCAGAAGGGCAATGCTGCCTTGCGCGGTAATCACTTGCAGAACGTCTCCGGCGCGCAGACCGGTCACATTGACCTGGAGTTCGTTGACGCGCGCAAAGGGCACGCTGTCTCCCAGCATGGCCTCTCCCGCGGTCATCTCCAGCGTCGGGCCGTCGGGGGCATAGACGATGTAGGCGTGCCCGGCCTGCAGCGCGGCCAGGATATCCGACGCGCCCGCCGATAGCGCATACACGCAGGTCGTCGGCCCGCCGGGGAAGAGGAAGAGCTGGCTGCGGTGATAATCGCTGCCGCCGCACACCGGGATTTTCTTGCCGGCGACGAGCAAACTGTGCCACCACCCAATCGCGTGCAAGTTGGCGGGACGCATCGGGCCGTTCCAGACCTCGATGCAGTCAAAGGGCAGGGAATCAAGGTCGAACAGGAAAGGGCAGCTCTCGTCGAAGGGATGGGCGATGGTGATGAGCGCACCGCGCTCACGGGCCGAGGCAAAGCGCGCCGCTACTTCCTCGTCCGTGTTCGCCGCGAAGGAGCCGTCGTAAGGGCGATCCACGCCCGTGAAGTTCGCGTGGCCTTTGTAGTGCGTCCATTCGATGCCGGAGATCAGCGTCAGTCCGGGGACATGTGGCAGGGCACTCGCCGCCACCTTCTGATTGTGGTCGGTGATGGCGAGGAAATCCAACCCGTGGCGCACGGCGTGCTGCCCCAATTCAGAGGCGGTGAGGACGCCGTCTGAGGCCAGCGTGTGGACATGCAGGTCGCCTTTGAGCAGGCGCAGGCGCTTGGGCGTGAAGGTCAGTTCGTAGGTGACAGTGACACCATCTGGCGCAACTTTGTACGCGCCAAGCAGGATGCGCCACTCACCGGGGATCAAGCGACAGGGCCGGTAGCCGGGCGTGGCGGAGGTTTCACTGATCTGGATGCAGGTTTTATCCGAGCCGGTCTCGCCTACCTCGGTTCCATCGGGCGCGATCAAGCCCAGGTCGATGGTGTTGACACCCGGCCGGGACGTGAAGTGCCCGTGCGCGACACCGGTCTCACTGCCGCCGTAACGTTCATAGTGGTAGGTGAGCGAGAACGATTCAACGTCGGGCGGCATCGTGAACGGGACGGTCAAATACTGGCCTTCCTGTTCGTGCCTGACGAAGTACTGGATGCGCAGTGA
>DAOUAQ010000084.1:0-3126 GCA_034433375.1 Anaerolineae bacterium | reverse complement strand
GTAATGGGGTCCCACGTAGTATGTGGTGGTGATGCCCACGGTCTTCTTGACCAGCTTGCCGTCGCCGTCGTACGTGAAGGTGGTCGTCGCGCCGTTGACAGTCACCGTCTGCAAGCGGTTCTCCTGGTTCCAGCCTTGCGTGTAGCTCACGCCGTTTTCGACGCGGGTGAGCATATTGCTGGTGAAGCTGCCCAGGGAGGCGTCCGTCTGCATGGCGTGCAGCTTGGCGGACGGTGTCCCGGCGGCAGAGAGGCCATCAGTCTGCCCGGTCAGTTTCCGGTCTGCACGAACACTGGATAGACCGTTACGCCGGTCGCCGCATCAGTGTACTCGGCCTCGTATTTGGCGCGGTTGGCGTCGTCAACGGCCTCCACGAACAAAGCCAGCGTGACTTCCACCAACCCGAGCTGTTGCCCGTAATGCGCGGCTTGGCGTAAGGCCGCCCGATAGCCCGGCGCGGTGGTGTAGCTCTTTACCTCCACAGCGTAGAGTTGCCCGGCGTACCGCAGCAGCAAGTCTACCTGCCCGTTGCCGGTGGGGAATTCCGGCGTCACCTGTCCACCGTAGCCTTCCAGGAAACTCGCCAGGAAGCGATAGAGGCTGAAGTGAAAGACCGCTTCATAGATGCGCAGGTCGCTGCGGCGCGGAGCAGCCTTCAACAGCCAGCTCCGATTCTCCTGCAGGTAACGTTCGTAGCGGCGCAACAACCCGGCCACGTACAGGCGTTCCTCGGTGATCGTGTCGCTCAGGTCCTCGAAGGGCGGGTAGAGGCGCCCGGTTTGCTCGAACAAGGTGTAGGCGAAGTAGTTGAACAGGCGTTTTTGCACGAAGGGGCACGGGAACTTGACAACCCGCCGGGTGGGAGACTCTTCCATCCAGTCAATCACGCCGTTGAGGTACAGGAAGTTCAGGCGCGGATCATCATACTTGAACAATTGAGGCTCGCGAGTGCGGAACAACTCCAACACCACCTCTTTGTACGGCTCCTGGCGCGCCTTGCTGATGATGTTGAGGATGTTGTTGTTGGGCAACACGTCCAATGCGCGCGCGTAGACCGCGTCGAAGTCCGTCATCGTGATGGGAGCGGTGGGCGTCGCGTTGTAGGTCTCGGTGAGCAGTTCGCCTAGCCAGGAGACGAGACCCGGCTGGCCTTGCGTCTCGTAGAAGACACGCTCGATCACCTCCGGCGCGAGCGCTTGCCCGCTCTCGCGCTCGTACCAGAGGTACATCCCGCGCACCTCGTCGGCGGTGAGGTTGGGGATGCGCAGACTGCGCTGCACGTTGAAGGGGCTGCCGCGCGGATTCTCCACCCCCAGCACGGCCCGCACGCCGATCAAGGCCACCCCGTGCAGCAGGTAGTCGCGCTCCCCGCTCGGCAAGTTCGCCTGGTCGTTGCGCCGCACATAGACGTTGCGCAAGACGCTCACGATGCCCGTGATCGCCTCTTCACTCAGCGCGTCGAATTCGTCCAGGATCAGGATCAGGGGTTTGTGGAGCACGCCGCGTTCGAAGATGTGATAGAAATCTTGCGGTTCCGAGGCCTCGAAAGGGGCCAGACACAGCGATTTGACGATTTCCCGCACAATGTCAGCGATGATAGCCGTGACATCTGACGCTAACTTCAGATGTTCCAGGTTGATCTTCAGCACATCGAAGCGTTGATCGGCCTGCAAGCGCCACAGCACACGCTGCATCACCCAGGTCTTGCCGGTCTGGCGCGGCCCCCAGACGGTGATGTAGTGTCCGGTTTCCTCCGGGACTTCGCCGAGCAGATGGGTGTAGGCGCTGGCGATCAACGCCTCACGCGGCGCGTAGTAGTGCAGATTGGTATTCACCGGTCCATACGAGAAGAACTTGCGCATTTCCAGCCTCCTCTGTGTTGATGACGCCGGTATTGTAATGCGGAATGGGGAAGAAGGCAACCGGAGCAGGGGAGTTCCGCTGTGCTCGCGCTGCCGGGCCACTCGAAGTGGTTGCCGATGTAGTAGGTGGTCACGCCGCCCATTACGGATTTGACGCGGTTGCCGTCGCCGTCGTAGACAAAGGTGGCGCTGGTCGCGCCGCTTACGGCCGTCAGGCGGTTTTCGGCGATACAATGGCAGTACTGCACTTGCTGTTTTTACGTCCAGTTATAGGTGCATTTCAACTTCCGCTTGCGTTTCAAGCCCTGAGACTATACCACGAGCAGCCTTTAGTTCATGTGATAATGTCTAATATCAACCAAACTATCATTATAAATGCCCAGGCCGATCCCCAAATAACTATAGAAAGTTTTCGTTTCAACTCAGGACTCATTGGATGTTCGGATAATTTGGCCTGTCGGATTTCCCGAAAAAAAGATGCCAACACATACAGCCAAACCAACAACGAAAGTATAGCTATGGTAGTAATGATCCAATCCCATATACTCATCGTATGTCTACCTTTTTTTCATGCATATGAAATGATTGTCTTACCCCAAGTAGGCTACTGATAAATCGCTGTAGTACCTATAATTGGAACCACCAGACTCCCCCATGGGCCTATCACAGCCGTAGTAAACGACGCACTACCATTTTGGTTTGTAGCGGTAATTCTATAAATGCCGCATCCTTTTAGGGAAAGACTGGCACCGTTTGTCCCTGCGTTAATCTCACCCAAAGCATCAGCAAGCCGGCTGATGTCGTATCTGGTCCATGCGAGGTCAGCTCCACCAACTGTTGCTAGAATGCCACCGAATAAAGCCGCTTCAGGAGAAACCAGCCATGCCATAAATCCAGCTACAGACGGATTTACAGCGCGCACTGTCTCAATAGCTGCTTCTATCTGGGCAATATTTTGTTCATGGGTTGGAAAAACCTTGGCATATTTTAAGGCGGCCTGAAGTATCCCGAATGCCATAGCGCCAGCAACAACTTTTTGGGCTTCTATAGTATCAAGCCGTTTATCAAAATTAATGATCGCTTGTGCTTGTTCAGCAGTGAGTTCCAACTCAAAATTCCAATGCCCGCTAGGATCCGTATACCGCAGCGGATTATTCAAACAATACGCATACCGATTGAGCGCCTGTGGATTCGCCGGCCCCATCGGGACATTGTGCTCCTGGCGCGTCTTGCTATCCCACTGAAAGAACGCGCCAAACTGCAA
>DAOUAQ010000083.1:0-5166 GCA_034433375.1 Anaerolineae bacterium | reverse complement strand
TCGAGGATGAAGGCGTCGAACAGGCTGGCGGTGTATTCGGCGATCTCTTTCACTTTCTGGCGGTCTTCCGGGTCGGTATAACAATAGGTCTGGAAGCGGTTGCGCTCGTTGACGGTGTAGGTAATCCCGCCGGACGTTTTGACGCCGCGTTCGGCGAAAAATTGCTGCGCCTGTTTCATCGTCGCCTCCGGCGCGATGACGGCGTCGCGGTGCGTCTCCAGATAGACCTTGTTCACCTTCACGTAGCGGCTGATGACGTCGAAACGCTGTTCCAGCCAGACGAGGTCGGCCATTTTCTGCGCATCGTAGACGGTGCAGTAGATGGCGACAGCGAAGTTCCGATAACGGTCGCGCGAATGGTGTGACATGCTGGATAAGCCTCCTGAAATAATCGTTGAAACGTTTGAACGGCTGAACGGTCGAAAGGTATTCTAGTACAGGGCGCAAAACGTGCAACTGCAATTTGCTCCCGAGCGACACAAATCCCCTCTTGACAAATCACGATATGTAAGTAATATGTTTACATATATGAGTGCAAACAGTCAATTTACAGCGATGGTTCATGTGCTGACTCTACTCGGCAAAGCCAACCACCCCCTTTCTTCAAGGTGGATCGCCGGCAGTGTCAACACCAACCCGGTTGTCGTTCGACAGATCGTGGGGCGTCTGCGCGATGTCGCGCTGGTGGACACAATCCCAGGGAGCACAGGGGGCGCCATTCTGACGAAAGACCCGGCGCAGATCACCTTGAAGGATGTCTATCAATTGACGAAAGAAGAAACATTCTTCGGATTGCATCCCAACGAACCCAACCCTTATTGCCCTGTAGGACGCAACATCCAGGCAGTTTTGATCGAGGTGTTTGAGCAGATGGATCGCCTGGTTGAGGATGCGCTGGGCGAAATCACGGTCGCTGACATCATCACGCAAATGGCGCAAAGAGAAACGATGCGCGCGCACACATAACACCGATGCAGACAAACATGGCGAGTATCCGCAGACGCAATCCGAGGAGCTTCCTTTTCCGCTCCCCTGGAAAAGACATCATCCAGTTCGCCCTCTTGATTGCGGTGGGAGTCTGGCTCATCTCGCTCAGCAGCGCCAGACTGGGCTATTATTGGCAGTGGTATCGTTTGCCGCGCTACCTGTTCAGGATCGAAGAAGGCCGGCTGGTCGTCGGCGACTTGATCAAGGGGTTGCTCTTCACCTTCAGAATTTCGGGCGTCAGCCTTGTGCTGGCGCTGGCGATTGGGCTGGCGACGGCGCTTTTGCGCCTGTCGGATTCGTTTATGGGCCGGGCGCTGACCCGCGTATACCTGGAAGTCATCCGTAACACGCCGCTGATCGTCCAGGTGTACCTGCTCTACTTCGTCATCGGCCCGATTCTGGGCCTCGGACGGTTCGCCTCGGCGGTGATGGCGTTGAGCCTGTTCGAGGGATCGTATATGTCGGAGATTTTCCGGGCCGGGATCGTCTCGCTGCACAAGGGGCAGTGGGAAGCCGCCTACAGCCTGGGATTGAGCCGCTTCGATACGTACCACGACGTCATCTTGCCGCAAGCCATCCGGCGCATCCTGCCGCCGCTGACCGGCGAGGTCATCAGCCTGATCAAGAACACATCGCTCGTCAGCCTGGTCGCGTTGAGCGATCTGGCATTACAGGCGCGGGTGATCGCCGCCGACACCTTTCTCACGTTCGAGGTCTGGTTTGCCACCGCCGCGATCTATCTGGCGATTACCGTGCCATTATCGTTGATCGTGTACGCGATGGAAAAACGGGTCAAAATCCTGACGTGAAATTGGAAGCTGGAAGCAAGAAGCTGGAAGCTAGAAGCTGGATGCTGGAAACTCGCCATTCGATCCAGCATCGAGTATCGAGTATCGAGTATCCAGTATCCAGTATCCAGTATCAAGCAACGAGTCAAACAATGAACGAAACATCTGAAGATTACATCATCAAAATCGAGAGCGTCAGCAAGACGTTTACCGGCGGGGTCGAGGCGGTCAAAAATTTCTCGGCGAAGATCCGGCGGCGAGAAGTCGTCGTGATTATGGGACCGTCGGGATCGGGCAAGTCCACGCTGCTGCGTTGCATCAACGGGCTGGAAACGGCGGAAAGCGGCGCGATTGTCGTGGACGGCATCCCACTGGATGACGACAAACACCACCGACTGGAAATCCGCAAGGAAGTAGGGATGGTCTTCCAATCGTTCAACCTCTTCCCGCACCTCACAGCATTGGAGAATGTGAACCTGGCCCAGCGGCGCGTGCGCCAGAAAGACAAGGCCAGCGCCACACAGCGCAGCATGGAATTATTGCAGATGGTGGGGATCGCCGACAAGGCCAACAACTACCCGGCGCAACTCTCCGGCGGGCAGCAGCAGCGGGTGGCGATTGCGCGCGCCCTGGCGATGGCGCCTAAAGTGATGCTGTTCGACGAACCGACCAGCGCGCTGGACCCAGAAATGATCAACGAAGTGCTCGACGTGATGAAGACCTTAGCCAGATCGGGGATGACGATGGTGGTCGTGACCCACGAGATGGGCTTCGCGCGCGAGGTCAGCGATTGGGTGATCTTCATGGATGGCGGGCAAATCGTAGAAACGGGCACGCCAGAGCGCATCTTCGAACACCCGCAGGAAGAACGCACCCAACGCTTTCTCAGCCAAATTTTGTAAGGAGTTCTTATGTAGAATTCGACGCCAACGTGGACGAAAATCTTAACCGCGAATCACGCGAATTTTCGCTAATTTTCAAGAAACGTTCGCGCAGACTAGCGAGATTAACGGTTTATTTTATATGAGGAGGGATACCATGAGTCACACACATCATTGGCAAAAGGTTGTAACGGCAGCGGCAATCGTCGCGCTGCTCACAGGTTTGCTGGCGGCATGTTCCAGCGCGTTGGGCGGACAGACAGGCGGGGTAAAAAGTCAGATTGACGGGATTTTGCAACGCGGCGTCCTCAAAGTCGGTCTCGACATCTTCGTGCCGTGGGCCTTCAAGGACAAGGACGGCAATCTGGTCGGCTTCGAGGTGGACGTCGCCAAAAAGCTGGCGGCGGATATGGGCGTCGAGGTGGAATTCGTGCCCACCGAATGGTCAGGCATCATCCCCGCGCTGCTCACGGGGAAGTTTGACGTGATCATCGGCGGGATGGGCGTCACGGCGGAGCGCGCGCTGAAGGTCAACTTCTCGGACCCTTACGAGTGGAGCGGCATTGATGTCGTCGTCAACCAGAATATGCTGCCGGGTCTGACCGACCTTGAGGGTCTTAACCGTGAGGACGTCGTCATCGCCGTGCGCTTGGGCGCCACGCCCGTGGATGCAGCCAAGAAATATGCGCCGAAAGCTGAGTTACACCAGTTCGACACCGACGAAGCGGTCATCCAGGACGTACTCAACGGCAACGCGCACGCGGCTTTCTCCTCCTCCCCCACCCCTGCGTTCTGGGCCGCCGACTATCCCGACGTGCTGTACCGGCCCCTGGGCGGGGAATTGCTGAACCTCCAACCGAGCGCCTTCGCCGTCCGCAAGGGCGATCCGGACACGCTCGCGTTCTTCAATGCCTGGATTCTGGTCAATCAGGACTGGCTCGCAGAGCGCGCCGACTACTGGTACGGCACGAAGGATTGGAAATCCCTTTTAGGGCAATAACTATTTTATGGGACTCGGATGTTCACGGCAAACACGGTCGAGGTTACAGAAAATTCGTGTTTACCCGTGCCCTATGGGAGCTGTAACTTGCTCACCCGAAAACCAAAATTCCGTGCCATAGACGCTGTTTTGCTGCTCTTCTGCCTCGCGGCAGGAGTGTATATCTACTACCGCGTCAAATATGGGTTGGAATACAAAGGCAATTGGGCGGCGATTCCACAGTTCTTGTTGCGCCGTGACCCGGCAACAGGCCGGTGGATTCCCAACTACCTGTTGCAGGGTCTCATCACCACGCTGAAATTGTCGCTGTGGGCCATGCTGCCGGCGATGCTCGTCGGGCTGATCGTCGCACTGTGTCGCACCAGCACAACGCTGTTCTTGCGCATGGTCGGCAGAAGTTACGTGGAACTGGTGCGCAATCTCCCCCCGCTCGTACTCATCTTCATCTTCTACTTCTTCGTCATTGATCAAATCATGCCTCTGTTGGGCATTGAGACGTTCATCCGCAGCCTTCCCGCGGACACCCAAAGGGTTGTAACGTTCTTCTTTGCAGAGAAATCATTGTTCGTGCAATTCATCTCCGGCGTCATCACCCTCGCCTTTTTCGAAGGCGCATACATCGCCGAGATCATCCGCGCGGGGATTGAATCCATCGAACGGGGGCAGCGTGAGGCCGCCTACTCGTTGGGATTATCGTGGGCTGACGAAATGCGCTTTGTGGTCATGCCGCAGGTTATCAAGCGGGTGCTGCCCGCACTGGCGAACGAATTCATCAACACGATCAAATACTCAGCTATCGCGTCAGTCGTCTCCATCCAGGAACTAACGTTTATGGGGCGGCAAGTCGTCGTGGCGACGCGCTACATCTTCGAGACGTGGATCACCGTGGCGGCGTTGTACATGGTGCTGACGTTCAGTCTGTCGCTGCTGACGGGGGGGGTGGAGAAACGGTTGCGGACGAGCGACTGACACGCCACTTCTCCGCCATCAACGGCGTCAGCAGACGTTCGGCGTTGCGGTGACAGATGTTGTGGCGGTCGTCGTCGCTGATGTCGGCGTTGAGCAGCACACCGACGGCGTGATGTGGATCAAACCACGGCAAATCCGTGCCGAAGAGCATCCGTTCAGAGCCGGCCTCACGGACAAACTTCTCAATCACGCCCCGGTCGTCGAAGACGGCGGTGAGTTCCAGGTAAACGTTGGGGAAATCGCGCGCCAACTGCACCGCTGCATCCCACGCGCCGTGACACGAGTGCCCCAGGAGAAACTTGACGTTGGGATACCGCTCCGCGACCTGCCGCACCACGTCCTCGCCATCGAAACGGCTGCCGCCCCACGTGTGCGCCAGCACGAGCAGGCCGCGCGCGTCGGCGTATTCCCAGGCGGGCCGGTAGCGATCGTCGGTGAGCGCGATCTGGTGATAGTCGGAGAGGAACTTGAAGCCCACGTACACGTCGGGGAACAAGCCGGCGAAACTGGCTACCTCGCGTTCGACGATCTCCGGGTAGTT